>DASRSL010000089.1:0-137052 GCA_035656495.1 Roseiarcus sp.
GCCGCGTCGAACATGGAATTCCTGGTCGGCGACGCGGCGAGGACCTTTCTCGACGAGGAGAAGAACCAGAGTTTTACGGTCACCCGGCCCGACCCCCGGTCCATGCGCTGGCAGGCGGTGACAAGCAACGCCGGCCACGACTGGCGGATCAGCAAGACCATCTTCGCCGATCCTTCCAACAGCACGCTGATTCAAGAGACGACCTTCGAGGCTCTCAACGGCAGGACGGTCGGCGATTTCAACCTCTATCTTCTCTACAAGCCCTATTTGAAGAACGTCGCGGCGAACAATAGCGCGTTGACGGTGGCCTCGGGCGGCAAGACCTACCTCGCCGCGGGCAGCGGCGACGGCTCCGAATTCTCCGCTCTCGGCGCTTCCCTCGCCTGGACCGTGCAGAACGGCGTCGCCATGGCGTCGAACGGCTATACCGGAGTGAACGACGGCTGGCAGGATCTCATCGTGAACAATCCGAGCCCTTTTACGATGCGGTGGGCCTATGGCTCCGCGCCGAACGGCAATGTCGCCCAGATGGGCTGGCTCGACACGGCGGGCAATCCCTCGAGCAGCATCGCCTTCACGGTGGCTGTCGGCTTTGGAGGAACGCAAGCCGACGCGATCGCCGCCGCCGGCGCCACGCTCGGCGAGGACGTCGCCGCTCAGCAAAGCCTCTACGACGGCGCCTGGCACGACTACGCCGCCGGGCTCAGCACCCAGAACGGGACGGCCGACGACCAGTACACTCTGTCGGCGATGACCTTGAAGACCATGCAGGACAAGACGAACGGCGCGATGGTCGCCGGGATCGGGACTCCTTGGGGCTTCGCCGAAGGCGACAATGATCCGGGCGGCTACCATCTCGTCTGGCCGCGCGACATGTACAAATTCGCCAACGCCCTCATCACGGCCGGAGACGCCGCCTCGGCCGCAAGCGCGGCGAATTGGCTCTTCAACGTCGACATGGACCAGACGACCGGCCGCTTCCCGCAAAACGCCTTCGTGAACGGGACGCCGAACTGGAACGCCACGCAGATGGACGAGCAGGCGATGCCGATCATTCTCGCCTACCGCCTGGGCGCCACGGTCTATAATACGTTGTGGCCGAAGATCCGATTGACCGCCAACTACATCTTCAATAACGGCCCGTGGACGCAGGAGGAGCGCTGGGAGGAAACCAGCGGCTATTCGCCCTCGACCATCGCCGCCGAGATCGCCGGGCTGGTCGACGCCGCTCGGATCGCTCTCGAAAACAACGACGCCGCCGATGCGGCGAACTGGCTCAGCGCCGCCGACACTTGGCAGCAGAACGTGACCGGCTGGACCTACACGACCCAAGGCTGCCCGAACGTCAATTGGAATTGCAACAAGACCTCGATGTACATGCGCATCAACACGTCCCCGGCCCAAGGCGGCCCGGCTCCCGGCGGCTGGAATCCGACCAGCAATCCCAATCCGGGCATGATGGTCGAGATCGGCAACAACGGGGGCGCCCATCGCGCGATCGACATCATCGACGGCGGGTTTCTCGAGCTCGTGCGAATGGGCGTGAAACGGCCGAACGACCCGACCATCACGAGCAGCCTTGCCGCCTACGACACCGTCATCGAGCAGACGATCGGCGGGAGTCCCGCCTGGTTCCGCTATAATTTCGACGGTTACGGAGAAACCAACGCGGGCGGTCCTTTCGACGGCGTGCGGGGGCGCGGCAGGTTGTGGCCGATCTTCGACGCCGAGCGCGGCAATTATGCGATCGCGGCGAGCGGGAGCGGCGCGGCTGGGGCGCCTTATCTGGCGGCGTTGAAGGCGTTCTCGACGCCGCAGGGCTTCATCTCCGAGCAGATTTTTGGCCCGACCGTCACCCTGCCCGCGGACGCCGACACTTCCGCCGGGTGGAGCGTCGCGCTTCCCGCGGGCGACACGTCCGGCGGCGTCACCGGCTCCATGACGCCGCTCAATTGGGCGCAGGGCGAATACATCACCCTCTTGGCCGATATCGCCGCCAGCAAGGCGCTCGATATCCCGCAGGCCGTCTGCTCGAGGTACTTTGCCTGCGTTCTGCCGCCCGCGCCCGGCGAGGTCGAAGTCGACATCAACGTCAATGCGGCGACGCAGTGGGGCCAAACTATGTATGTGACGGGCGACGCGAGCGCGCTCGGCAATTGGAACACCAACCTCGGCCTTCCTCTCGATTCGGCCAGCTATCCGGTGTGGAAGAACGCGATCAACCTCGCCGTCGGCGGCGCCGTCCAGTACAAATACTACCGCAAGAACCCGGACGGCGGCGTCACCTGGGAATGCTATCCCGACAGCAGCAATTGCAACGGAAACCGCGCGATCGCCGTGCCGTCTTCGGGGCCGCTCTCGCTGAGCGATACGGTGAGCTGGAATTGAGGAACTCAGCCGCGGAAGGAGAAAGCAAGCAGGTGTGACGCCGTTCGTGCGGACCGGCTCGCGCTCGAAGCGGCGGGCCGTACCCCATCCGGCGCTCCGCGCCACCCGAATCTGCGCCCTGGGCAGGCTCTTCCCCAGCCGAGCTGGGGAAGGATCCGCGCGGCGAGCTGAGATGTGTGAACACCGCAGCCGTAGCGCCGGGTCGCCAACCCCCTCGGCGCGCTCATCGAGCGCGCCCTACACGAAGCCGGACCTACGCCTCGACAACCACCGTCGCGCCGCCAGGCCCCGCTTCGACCGTCAGCCGGGTCGCGGCGGCCAGGCGATCCCAGTCCTCCGCGCGCGCGAGCGCGACCGCGCACGCGCGGCCGTAGAGCTCGGCGGCGACCATGGCGCCGACGATGACGATCGGATCGCGCTCGAGCAGCAGGATCGCCGCCGGTCCGACGCCGGCGCGGATGGCTTCTGCGAGCGCGGCGCTTCCCGAGCTCGATCCGCGGCAGCAAGGCATCATCATTACCCGGCCCATGACACTCGCGCCACTCTGCGGATGCCAGCGGTCGACGATGCGGCCCGTCGCCAAATCGAGGCCGCCCCAGAAGCTGAGCGGCTCATCGAGCCGCAGCGGCGCTCCGGACGCCGCGCCGGAAGAGAGCGCAACCGCGCCGACCACGCTTCCGCTCACAGACGCACCACCTTGCCGGCGCGCGCCGAGGCGACGCATTCGGCGAGCGAGCCGTAGGCGACGTCGACGCCGAGATTGCCGGGCGCGTAATAGGCGCATTTGCCAGAATTGGTCATCATGACGCCTGCTCCTCGCGGCGTCAGCGTCGTGACATAGATGCAGGTGTCGACGACGAGCGTCACGCCGGCGGCCGCCAGCGTCTTGTCCCATCCGCGGGCGCGAAGCTCTTCGCGGGTCGCGCGGCTCGTATTGATCCAGATTCCTACGCGCGGCTTCTTGCCTTGCAGCAGCGGCGTCAGGCGGGCGAATTCGGCAATCGAAAAATGCGGCGTCCCGAGCGTGACCGCGGCGAGCGGCGCGCCGTCCGGCGCATTGGAGAGCGAACGCGCCGCCTCGGCGAGATCGTCAGCGCTGAGCCTGAGGACCATTTGCGGCTCGATGCCGCCGCTCGCCGTCCCGATGTCCGGCGCTTCCGGGGTCAGGCCGACGGCGTGAAACAGGGCGACTGCGCCGGATGAGGCCGCGGCGGCGCCGAGCGCCTTCAGATTGTCCTCGTTCGTCTCGGCCGGCAGTCCGACGATCGCCGGAACAAGGTTTTCGCATCGCCGCCCGATGGCGTGGCCGACCGCGACGCAGACGCGCTCCGCCTCCCACCCGTCCGGAACGCCCTCGATCTCGACGAGCGCGCTGGCGAAGCGGTTTTCGCTCAAGTGCAACCCATAAGCCGGCGCCCGTCCGGTCATCGCGCAGCAGAGATCGATGAAGTCGCCATAGCGGTTGGTCCTGGCGCCGATGACGGAATTGGCGAAGACGATCGCGTTCGATTCGCCCCAGGCGATCTGCGCGCCGAAGCGCGGCCGGTAGACGCTTTGGTAGGGGGCGCAGGTGAAGGTCGGCGCGCAGCCGAGCTCGACATGCGCCTGCATGAGCCGCGCCCCGGCCTTGCGGATTTCGTCCGCACCAAGGAAAAGCTCGGGATGGATCAGGTCGAGCGAGCCGACATTGAGGCTGGTCGGCACGCGGACCTTGCCTCCGAGACCGGCCATCCGCTCGACGAAATCGAGGCTGGCGCGTCCGAGATAAAGACAGCCGTCGACATGCGCCGCCTCGATGTCGAGGAAACGCTCCGCGGCGACCGCCTCGGCGAAGCGCATGAGCAGCCGCATGGCGAAAGCCGCAGCGCCGCCATGCGCCCCATCCAGGATCTCTTGGTCGAAGTCAGTGAGTTCGAGAGGCATTGGTGCATGCAATATCGCACCGGCCGCCCTTTCGGAAGCGCTGGCTCTGGACGCTTTCAAGTGGATTTCGGCCGGAGCATGTTTCTGAAGAAGATAGCAAATAGTCGGGGTCGCGGTTGCCCATGTGCCGGCGAATGGCGCGAGATGGCGGCCGGCGGTGCCTGGGCGCATGGCCAGCGCTGGACACCCGATGATAGCCGCCGGATTGACGCGGCTTGCGATACTTGGTACGTCCCGCATATCGAATCATGATTCGCTCGTTTCGCAACAAAGAGACCGAGCGAATCTGGCGGGGCCAGCAGAGCCGCAAGTTTCCGGCCGACGTCCGGGATCGCGCCTTGCGCAAATTGCGCCAGCTCGATGCTTCGCTCACCTTGGAGGACCTGCGCAATCCGCCGGGCAACCAATTGGAAGCTCTGAAAGGGGATCGAACAGGCCAGTGGAGCATTCGGATCAACGACCAGTGGCGCATCTGCTTTCGTTGGTTCGACGGCGAGGTGCACGATGTCGAGATCGTTGACTATCACTGAGAGGCAAAGATGACCGCGCTGCGAAACCCTCATCCGGGCGATATCCTCAAGCACGAGTTTCTGGAGCCGACCGGCCTCAGCCAGAACCGGCTTGCGCATGCCGTTGGCGTCCCGCCGAACCGCATTCACTCCATCGTCGCTGGCGCGCGCAGCGTAACGGCCGATACCGATCTGCGCCTCTGCCGGTTCTTCGGACTGTCGGAAGGCTATTTTCTGCGGCTGCAAAATGCTTTTGACATGCTCGAGGCCAAACGCCGCTCTGCGAAAGAGATCGCCAAGATCAAGCCTTTCAAGGCCATTGCCGCATGATCGAGACCCATCCGCCCGACATGCGGCATTACCGCGTGGACGGCCGGGATTCGTTATCCGCTAAATGACATCGCGGCAGGCGATCGATGGACGAAGAATGACGGTGCAGGCAGGGGTGGAGGCGCGCGAGACGGCCGCGCTTTCGATCGCGGTCGAGCTGATCGCGGTTTTGGTCGCCGTCGCCGACGGTTCTCCTCTGGCGATGACGATCGACGACGGGCGGGCCTTGCCTTCGGGGCCCTTCGCGGTCGGGCACCGGTCGCTGCAATCGGGCGTGCGCGCCTGGGTCGAGCGACAGACGCGCCATCCGCTCGGCTATGTCGAGCAGCTCTACACTTTCGCCGATTCCGATCGCTCGGCCGAGGAGGACGGCGCGCGAAGAATCTCGATCAGCTATCTCGGCCTCACCCGCGCGGAGCCTGCAGCGCCGCACGCCGCGTGGCGGCCGTGGTACGATTACTTCCCCTGGGAGGATCATCGCGGCGGCGCGCCGGCGCTGATCGCGGATACGATCGCTCCGGCGCTCGAGCGCTGGATCGAGAGCGGAGCGGACCGCGCCCGGCGCAGGACGCGCGCGGCGATCGCTTTCGGACTCGGCGGGCGGAGCTGGAACGAGGAGCTCGTTCTGCAGCGCTACGAGCTTCTCTTCGAGGCCGGACTCATTGCCGAGGCGCAGCGTGCGAAGCGGGATCACAAGAGCCCGGCGCTCGGCCTGCCGATGATCGGCGACCATCGCCGCATCCTCGCGACCGGCATCGCGCGGGTCAGGGCGAAGATCAAATACAACCCCGTCGTCTTCGAGCTGATGCCGCCCGCCTTCACGCTCTTGCAATTGCAGCGCTGCGTCGAGGCGATCGCCGGGCTCTCCGTGCACAAATCCAATTTCCGCCGACTGATCGAGCAGCAGCAGCTTGTCGAGGACACCGGCGAGACGGTGGCGGAAACCGGCGGGCGGCCGGCCAAGGCTTTCCGTTTCCGCTCCGCGGTGCGCGAGGAGCGCGCCGCCGTCGGCACAAAGTTGCCGCTCATCCGGGCTTGACATCGCTTATTCTCATGCTAAGAATATCCCATGATATGCTCAACATGAGTATAAACCATGACCGTCGTGGACCTCCCGAAGCCGGCGAGCCGCCTTTATGAGCGAGTGAGCCGCGTCATCCCTCCGATCGAATGGCCGGCCTTCGAGGCCGACATCGAGGCGATCCTGAGCCTCAAGCGGGAGCGCGAGGCGATCATCCTGGCGCACAACTACCAGACACCCGAGATCTTCCATTGCGTCGCCGATGTCGTGGGCGACAGCCTGGCGCTGGCGCGCGAGGCGGCGAAGGGGGATGCGCGCGTGATCGTGATGGCGGGCGTGCATTTCATGGCGGAGACCGCCAAGCTCCTCAATCCGTCGAAGACGGTGCTGATTCCCGATGCCGAGGCCGGCTGCTCGCTCGCCGAGTCGATTGACGCCGACGACATTCAACTCCTGCGCGAAAGCTATCCTGGCGCGCCGGTCGTCACCTACGTCAACACCTCGGCCGCGGTGAAGGCCGCGTCCGACATCTGCTGCACGTCGGCCAACGCGGTGAAGGTCGTGGAGTCGCTCGGCGCGCCGCGCGTGATCATGACGCCGGACGAGTACCTCGCCCGGAACGTCGCGGCGCAGACCAAGGTCGAGATCATCGCCTGGCGCGGGCGCTGCGAGGTGCACGAGCAATTCACCGCCGCCGACATCCGCGAGCTGCGCGAGGCCTACCCGGGGGCGGTCGTGCTCGCCCATCCCGAATGCCCGCCGGAGGTGCTGGCCGAGTCCGATTTCTCGGGCTCGACCGCCGAGATGATCGGCTACGTCGGCGCCAAGCGCCCGGCGCGGGTCGCGCTAGTGACCGAATGCTCGATGAGCGACAATGTCGCGGTCAACTATCCCGACGTCGAGTTCGTGCGCCCATGCGGGCTCTGCCCGCACATGAAGCGCATCACGCTCTCCAAGATCCGTCATGCGCTGGAGACCCTCGAGGGCGAGGTGACGATCGATCCGACCGTGGCCGCGCCGGCGCGCCGCGCTGTCGAGCGGATGCTGGCCCTATGAGCGCCGAAATTCTGTCGCTGCGCGGGCGCGTCATCATCGTCGGCGCTGGAGTCGCGGGCCTGATGACGGCGCTGGAGCTCGCGCCCCGGCCGGTCGTCGTGTTGTCCAAGGGGCCCCTCGGCGCCGAGGGCTCCACGCTGTGGGCGCAGGGCGGCCTCGCCGCCGCGATGGGCGCCAACGACGGCCCGGCTTTGCACGCCGCCGATACGCTCGCGGCGGGCGACGGCTTCAGCGACTCGGGCGTCGTCGGCCGCTTCACGTGCGCGGCCCCCGCCGCGATCGAGAGGCTGGCCCGGCTCGGCGTGCGCTTCGACCGTGTGAGGGACGGCGGCTTCGCGCTCGGGCTCGAGGCGGCGCACAGCCGCGCGCGAATCGTCCACGCGGGCGGCGACGGCGCCGGACGCGAGCTCATGCGCGCGCTTGCCGCCGCGGCGCGGGCGATGCCTTCGATCGAGATTCTCGAAGGCTTCGAAGCGCGCCGCCTCTTCGTCGAGGACAATTCCATCCGCGGTCTCATCGCGGCCGGGCCATCCGGGCCGGCGCTGTTCGCGACGAACGCGGTCGTGATCGCGACCGGCGGGATCGGCGGCCTCTTCGAGGACAGCACAAATCCGCGCGGCAGCTTCGGGCAGGGCGTGGCGCTCGCCGCGCGCGCCGGCGCCGCGCTCCGTGACATGCACTTCGTGCAATTCCATCCGACCGCGCTCGACGTCGCGTTGAGGCCGGCGCCGCTCGTCAGTGAAGCCGTGCGAGGCGAGGGCGCAACGCTGATCGACGAGACGGGCGAGCGGTTCATGGCTGGCGTCCGCGGCGCGGAACTGGCCCCGCGCGACGTGGTGGCGCGCGCGATCTGGCGGCGACGCGCGGCAGGCCACCGCGTGTTCCTCGACGCGCGTGCGGCGCTCGGCGCCCATTTCGCGACGCGCTTTCCGATCATCGCGGCGGCCTGCCGCGAGGGCGGCGTCGACCCGGCTCGCGAGCCGATCCCGGTCAGACCCGCGCAGCACTATCATATGGGCGGCGTCTGGGTGGACGCCGAGGGGCGCAGTTCCGTGACAGGGCTCTGGGCCTGCGGCGAGGCGGCCTGCACCGGGTTGCACGGCGCCAATCGCCTGGCGAGCAACTCGCTCAGCGAAGCCGCCGTGTTCGGCGCGATCGTCGCCCGATCGATCGACGGCGCGCCGGCGCTGTCGCCCGCGCCGACGAGCCGATCTATAGCCGCGCTCCATGGCCCGTCGAAAGACGGGCGCCTGCAACCCGATCCTGCCGCCGTGCGCCCGATTCTGTCGCCCGTGGCGGGAGTGATGCGCGAGGGCGAGGGGCTGCGCAGAGCGGTCGGGCCGCTGGCCGCGCTCGCGCGCTCGCCCGGTCCGGCGGCCGACCCCGCCGCCATGGCGCTCGTCATCGTGATCGCGGCGCTCCGCAGCGAGTACAGCGCCGGCGCGCATTGCCGCCTCGACTTTCCGAACCCCCCGGCCGAGCCGCGCCGATCGCGGATCACGCTCGCCGAGGCCCTCGCCGAGGCGTCGGCGGTCGCGCCTGACAAATTCGCCAAACGAGCCTGAACGATGCCTTTGACGCCGCTGCCCGCGCTTCTCGTCGAGCCCATCGTCCGCCAGGCGCTCATCGAAGACCTGGGCCGCGCCGGCGACATCACGACCGACGCCATCGCGCCGGCCGACCGCAACGCCGCCGCCCTCATGGCTTCGCGGCAGGAAGGCGTCGTCGCCGGCCTCGAAGTGGCCGCGCTCGCCTTCCGCCTGATCGACCCGGCGATCCGCTTCACGCCGGTTCTCTGCGACGGCGCGCGCGTCGCGCCAGGCGCCGCCTTGGCGAGGATCGAAGGGCCGGCGCGAGGCCTGTTGTCCGCCGAACGGGTGGCGCTCAATTTCGTGAGCCGGCTCAGCGGAATTGCCAGCGCGACCGCGGCGCTGGTCGCCTCGGTCGCGCATACCAACGCTCGCATCGTCTGCACGCGCAAGACGACGCCGCTCCTGCGCTCGCTCGAGAAATACGCGGTCAGGGCGGGCGGCGGGACCAATCATCGCTTCGGCCTCGACGATGCGGCGCTGATCAAGGACAATCACGTCGCTATCGCCGGCGGCGTCGCGGAGGCGATCCGGAGAGTCCGCGCCCGTGTCGGACATATGGTCAAGATCGAGGTCGAGGTCGACACACTCGCCCAACTCGAAGAGGCGCTCGGCGCCAGCGTCGACGCGGTGCTGCTCGACAACATGTCGCTCGACGACTTGCGCCGCGCCGTGACGATGATCGGCGGGCGGGCGATCAGCGAGGCGTCGGGCCGGGTCACTTTGGAGACCGCGCCGGCCATTGCCGCGACCGGCGTCGACCTCATCTCCGTCGGGTGGCTCACGCACAGCGCGCCGATCCTGGACATCGGGCTCGACGCCAAGGTTTGACGGGGCTTTTTTCGTCGCGCCTCCCCGGGCGCCCGTCCGACGATGCGAAACTTCTGGGATGTTACGCCGGCTGCGAAAGGTCTGCAGATATCGTCTTGGGATGATCCTCGTTCAGCGCAGCGCGAACGCGGACTTGAAGCCGCGCTTTTCCAGCTATCTCCGGACATTCGTCAGCAGCCAATCGTAAATGGCCTCCCGCGTCTCCGCTCCTGCGGGAAGCATGTGGGGACGCGCGCCTCCAGGGCATGGGCAAGTCTCGAGCGTCGTGTCCCCTTTGCTCGACGGATCAATTGCGTAACCGTTGCTCTCGAGGGTGTTCATGCAATCGATAGTGGGACAGAACGAGGCGTCGCATCCTCCCCACGAGAAGAAGATGCGCGGAGGTGAAGCGGATGGCTTGGCCGCGTTCGGGCAGGTCGCCTGCTGCCACTCGGCGTAGACCCCATGCGCGACTCCGGCGCAGTACGGCTGGAGAATCGGATCGAGCGCGCGGTAGATATCGTACCTGGCCTATTCGCTTCCCGAACATCTGCACGCGGTCGTGGGCGAAGCGCACATGCCTGGCGAGGTCGGCGAGGACGTCGCGAATGGCCGCCGCTGGAACGAACATCCAGGCTGGACAGACCGGCGAGCAGTCTGGACCTCCGCCATTGTTTAACCTGTCGAACAACCAGCCATTGTGGGCAGCGCCCGAATCGGCATTGGTCGGGCTCGCGCCGATAAAGATGACGAGCGCCCTTCTGTAGAGCCTTTGGGCCGCCAGAGAGTGGCCGCCCCTCCCGCTATGACGATCAGAGGCATGGCCGTCGTGTTCCCGCGAGGAACCTGAGCCAGATACTCGAGCCGGTTACCGTCGACCATGGGACGCCGGCGCCATTTCGTACCCACGAATGCCGGATCGTTGTGGGTCGGCATCGCTGGATAAGGATCCTTCCAGCCGGCGCGCCCGTTATCGGCGTGGGCGAGCCGAGCCGGCGCAAAGCCGACGATGGC
Source organism: Roseiarcus sp. (assembly GCA_035656495.1). Classification (GTDB taxonomy): domain Bacteria; phylum Pseudomonadota; class Alphaproteobacteria; order Rhizobiales; family Beijerinckiaceae; genus Roseiarcus. The sequence continues at coordinate 10,641 of DASRSL010000089.1, forward strand.
CGCGCCTGCCGGTACGGCCAGCGCGAGCGCCAGTGCGACGAGAGCCGTTCTCACGCGTTTCTTCGCAGGACAGCCGGGAAGCCGACAGTCGCTGCCGCTCTTCAATAGCAGTCCCGGCTGGGTGAGGCCCAAAAACAGCATGGGCCCCGACGCGCTTTGGCGTAACGGGGCCCTGGTTCGCCTATGCGAAACCTTCTGCGATGCTGCAGATGCTTCTTCGGCGAGTTTCACGCTTGGCCTTCGCGCTCGTCGCCGACTCAAATTATCCAGCGATTTCGGAAGCGCCTTCTTCCGCCTTGCATGCCGAGCGGCTTCGACGCTTTGACCCCAGTCTCGCTGAGGTCAACCAACCTGGCCCGGTGGAGTCATTAACACCCCACTTTCTGCCGCGTCTTGAAAGCTTCGGCTCTCGCCGTCGCTTTCAGGCTCCGGCTCTGGTCGTAGCCTCGAGGCTCCGGCTCTCGTCGTCGCCCTTTGGCTCCGGTCTCGTCGACTTGACCGGCTTTCGCCGTTCATGACGACTGAATGACATTTTGGCCCGATCGCGGCGGCTGTCAAATGAATTTTTGCATGGCGTCAAAGACCGCGTCTGCGGTAAAACGCCCTACGGAGGGTGCGCGTCCCGCGCACCTGGGCGGCGAGACGCCGCCCCTCCGGTTTTTTTGCCTAAACGCCCGCGGCTTCGACGACGGCGATGGCCGTCATGTTGACGATTCCGCGGGCGGTGACGGTCGGGGTCAGCACGTGCGCCGGCTTCGCTGGCCCGATCAGAATCGGCCCGACCGGCAGCGCGTCCGCGATGACGCGGGTGAGTTGCAGCGCCGTGCTGCCCGCGTCCAGATTGGGAAAGATGAGGACGTTCGCCGGCCCCTGGATGCGCGAGTGCGAAATGACCCGCTGGCGCGCGACGAGGGAGAGCGCCGAGTCGGCCTGCATCTCGCCGTCGACGTCGAGGTCGGGCGCGCGCTCCTCGATCAACCGCAGCGCCTCGCGCATCTTGAGCGCCGAGGGCGTGTCGGCGGAGCCGAAGTCGGAATGCGAGATGAGCGCGATCCTCGGCTCGACGCCGAAGCGCCGCACGTGATGGGCGCAGGCGATCGCGGTGTCGGCGATCTCGTCGGCGCTCGGATCATAGCGCACATGGGTGTCGGCGAGGAAATAGACGCCGGCCTGCGCGATGACGAGTGAGAGAGCCGAAAAATCCTTGGCGCCCGGCGCGAGTCCGACGATGTCGCGAATGTGCCTGAGGCGCGACGAAAAGCGGCCTTCGAGGCCGCAGATCAGCGCGTCGACTTCGCCGCGGTGGAGAGCGAGCGCGCCGATGACGGTGGGCGAGGTTCGAGCCACCGTTCGCGCGACGTCGGGGGTCACCCCCTTGCGTCCCGCGACCTTGAGGTAGGTCGCGACGTAGTCGCGATAGCGCGGATCGTTGCGCGGGTCGATGACCTCGAAATCGACGCCGGGCTCGACCGTCAGGCCGAAGCGCTTGATGCGGTCGCGGATCACCTCCGGCCGGCCGACCAGCACCGGCTGCGCGATCCTCTCCTCGAGCACCACCTGCGCCGCCCGCAGCACGCGCTCGTCCTCGCCCTCCGAATAGAGCACCCGCTTGTTCGCCGCCCGCGCCTTGGCGAACAGCGGCTTCATCATGAAGCCCGAACGGAAGACGAAGCGATTGAGCTGATCGGCGTAGGCGTCGAAGTCGGCGATCGGCCGGCGCGCGACGCCGCTCTCCATCCCCGCGCGCGCCACCGCAGGGGCGATGCGCAGCATCAGGCGCGGATCGAAGGGGCTCGGAATGAGGGAGGCCCTGCCGAACAGGGTCGCCTGGCCGCCGTAGGCGCGCGCGACGACGTCCGATGGCGTCTCGCGCGCGAGCGCCGCGATCGCCGCGACCGCCGCCTTCTTCATCGGCTCGTTGATCTCGCTCGCCCCGACGTCGAGCGCGCCGCGAAAGATGTAGGGGAAGCAGAGGACGTTGTTGACCTGGTTGGGGTAGTCCGAGCGCCCGGTGCAGATCATGGCGTCCGGACGAGCCTGCATCGCCAGCTCCGGCATGATTTCCGGCGTCGGATTGGCGAGCGCCATCACCAGCGGATCCGGCGCCATGCGCTCGAGCATTTCGGGCTTCAAGACGCCGCCCGCCGAGAGGCCGATGAAGATGTCGGCCCCCTCGATGACGTCGGCGAGCGTGCGTGCGCTCGTCTCCTGCGCGTAGAGGGCCTTCCAGCGGTCCATCAGCTTCTCGCGGCCCTTGAAGACGACGCCCTCGATGTCACTGACGACGATGTTCTCGCGCTTGGCGCCGAGCAAGACGAGCAGGTTCAGCGAAGCGAGCGCCGCGGCGCCCGCGCCGGAGCAGACGATCCTCGCCTTGTCGATCGCTTTGCCGGTCAGGAGAAGGGCGTTGGTGATCGCGGCGGCGACGATGATCGCCGTGCCGTGTTGATCGTCGTGGAAGACGGGGATGCCCATCCGGGCCTTCGCCTTCTCCTCGACCTCGAAGCATTCCGGGCCCTTGATGTCCTCGAGATTGATCCCGCCGAAGGTCGGCTCGAGCGCGGCGATGATGTCGACCAGCCGGTCGACATTGGTCTCGGCCACCTCGATGTCGAAGACGTCGATGCCGGCGAATTTCTTGAACAGGACCGCCTTGCCCTCCATGACCGGCTTCGCCGCGAGAGGCCCGATCGGGCCAAGGCCGAGAACGGCGGTGCCGTTGGTCAGCACGGCCACCAGATTCTGGCGAGCGGTGTAGACGGCCGCGTCATGCGGGTCGGCGGCGATCGCCTGGCAGGGGAAGGCGACGCCGGGAGAATAGGCGAGCGCGAGATCGCGCTGGTTGGCGAGCGGCTTCGTCGCCGTGATCTCGAGCTTGCCGGGGCGGGGCTCCGCGTGGAAATGCAGCGCGTCCGATTTGAGATCCGCCGCGCCCTCGTTGGCCATTGCGCGTCTCCTGTCGCTGGCGAGCAAAGGTCCTGCTTGCCGCATTCGCGCGGCCTCGACAAGGGCGGGCGGATCGCGGCGACATAAGCATGAGCGGCGCGCGGATGACCGCGCGATGAACGAGGCGTTCAAGGACGGTTCAGCAGGGGGAGCGCATTCTCATGCGCGTCGGGGGAGTCGCGCGGACCTTTGGACAGGCCGTGGAATCCGTCCGCAAGCTTGCACGTCCGGCCGGCAACCCGGTCATCGAATTCAGGAGGATCGTATGCGCGTCACGACTCGCCGCGGCTTCGCCGCTCTCATTGCCGCCGCCGCATCGACGCTGGCGGTGGCCGCCGCCTCTGCGCAGGTCGTCATCCGGGAACACGCAATGCCAGCGCCGATCGTCGAGACGATTCCGGTCGCGCCCGGGGCTGACTATCACTGGGTTCCTGGGCACTGGGCCTGGCGCCCCAGGCTGGGTCAGTGGGTCTGGAACCGCGGCCACTATGTCGTGGGCGTCGTGCCGGCCATGCCGGCGGCGGTCGTCGAGACGATTCCCGTCTCGCCGGGAGCTGGCTGGTACTGGGTCCGCGGTCATTATGTGTGGGAACGCGGCGGCTGGGCCTGGCATCGCGGGCTTTGGGTCCGCTGAAGGATCCGCTGAAGAAGGGTCGGCGCCCGACGCCGACCTTTCGAATTTCTCGAGCGGAAGCAGCGCCGCGAACATTCGCGCCTCCGCAAGCCCGGCATTCCGAGGCTATTGGGCGAAGGCCTGCGCCGGGGGTTGCGATGTTTCTTGTTCCGCCGGCTGCGCCTCTGCCTGGTCGGACGGTTGCGCGGGCGCCGGCGCCTCAGCTTTGACGGGAACCACCCCCGGGTTCTTCAGGAAAGCGTCCCACTGCGCCTTGGTTCCGTAGAAGGCGTCCTGGTCGACCTTGCCGCGGATGCCCGGGATCCCGCCGTCGGACCGGTATTGCCAGATGCGCCAGGCGCGCGCCCCGTATTTGAGGGAAGGGTGATATTTGGTGGAGCGGACCCAGATCGGATAGTCGGTGAAGGCGCCGTCCGAGAGGATCGCCTCGTAGAAGTCGAGCGTCGTGTAGATGATCGGACGCTTGCCGTAGTGCCGCTCCATCTCCTCGAGCATCACCTTCATGTCGGCGATCGCGCCCTCCTCGGTCAGACGACGATGGCAGGTCGGCGATGTCGGCGTCGCCTCGACATCGAGCACGGGCGGCAGGGCGTCCTCCTCGACCGGGGCGTTCTGCTCGAAGAAGGCCATCTCCTCCATCGGCGGGCGGCACCAGTAGACGAAGTGATAGGCGCCGCGGGGAATGCCGGCCTCCTTGGCCCCCGTCCAGTTGGCCTGGAAGCGCGCGTCGGCGCGATCGCCGCCTTCCGTCGCCTTGATCCAGGCGAATTTGACGCCGCTGTCGGCGACCTTGCTCCAGTCGATGTCGCCCTGGAATTTGGAGACGTCGATGCCGTGGATCGGATAGTCCCTCGGCTTGGGGTGATCGCCGGCAAAAGCATCGTCGACCACGTCCAGCGGTTGGTCGCCGCCGCAACCGGCGAGCGACGCCGCCGTCAGCGCGAGCGCAAGCCCGCCCAAAACGCCCGACAGAGCCGATTTCAAGTCCCGCATCCTCCGCCCGCCGTCTCGCTCCGCCGCTTCGTCCCCCCGGACGAAGCGAATTCGGATCTCTCTTAAAGCAAATTACAACAATCCTGGTAACATCCGGTAAACACCTGCATGTCGAAAGTCCCTTGACCTCGCGGACCACGGATAGCAAACGAGGGCCCTTCACGCAACGAACGGGAAATGGCGATGCGGATCTCGGCGGCGCTGCTGGCGCTGATGGTGAGCGCCGGCAGCGCGGCGGCGGCGGCGCAATGCGGCCCGGACAAGCTCGGCACGGCGCGGGTCCAGCCGGTCGGAACCGAGCGCGGGCTCGAAGTGGGCCTGAAGACCTATCCGCGGACGATCCCGCTCGCCGACCACGAGGTGATCCTGACCTTCGACGACGGTCCCGACGCGGTCAACACGCCGAAGATCCTCGATGCGCTCGCCGATGAGTGCGTGCGCGCGACCTTCTTCGAGATCGGCCGCAACGCCGAGAGCCTGCCCGCCATCGCCCGGCGCGAGGTGAGGGACGGGCACACCGTCGCACACCACACCTTTTCGCATCCCCAGCCGACGCTGCGCTTCATGAGCGAGGCGGCGGCGCGGGCCGACATCCTGAGGGGCATGATCGCGGTCGAGAAGGCGGCCTACGGACGCGACTTCAGCGGCGCCCAGCCGAAGGCGCCGAAGGATCTCAGGCTCGAGGCGCCCTTCTTCCGCTTTCCGGGGTTCGCCGACACGCCGGACCTGAGAAGCTGGTTCGCCGCCAACGACGTCGGCATTTTCGGCGTGGACCTGTGGGCGTCCGACTGGATCAAGATGACGCCCGAGCAGGAGCTCAAGCTGGTGATGAGCCGGCTCGACAGGAACGGCCATCGGGGCATGCTGCTCCTGCACGACAGTCATCCCTGGACCGCCGCGATGGTCCCGATGCTGCTCAGGGAGCTCAAGGCCAAGGGCTACCGGGTCGTGCAGATGGTGGCGGGACCGGGGACCGGGCCGTTCGTCCCGGCGCCGCCCGGCTGGCGGTCGGAGACCGAGCGCGTCATCGGCGCGCTGAAGCCGCGGCTCGAGAAGTCGGCGGTCAAAGCCGCGGGCGGGCCGATCCGGGTGAAGCCCGCGCCGGCCGAGTAGAGCGCTCGGATCAAAGAGAGCGGTTTCCCAAGCAGACTCTGAAAAAGTCGGTCTAAAGTTCATCGACCTCGTCCTGAGGGCCCTTGCGAAGCAAGAGCCTCGAAGGATGCTCCAGCGCGCCCTGGCGGCCGAACCGGAATCTCGCGTCAACGCGACCTGGAGCGTTCTTCGAGGCCGCTTCGCGCCCGAGGCGCTTCACGGCGCCTCAGGACGAGGTGGGCGCGGTGGCGCCAGCTCCTCGAAGACGGGCCGACCGAGCGAGAGCCTGGGAGTTACGGCCAGGGAATCGGACCCGCGGCGGAGGACATGCCGAGCAGGCAGGCCGCAGAGAGCCGGCTTCGCTTTCGAGCGACCGGCGGCGAAATCTCCCGCCGCATTGACTATTCGCCGGAAAGGTTCAGCGCCTCTATCAGCGGCTGCAGTTCAGCCGCGTGTTTGCGCCAGCGCCCGGCGGAAGTGCGGTAGATCGGCTGCCGCACCTGATTGACGCTCGCCGTCCTGACGGGGCGCTCGGTCTCGTGGAAGCGCAAGCAGGCCTCGTCCCATGGCAGGCCGAGAAAATCGAGCATCCGCCGGGCCTCTCTTTCGAGATCGTCGACCACCGCCTCGTAGTCCACTTCGAGGAAATGCGAGGCGGGCAAAGTCGCGCGCCAGTGCTCCATCAGCGCCTGATAGGCGCGATGAAAGCGGCCGAGCTCGGTCTGATCGTATGCGAAAGGCTGGTCGCCGGCGAAGAGTTTCGTGTAGCAGGAAAGGCAGGTGTCCACCGGGTCGCGCCGGCAGTGGATGACGCGCGCGTCCGGCAGGATCAGGCGGATGAATCCTGCGTACAAGAAGTTCGACGGCATCTTGTCGACGACATGCCGCCGACCCGCCGCCATCGGCTTGACGAAGGCGAGATAGGCTCCGCCCATCGCCTCGAACTCGGCCGCGCTCAAGCTCGTCGCCGATTGGGGGAAGCCGTCCAACAGCGTCTGCAGCCGCTTGAGCTCGCCCGCCGGGTGAACCAACGGGTGCGAGCCGAGGATCTGCTCGACGAGCGTCGTCCCCGAACGGGGCATGCCGACGACGAAGATGGGCAGGTCGGATCGCGCGCCTGCATCCGCCTTCGAGAGCAGCTCAGGCGAAAAGACTTGCGCGACGCTCGCCATCCATCGCTCGTTGGCGTCCGGGTCATAGGCGTAGGTCGAGCGCTTGAGGCGGTTGCCCTCGTCGTAGTGGCGGAAGGCCTGTTTCGAATCGCCGATGTCGAGAAAAACCTTGCCGAGGCCGAAGTGCAGCGTCGCCCGATCCGAGAGGGAAATCCCTTCGCGCGCGATGAGCGCCTGCATCTTCCCGATCAGCGGATCGCCGGGCTTAAAGCGCTTGAGCTCGGTCTGTCCGAACAGAATTCCGGGCGAATTGGGGAAGGCTCTCGCGGCCTCCTCCATCGCCTTCGCCGCCTCGGCCTTGCGGCCGACCTCCATGAACAGCGAGCCGCGGTTGGCGATCGCGTCCATCTGCGCGGGGCCGGGCAGCGCCGCGGCGCGATCGTAGGCTTCGAGCGCCGGCTCGAACTCGCCCATCGCCTGGAAGACCTGCCCCAATGCATTGTGCGGCTCAGGGCTCTCCGGCGCGGCAAAAGCCGCGCGCTTGGCCGCGTCGAACGCTTCGTCGAGCCGGTCGAGGTCTTTCAGCGCGAGCGCTCTCGCCGCAAGCGCCCGCGCATGCGTCGGCGCTAAGGCGAGGAGCGCGTCCAACGCCTGCAAGGCGCCGGCATGGCGATGACGCGCGGTCTCGACGCCCGCGAGATTGACATAGGCGTCCGCGAGTCGCGGATTGAGCTCGATCGCGCGCCCCGCCATGCTCTCGGCGCGACCGTATTCGCCCTGGTCGAGCAGCAGATTGGCGAGGTTGCTGTAAACCTCGGCGTAATCGGGCTTGAGGTCGAGCGCCGCGCGCCAGCGCTTGTCCGCCTCCGCCGCCATTCCGAGGCGTTTCAGGGTGTTGGCGAGGTTGTTGAGCGTCTCGGGGTTATTCGGCTCGAGCGCGAGCGCCCGTTCGAGGCAGAGCCGGCTCTCGTCGAGCTTGAGTTCTTCTTGCAGGACGATCCCAAGGTTGTTCCAGGCGGGAGCGAAGCCGGGGGCGAGCGCGACGGCGCGGCGCGCCGCCTCTTCGCCCTCGGCGAGCAGACCCTTCTGGCGGCACATCTCGGCGAAGTCGCTGAAATAGACGGCCGGCGCGCGCGGCGCCCGGCAGGCCTCGCGCACATGCGATATCGCAAGGTCGAGATTGCCGTAGGTGAAGGCCATGAGGCCGAGGAGGTAGGTCGCGTCCGTCTGGCCGGGCCAGACCGCGAGCACCTGCCGGCAGGCCATCTCGGCCTCGTCGGCTTGGCCCTTCGCCCAGGCGGCGCGGGCGCGCTCAATCGTCTTTGTGACGTCGATCGTCGGCGCGGGGTTCGATCCGAACGGGAATGTCGTTGACATTACGGGCGCCAATTTCCGTTGAGGGAGAAAACTTCTCAGAGTGCCGCTATCGACGTCAAGTTGTGCAGAAGCGATTCACGGATATGCAAGTTGTCTCGCTGGCCGTTCATTACATTTCCGAGTTCCCCAAGACACACCTTAATTTGGGATGGGTTTTTGGAATGTGAGCGGGATCACAGCCAATTCGTTCCACCTGAGGTTAAGCGACCTTGCGATCGTCTGCGTCAGTTTGGGATGCAGAACCCGACAAGGGTAAGGCACAGAGTGTCGCAAGATCTGTCGGACATCTGTCCTTTGGACCGCGGAGCAGCGTTCTGTGTTGCAGAGCCAAAGTTGTACAAGCACGGCGCGGACACTGATCCTTGAGGGCGTTGAGCGCAGCAATGCTCGTCGATCGCGTTAATTTTGGGCTGAGAGGACCAGTTCTCACATTTTTTTAAGGAGCGGCATCATGGGTAACCAGACCATCTCGACGACCGTCAACGGCCCGATCTTCAGCAACGGGGCCGCAATCACGCTCACCAGCAGCGGAAAAATCATCGGCCAGCCGAACGGCGGGGACGGTGTGGAAGCGCTGTCCGCCTCGATCACGACGCTTTCGAACAGCGGAGCGATCGGCGGCGGGACCGGCGCTCCCGGCGGCGCAGGCGGCATTGGGGTGCTCGACTCTGGCCGGACCATCAACGCGCTCATCAACGCCGCCGGCGCAACGATCAGCGGCGGAAATGGCGGAAACGGCGCCACGAGCCTTTCGGGCGGAGCGGGCGGCGCAGGCGTCTCGAATTCCGGCACGATCACGACGTTCACCAATGCCGGGAAGATCATCGGCGGAAACGGCGGGTTCGGCGGCTTTACGGTGAGCGGCACGAGTCTGGGTGGCGGCAGGGGCGCCGCGGGCGTCTCCAACTCCGGCACGATCACGACGCTCACCAACAGCGGAACGATCGGCGGCGGAAGCGGCTTCCTCGGCGGCGCAGGCGTCTCGAACGCGGGCACGATCACGACGCTCACCAACCAGAGCGGCGGAACGATATTCGGCGGAACCGGGGGCAGCAGCGGGGCGGGCGGCGCCGGCGTGTCGAACAGCAAGACCATCACGACGCTGACCAATCACGGGACGATCAGCGGCGGCAAGGGCGGCTTCTCCGGCTCGACGCTGCCAGGCGGTTCGGGCGGCGCAGGCATTTCGAACTCCGGCACGATCACCACGCTGAACAACACTGGAAAGCTCAGCGGCGGAACGGGCGGACGTGGCATCGAGGGAGGCGCGGGCGGCGCAGGCGTGGAGAATTCCGGGACGATCGGCTCGCTCAGCGTCGCAGGCAGCGGCCTCCACAATTCGGGCTCGATCGTGGGCGGTCAGGCCGGCACCGGCGATTTCTCGGGCGCCGCCGGAGCAGGCGTTTCGAACTTCGGCACGATCACGACGCTGAGCAACAGCGGAACGATCGGCGGCGGCCAGGGGCTTCCGGGATTAGTCGGAGGCGTCGGCGTGTCGAACGCCTCCGGCGCCACGATCGATTCGCTCGTCGTTCAAACCGCGGGAACCATCAAGGGAGGCCAGGGCGGCGCGGGGAGTCCGGGCGCCACAAGCGTCCCGGGCGGCGCGGGTGGGGCGGGCGGAGCTGGCGTAACGAACGCCGGCACGATCACGACGCTCACCAACCTCGGAACGCTCAGCGGCGGCCAAGGCGGCCAGGGCGGCGCGGGCACGTCAGGCAGCGCGGCCGGCTTCGGCGGCCAGGGCGGCGCTGGCGTATCGAACGCCGGCACGATCACCACGCTCAGCAACAGCGGAACGCTCAGCGGCGGCGAGGGCGGCGAGAGCGGCAAGAGCGGCAGGAGCGGGGCCGGCGGCGGCGGCGGCGCCGGCGTTTCCAACAGCGGTATGATCGTGACGCTGGCCAATACTGGAAAGATCAGCGGCGGCTTCGGAGGCAGCGGCGGCAGCGCCATCGCCGTATCCGGATTTGGCGGTTTCGGCGGCGCGGGCGTTTCCAACTCCGGCACGATCAAGACGCTGACCAACAGCGGCGCGATCAGCGGCGGAGGGGGAGGCAGCGGGAGCGGCTCGCCCCCGGACAACATCGGCGGCTCCGGCGGCTCCGGCGTGGAGAACGCCAAGGGTGCGACGATCGGATTGCTCAACAACAAGACGGGCGGAACGATCAGCGGCGGCGGCGGCGGCACGCACGACGCCGGCGGCAACGGCGTTTCGAACGGCGGCACGATCACCACGCTGACCAACGCCGGCACGATCAGCGGCGGCGCCGGGGCCGAGGGCACCGCCGGACGGGGCGTGGCGAACAGCGGCAAGATCACGACGCTGACCAATTCAGGTCAGATCAACGGCGGCGGGAACGCGGGTTTGGGCACGTTCTCCGTGGGCGGCTCAGGCGTGTACAACTCCGGCACTATCACGACGCTGACCAACAGCGGCAAGATCGCCGGCGGAGGTGGCGAGGGCGGTCTGCCTAGCGGAGCGGCCGGCGCGGGCGTGTGGAACGACAAAGGCGGGACGATCGGATCGCTCGTCAACAATTCCGGCGGAACGATCAGCGGCGGTGTGGGCGGGTTCGGCCAAGGATCCGGCGGCGCGGCGGGCTCGGGCGGCGCGGGCGGCGCGGCCGTTTCGAATTCCGGCACGATCACGACGCTGTCTAACGCCGGAACGATCGGGGGCGGCCAGGGCGGCGACGGCGCCATCGGCAGCGGCACGGGCAGCGGAGGCGCCGGCGGCGCGGGCGTGTCGAATCTGGCCGGCGCGACGATCGGATCGCTCGCGAATAAGACGGGCGGAACGATCGGCGGCGGAAGCGGCGGATCCGGCAACGCGGGCGGCGCCGGGGGGTCTGGCGTCTTGAACGCCGGCGCGATCACGACTTTGAGCAATCAAGGAACGATCAGCGGCGGCGCGGGCGGCGCCGGGGTCCCTGGCGGCGGGACGGGCGGCGCCGGCGTCGCGAATTCCGGGACGATCGGCTCGGTCAGCGTCGCAGGCAGCGGCCTCCACAATTCCGGCTCGATCTTCGGCGGTTCGGGGGGCAGCGCCTTCGGCGCCGGCAGCGCCGGCGTGTTCAATAGCAACACGATCACGACGCTGGGCAACAGCGGCAAGATCGTCGGCGGCCTGGGGGGCACTTCCGGCGGCGCCGGCGGCGTCGGCGTGTCCAACAGCCACACGATTACGACGCTGACCAACGGCGGAACGATCGACGGCGGCCATGGCGGGCGTTCGGGCGGCCGGGCAGGCGCGGCCGTAAGCAACGCCAAAGGCGCGACGATCGGATCGCTCACCAACGCGCTCGGCGCGACGATCAGCGGCGGACAGGGCGGCACCGGCGCCCGATCCAGCGCAGGCGGCGCAGGCGGCGCGGGCGTGTCGAACGCCGGCACGATCACGACGCTGACCAACCACGGGACGATCAGCGGCGGGAACGGCGGCGCCGGAACCCCTGGCGGCGCGGGAGGCATAGGGTTGCTGAACACCGGCACGATCACGACTGAGATCAACACCGGGGTGATCAAGAACGGCGGCGCGGGGTTGGATGCGATCTTGAGTGAGGGCGCGAACGCCTCGATCGGAACCCTGATCAACAGCGGCCAGATCGTCGGCGCGGTCGAGCTCCTCGGCCGGTCAGGAGACACGCTCGACAACCTCGGCCAGATCTCCGGCAATATTGCTCTCGCCGGCGGCGACCTCCTCAGCAATCAGGGCCAAGTCTTTGGGGACGTGACGCTCGGCGGCGGCGACGCTTTGACCAACACGGGCGCCATCCACGGCGACGTGACGCTGGGCGCGTCGGACACCTTCGACATGAGCTCGGGCGAGGTCGCCGGGCCGATCACGGCCTCGAGCGGCGATCTTCTCGATTTCAGCGGCAATTTCGGCCATGAGACGATCGACAATTTCACCGCGACCGGCTTGGGCCATGACACGCTCGAGCTTGGCCTGGGCGCCTCCGGCGGCTACGCGGCGCTCTCGAGCTCGATGTCGCAGGTCGGTTCCGACGTGGTGATCAGGGTCGGGGCGACAAACTCGGTCACGCTCGACAACGCCGCGTTGTCAAGCCTCGTCTCCGCGGATTTCAAGTTCGTCTAGGCGCCTCAAGGCCGCGCCGCCTGGGCCTCCTAAAAGGCATCCACTACAAGACAATTGCGGATACTTGGTTGGCCAAGGGCAAATCGGCGGGCCCGGTCCGGCTGTAGGGCGCGCTTCGCTGAGCGCGCCCGCGAAGTCGCCGACCCCGCCCTACAATGGCTCCCGGATATTCGTCCCGGTTACGCCCAATCACCTCTTTATCGGCCGCGCGCACTTCACCGTGTCGGAAGCTCGGAAAGCGGCTTTGGCAAGAGGCCCGCGGTCGCCGCGGGCATGATCGCCGGGAGTTAATGCAGGCGCCGCCGTCTGCGTCTTCGAAGCACTCGACAGCGTAAAGGGATTCGGCCATTTTGGGAACGCTGCAATGGAGATCGGGTTGAGCAAGGAGCCGGCGAGCCTCGTCCTTGAAACGCTGCAGAAGATCCGGGCCGATATCGCGCGCGTGGACGAGAAGATCGACATTCTGCGCGCCGACGTGGCGTCCGATTTCATCGGCGTGAACGCCAAGATGGAGACGCTGCGCAAGGAAACGAGCGAGCAGATCGTCGGGCTGCGCCGGGCGGTCATCGAATATCATTCCGCCGTGCTCGGCCATGGCGTGCTGATCAGCGACCTCGAGGCGCGCGTGCGCCGGATGGAGCAGCATCTCGGCCTGCCGGCGATGGCTTAAGCCAGTTTCGAACCGCAAGCTCTTTAGTGGGCGACGTTTTAGCCGGGTCCGGCGCGAGCGAAGAGGACAGTCTCGCGATGCGCGTCCGGAGAATGCTCACTTTCACCAAAGCCCTGTTCTGGACAATCGCACCGATCTCGCCCGAGGCCGCCGCCAAAGGGCCCGCCACTCGCCATGCCGAACAGCTGAACAAGAGGAAAGAACATGCCACGTCACGAGGAGCAAAAGGCGCTTGCCTATACGCCCGACGAGCTTTTCTCGGTCGTGGCGGACGTGAAGGACTATCCCTCATTCGTGCCCTGGTGCACCGGCGCGCGCGTCCATCGCGAGGGTCCGCAGGAAATCATCGCCGAACTCGAGATCGGGTTCGGCCCATTTCGGGAAAGCTTTACGAGCCGGGTCACGCTGGATCGACCGCGGCAAGTGCTGGTGCGCGCGATTGAAGGGGGACCGCTGGAGCACCTGACAAACACGTGGACGTTCACGCCAGCAGGCGGCGGGACTTATGTGGACCTCGTTGTCGACTTCCAGTTCAAGAGCCGCCTCCTCGATCATGTGGCCAACAATATGTTCCACGAGGCGGCGACACGCATGATGGGCGCCTTCGAATCGCGCGTGCGCCTCGTCCACCTGATGACGCAACGCCACAGGCAGCATCCTTCTTCGTGACGGGCGCCAACCGGCGAAGGCTCAGCCGAGAACGTGACTCAAAAGTGCGGCTGCTCAAATGGGCGCCGATGCGACATGCAGCAGGATCCCTGAAACGCGGCAGTCCGGCGGAAACGGCGGGGGAGCGCCTTCCCGCGGTCGTCGCTCATGTCGGCCCTTCGCGCGCGTCCGGTCCGACTACACGAGCGCATTGTTCACCATCGCCTGCGCTTCGCCGACGATAGCGTTGAGGTGCGCCTCGTCCTTGAAGCTTTCGGCGTAAATCTTGTAGACGGCCTCGGTGCCCGATGGCCGGGCCGCGAACCAGCCGCTGCGCGCGACCACTTTGAGACCGCCTATCGGTGCGTCATTGCCCGGCGCACGACTCAGCTTGGCGATAATCGGTTCGCCGGCCAGGGTCGATTCCTTGACGGTCGTGGGCGACAGTTTTTCCAGCTTTGACTTCTGCTCGGCGGTCGCCGGCGCGTCCATACGCGTATACAACGGCGCCCCGAATTCTGCGGTCAGAGCGCGGTAATGTTCGCCCGGGTCTTTGCCGGTTTGGCCGGTGATCTCTGCCGCCAGCAGATCCATGATCGGCCCATCCTTATCGGTGGTCCACACGCTGCCGTCTTGCCGCAGGAAGCTGGCGCCTGCGCTCTCCTCGCCGCCAAAGCAGCAGGAGCCGTCAAAGAGCCCTGGCACGAACCATTTGAAGCCGACCGGCGTCTCGTAAAGCCGGCGCCCGAGTTTGTTCACGACCCGATCGATCATGCCGCTGCTGACCAACGTCTTTCCGATCACGGCGCCGGCCGGCCACTGCGGGCGGCGCCTCAACAGATAGGAGATGGCGACCGCCAGATAATGATTGGGGTTCATCAACCCCGCCGACGGCGTGACGATGCCGTGTCGATCGGAGTCGGGGTCGTTCGCGAATGCGACCCGGTACCGGTCTTTCAGGCTGACCAGCCTTGCCATTGCATACGGACTGGAGCAGTCCATGCGGATCTTGCCGTCATGATCGACCGTCATGAACGAGAAGGTCGGATCGACCTTCTCGTTCACCACCGCGATGTCGAGCTTGTAGATTGTGTTGATGGGTTCCCAGTAATGCACCGCCGCGCCGCCCAGCGGGTCGACGGCGAGCTTGAGGCCGGCAGAGCGGATCGCTTCCATATCGACGACGTTGCGCAGATCTTTCACGTAGGGCAGAACGAAATCCTGCTGCTGCGTCGTCTCCGCGCGAAGCGCTTCCTTAAAGTCCCTCCGTCGCACGCCGCGGGCGCCGTCGCGGAGAAGCTCGTTTGCGCGGTTCTCGACCCATTGCGTCACATCGACATCGGCCGGCCCCCCGTGGGTCGGGTTGTATTTGAAGCCGCCGTCCTCCGGCGGGTTGTGCGACGGGGTAATGACAATACCGTCTGCGAGATGCTCGGTACGAGCACGGTTGTATACGAGAATCTCGCGCGAAATGACCGGCGTCGGCGTCACACCGTCGCCCTGCTGGATGATCGTCTGCACCCGGTTGGCGGCCAGCACTTCGAGCGCCGTGCACTGAGCCGGCCCCGAAACCGCGTGCGTATCCTTGCCCATAAAGAGCGGGCCATCGATCCCGTGGGCGCGGCGATAGTCGCAGATCGCTTGCGTGATCGCGAGAATATGGGCCTCGGTGAACGAGCCGCGAAGAGGCGAGCCGCGATGCCCGCTCGTTCCGAAACTGACCGCCTGCTCCGGATCGTCGGGGTCGGGCCGGCGCGCGAAATACTCACGTTCGAGGCGGGCCAGGTCGACCAGCATCTCTTTGGGCGCCGGTTTGCCGGCGAGCGGCGATATCGTCATCGACTGACCCTCCTTACGACACCGGACAAGGCTTGGCGTTCCAGATCTCAGCGGCATATTGGGCGATCGTGCGGTCGCTCGAGAATTTGCCGGAACTGGCGACATTGAGGATGGCTTTGCGCGCCCACGCGGCGCCGTCGGCGTATAATTCTGTCAGCCGACGGTCCGCCTCGAGATAAGATTTGAGATCAGCCAGGTGCATGTAATGGTCTCCATGCGTCAGCAGCGCATCGCGAAGTGGAGCAAAGACGCCGGGCTCGGAGCGGCTGAAATGATCGGAGAAGATCAGGTCCAATGCGGCCCGGGTCTCGGGGTCGTTGTCGTAGTGCCAATGCGGATTGTACCAGCCGCGGCTGCTCTCCACCTGATCGGCGGTCAAGCCGAACAGAAAGAAATTCTCCTCGCCGGCTTCTTCCGCCATCTCAATCGTGGCGCCGTCGCGGGTGCCGATTGTCAATGCTCCGTTCATCATGAATTTCATGTTGCTCGTGCCGCTGGCTTCGTAGCCGGCCGTCGAGATCTGGTTCGAAACGTCAGCGGCCGGAATCAGCCGCTCCGCAAGCGAAACGGCATAATCGGGAAGAAAAAGAACTTTAAGGCGGCCCTGCGCCACCGGGTCGCCGTCGATCGTGACGGCGAGATTGTTGATGAACTTGATGATCAGCTTGGCAAGATGATAGGCGGGCGCCGCCTTGCCCGCGAAAAAAAATGTCCGCGGGGTCATCTCGACGCCAGGATTTCGACGCAACTCGTTGTAAAGCACGACGATCCGAAGCGCGTTCAGCAGCTGGCGCTTGTATTCGTGGATGCGCTTGACCTGGCAGTCGAAAACCGTGTCCGGATCGACAGTCTGACCGGTGGATGCTTTCAGCCAAGCCGCAAAACGCGACTTCGTCTCGCGCGCGGCCCGGCGATAGGCGTCGCGAAAGGCCTCGTCGTCGGCAAGCGGCTTGAGCTCGCTCAATCGGCCGAGGTCGGTCACCCAGCCGTCGCCGATCGCCTCGGTGATGGTTGCGGCGAGCGCAGGGTTCGTCAATAGCAGCCAACGACGCGGGGTGACGCCGTTCGTCTTGTTGTTGAACCGCTCCGGAAACATATCGGCCAAGTCCTTGACCGTCATCGTGCGCAGCAGCCGGGAGTGGATCGCCGCCACTCCATTGGTGCTGTGCGAGCCGACGATGGCCAGATTGGCCATCCGGATTTTGCGTTCGGGGCCTTCCTCGACGAGGCTCATGCGCCGCGCGCGCCCCTCGTCCCCTGGCCAGCGGCTTCGGACATCGTCGAGAAAGCGGCGATTGATCTCAAAGATGATCTCCAACTGCCGGGGAAGCAGCTGCTCGAAATGAGGGAGAGGCCATTTCTCCAGAGCCTCCGGCAACAGAGTGTGATTCGTGTACGCCAAGGTTTTTTGCGTGATGTCCCAGGCTTCCTTCCAGCCGAGATGCGCCTCATCGAGCAGAATGCGCATCAATTCCGGAACCGCGAGGGTCGGGTGGGTGTCGTTCAGTTGGATTGCGACCCGATCGGGGAAAGTGCGCCAATCGCCATTGCGACGGCGGAAACGCCGGACGAGATCGGCCAGTGAGCAGGCGACCAGAAAGTATTCCTGCACAAAACGCAGCGCCTGCCCCACCTCGGTGCTGTCGTCGGGATAGAGCACCCGGGTGAGGGTGTGCGCCGCCAAGCTTCCGACCAGGGCGCCGATAAAATCGCCGCTGCTGAACTCCTGAAAGTCGAAATAATCGTGCGACGCGGCCGACCACAAACGCAGAGTGTTGATAGTCTTGCCGCCGTAACCGACCACCGGCCGGTCAAACGGGATCCCGATCAACGTCGAGGGTCGACCGGGGACGACCTCGAGTCTCCCGCCATCCATCTTGAACGAGCAGCCGAGCTTGATCTCAACGCGCTCGTTCGGCCGAGGAACTTCCCACGGGTCCTGATGGTGCAGCCAGTTGTCCGGCTCTTCATGTTGCCAGCCGTCAACAATCGACTGCTTGAACATTCCGTACTCGTAACGCAGCCCGTAGCCCATAGCCGGAAGCTGCATCGTCGCCATCGAGTCGAGAAAACAGGCGGCCAGGCGCCCGAGCCCGCCGTTCCCGAGCCCGGCGTCGGGCTCCTCCTCGAGCAGGCTCTGCATGTCGAGATTTTTCTGGGCGATCATTTGTTTTGCAAACGGGCCGAGCAGAAGATTTGTGATGTTGTTGGACAGCGATCGTCCGATCAGAAATTCCATCGATATATAGTAAATCCGCTTCGGATTCTGGCGTTCGTAGGTGCTTTCGGTCAGAATCCAACGCTGCGAGAGCACGTCCCGCACCGAGCGCGCGGCAGCCTCGAAGCGCTCGCGCGCTCCGGCCGCGCTGGGGTCGATGACGTCGTCGAAGAGCAGGTGCCGCTCGTAGAGGGCGTCATGATGGCCGGAAAACCGTATCGGGCCGCACCCATATTGCGTAAGCAGTTCGGAAAGGGGTTCCGGTGGCCGGGACGGCAGAGGAAGGACCTCGGTCGGTTGGTTCATTCTATCGCACCTCCCTGAATGCCCGACTGCGCTCACTCCACCTGACGCGTTTCATTCCAACGCTGAATTGCTGGCCGGACGCGATTGTCCTCATTACCGATTGCGGTGAGCCTCGAGGCGCTCAGCAGGTCGTACCGACAGGCCACTATGGTATGCGGATCGGGATCGATGACGCGCGCCGGTTGGCGCGCGGCTCCGTCATCGCGCAAGAAACGCTCGACCCGGCCCACCTGCCTCGAATAGACGCTGAAGTTTACACCCTCGGGGAAAACCATGCCGCGGCGCGGGAAGCTGCGACCGGTCTGGTTAGCGATCGCCCGAGTAAAACCGGCGCGAACCGCCGGCAGTACTTCGCGTCGGTCCGACGACATGCGGCCGCGTTCGACGGGCAGGTGCAGATCGGAACAGCTCACGAGCCAATGCCCCGAGAACCGCGGTTTGTGATACCTGGAGCAGCCGAAGCCCCAGCGATTGCACGACATCATCGCCAGTATCTTAGCCGACAATCGCCGGATGCCGCCTCCGACACTAATATGGCCGGTATTGGCGATTTTCTCAACCGGGTTGCTGGTTCCGCAGCGCCCAACGCGACCGAAGCGTCAGGAACGGCCGTCGCGCGGTGAGCTCCGTCCAGTCCGGCGCCGTCATGGCGTACGTCCGCCAGTTCGAGTCGAACGCGTCACGCTTCCCGCCTTCTGCCCGGATTGATGTGACCAGCGGAAAGTTCAGCGGAAAGTCCAGCGCGCGGAAGAAATGCAGGCCGTGCCGGCGTTCGGCTGACCGGCGCCCGCCGCCGGGAGCGCTCAGCACAGCAAGGCGAGCCGCCAGACGAGGACGCTGACGAAGGCGAGGGCGGCCGACACGCTCGCCAGCATCGGCAACAGCGCCAGCAGGATGACGAACAGCACAACAGCGATGAGCCACCACATGGCCACACCTGCAGCGGATTGGGGAGCCGGGCGCGACAAAGAACAGCGTTGCGGAGGTCGCTGTTCCCCGGTGAGCGCGGCGTCGTCCCCGTATCACCGTTCACCCCGGCTCAGTTGACCTCGTTAACACAAACTTAACCGGATTGCAACTGTATTGGTTGTGCCAAATTGCGCTCGACGTTCCGAGTTCGCCCGCGCCGCCGCCAAGGAGCTACTTCGCATTCGAATTGGACCGCGAGGCCCTCCGGGAAAGCCCCTGATCCAGATTCCTCGTGGCGGTCCCGACGCCGGCGCGCCTGTCGGGCGGGCGAGCGGGCGCCTTCGACAGCCAGCTAGACGTCCTTTTTTTCGGCTCCTTTCGCCAACAGATGCTGAATCTTGGCGATCAACCCGGCGTAACTGAACGGCTTGCCGATCAGCTCGACGCCCGGGTCGAGCCTGCCCTGGTGGATGATGGCGTTTTGCGTGTATCCGGTCGTGTACAAGACCGGCAATGTCGGCCGCAGCCGGCGCGCTTCGTCGGCTAGCTGTCGTCCATTCGCTCCGCCGGGCAGGACCACGTCGGTGAAAAGGAGATCAACGTCGTCCTCCGCTTCAAGCAACTGCAAGGCGGCGGCGGCGGTGGACGACGCCAGGACGCGATACCCGTGGTCTCGAAGCATGGCGGTGACGGAGTCGAGCAGCAGTTCGTTGTCTTCGACGACCAGGATCGTCCCCGTGTTCGCCTGAGCCTGCGATGGTGGCGCCTCCGCCTGCTTGCTCAGGTCGACGCTCGGCGATTCTATGCGCGGCAAGTAGAGCTTGACGGTCGTGCCTACCCCCATTTCGCCGTAAATCTTGATGTGACCCGCCGATTGCTTGATCAACCCGTACACCTGCGACAACCCGAGACCGGTGCCGTGGCCTGCCCCCTTCGTGGTGAAGAAGGGCTCGAACGCCTTCCCGATCGTCTCTTCCGACATGCCTTCGCCGGTGTCGGTGACGGCGATCATCACGTACTGCCCGGACGTCACCTCCGAATTCGCTCTCGCATAGGCTTCGTCCAGGAATGTGTTGGCTGTCTCGATCGTAAGCTTGCCGCCGCGGGGCATGGCGTCGCGCGCGTTGACCGCCAGGTTCAACAGCGCGTTCTCGAGTTGGTTGACGTCGGCTGAAACGGTCCACAACCCGGCCGCCAAAACAGTCTCGATCTCGATGGTTTCGCCCAGCGTGCGGTTGAGCAGCGCCGACATGCCGGCGACCAGCTTATTGGCGTCGATCGGCTTGGGCTCGAGCGGCTGCTGGCGCGAGAACGCCAGCAGTCTGCGTGTCAAGGCCGCGCTGCGTTCCGCGGCTTGCAGGGCCGCGCGGATCGGATCGAGGAGCTTGTTGGGCTTTTCGCTCGGCAAACGCCGCTGCAGGAGCTCGAGGCTCGCCACGATGACCGCGAGCATATTGTTGAAATCGTGCGCGATCCCCCCGGTGAGTCGGCCGACCGCATCCATCTTCTGCACCTGGCGCAGGCTCGCCTCGGCGCGCTGGCGCTCTTGAGCTTCTCGTTGAAGCGCGGCCTGCGCCTCTTGCTGTTCGGTTTCGTCGTGAACGAGCTTGGCGAAGCCTTGCAGATTTCCGTCCTCGTCGTGGATCGCCGTGATCAGAGCCTTGGCCCAAAATCGAGAACCGTCCTTCCTGACCCGCCAGCCTTCGGTTGCGAAGCTGCCGCTCGCGGCCGCCGCCTGAAGCACCCGCTCCGGCCTGCCGGCTTGAATGTCCTCGGCCGTGTAAAAGGAGGAGAAGGAGCGCCCGACGATTTCGTGGGCCTTGTAGCCCTCCATCCGCTCGGCGCCCAAGTTCCACAGCTCGATCCGACCCTCACGATCGAGCATGAACAATGCGTAATCTTCGATGCCGGAAACCAAAAGACGGAAGCGCCGCTCGCTTTCGGCCAGAGCCCGTTCCGATTGAAGGACGCGTGGAAAATTCCACCAGATAATTGCGCTGCCGGCGAGAACCATGAGCAAGGCAATGCCGACTGCGACGATGCCGAGGAGACCGGCGGAGCGTTCCGCTTGAGCCGCGATCGCTGAGAATGCGATGACGAGCGCAGGGATCGTAACCAGCGCCAAACCGAGCCAGAGGAGCCTCGAACGCCGCGTATCCGCCGAGCCTGTAAGCGCAGATTGCATGACCCCTCCTGGAGTCAACCCACGTTTTCGAGAATACGAGCAAAATCGGGAACTGGTGCGGTCAAGAGGACTGCAAGAATTCAATCATATCAAATGACTTGGATGAAAGGTTGGGATTTCGAGCACCTTTGACAAGCAAAGGGAATTTTCGACGCATCCCAACCGTTCTCTCATGACGCTTCCGAACCCTGATGTCAATGGTCGCTCCGTTCGCGCGTTCTCGCACTGCGGATCCGTCATCCATTCGTGCCGCCATCTGACCGGAGAACGTCTCTGGATTGATCCCCGTGCGAATGGGCCCAAAGGACGAGGCTGTTCCAGCGGTCTGGGCGCCGCTGGGCGATCCCTGACGCGAGGCCGTTGCCGGTGTTAAGGCGTTAGGCCGTCCAAACCGCGGACAGAGGACGAAGCATCAGACTCCACCGAAATCGCAAATCGCGCCGGGTGGTGCTAAGCTGCCCTATATGCGGAGCGCAAACGCGAAGCAGCAAGAGGGAGGTCGCAATGAGGTGGAAGCTCGCATTCCTTTTGGCTGTCAGCGCATTTTGGCTGGTGAACGCGTCCCCTCGATTTGCTCTTGCGGCCGACGCGAAGTGCGAACCGGACAACGTCGCTACAAAGTATCCCGGCCTCGCCGGAAAGACGATCAAGATCGGAACCGACGGGGAGACGCCGCCCTATGCGATGCGCGATCCCAAGGATTTCAATCATTTGATCGGACTCGACACCGAACTTGCCGAGGCCACGTTCAAATGCATCGGCCTGCCGATCGAATTCAAGTTTGGCGCCTGGTCGGGCCAGATTCCGGCCGTCGCAAATGGTCAAACTGACGCCATGTGGGACACGCTCTACTACACCCCGGAGCGCGCAAAGCAAATCGACTTCGTTATCTATCTGAGAGCGGCGACGGGCGGCATGGTGCAAAAGGGCAATCCCAAGCACATCATGAGCCTTGCCGACATTTGCGGCGTGCGCGCCACAGCCGGCCTTGGCACCGTGGAAGAAGCACAATTCCGGCAACTGAGCGACAAGTGCGTCAAGGACGGGAAGAAGCCGGTCGAGATCGTGACCTTTCCCGATATTCCAGCCGGCGCCAGGCTGGTCATGAACGATCGGGCCGACCTTTTGCTGATCAATCTTGGCCTGGTCGACCAATTCGTCGCCGACAACCCCGATAAGCTCGAGCGTTCGTTCATGATCGTGACCGATTGGAAGGTCGGCGTCGGATTTGGCAAGACCAACAAAGAGCTGGAGAAAGCCGTGGCGGACGGCTTGGCCGCCATAAGAGCCGACGGCACAGAAAAGAAAATCTACGACAAATATCACTTCGACTACTCTCTCGCGATGCCGATAGAAGTATTGACGAAGTGAGAGCGCGGTCGGCGGCAGAAAGAGAAGTCCGAGAGAACTATAGTCTCCTGTGCGCGCGAGCGCGCGTGCAGGAGGATCCATCCGAGGCGCCCCTCCTACGCCGGGAGGGGCATAAGGCCTGCGTTCCGCTTTTGAAGTCGCTGCATCGGCTGCCCCCTTGAAGTCGATCCACGAATTTCTCGGCTATGTCGTCGAGCCCTTCCTCTGGGACGGGGCTTTGCTGGCCGTGAAAATCGCGATTCTGTCCATGGCCGGCGGCGTTCTGCTCGGCTTCGGGCTCGCACTCTTGCGACTGTCGCGTTTCGCCGTCCTTTCCGCCGCGGCTTGGATCTACATCTGGTTCATCCGCGGCACGCCGCAGCTGCTCCAGCTCGTGTTCTTGTACGACGCCCTTCCGTCGGTCGGGATCAAGCTCGACAGCTTTACGACCGCTGTCCTCGGTTTCGCGCTCAACGAGGCGGCCTTCAGCGCGGAGATCATCCGAGGCGGCATCCTTTCGGTCAACCGCAGCCAAGGCATCGCCGCTGCGGCTTTTGGAATGGGCCCGCTGTTGACCATGCGGCGCATCATACTCCCCCAGGCGATGCGGGCGATCCTGCCCGGCATGGCCAACGACTCGATCGCCGTGCTCAAGGGAACGTCGATCGCCTCGGTTATTTTCGTCAACGAGCTGACCTTCAGAAGCCAGCAGATCGTCGGACAGAATTTCAAGTTTTTCACCGTGTTCGCCGCCGCCGGCGTCATCTACCTGGCGCTGACCAGCGCGATCGCCGGCGTGCAATGGTTCTTGGAGCGGATGTTCAACATCGAACTGGAACGCCCGGCGCCCGGCGCTTCGGCGCTTGATCGCCTTTTCGGACGCCGGCCGGAGGCCATTCAAGCAGCTCCTGTTCTTGCGGTCGCGCCAAACCGAGGGAGCTCGCCGTCAGCCGGAAGAGAGGCCTGGCTCGGCAGCATATCCGACGCAGTCGGTGAATGGGCTCCCGGTGAGGGCGCGTACGTCGCATGCTCCGGGATCTGGAAGGCGTATGGCGGCCGGGAGGTGCTGCGGGGCATCGACCTCACGGTCAACCGCGGGGAAGTCGTCACGATCATGGGGCCAAGCGGCAGCGGCAAAAGCACGCTGTTGCGGCTGATCAATCATCTGGAGCAACTCGACAAGGGCGAGATTCTGGTGGCAGGCGAGCATGTCGGCTATCGATTCGTCGACGGCGTCTTGCGTCCGACGAGAGACCTCGCAAGAGCCCGCGCCAAAGCGCGCATTGGCATGGTGTTCCAGCATTTCAACCTTTTCGATCATTTGACTGCGCTCGAAAACGTCGTCGAAGCGCCGATCCGCGTGTACGGCGAAGATGCGCGGCGCGCTCGGGCCAAGGGGATGGGCCTGTTGACGATGGTTGGCCTCGCGAACCACGCACATCACCTCCCGCACCGATTGTCGGGCGGCCAGCAGCAAAGGGTGGCGATCGCACGCGCCCTCGCCATTTCGCCGCGACTCATGTTGTTCGACGAGCCCACTTCGGCGCTGGATCCCGAGTTGGTGGCGGAAGTGCTGGCGGTGATTCGACGTCTGGCCGAAGCGGGAATGACGATGATCGTGGTGACGCACGAGGTGCGTTTCGCTCGCGATGTCGCTGATCGCGTCATAGTCATGGATGACGGCCAAATCGTCGAGGAAGGCGTTCCTGCCGCCGTCATCGACAATCCACAACATGAGCGCACCCGGCGCTTTCTCCACCTCGTCGCTGACGAGGAGCTCACGAGCTGACCGCAGTTTGCGCCCCCGTCGTCGGCTCGACGCCGGACGGCGGATGCTCCCGCCGCCAGTGTTCCGCAATATCCCGGCCCGTGCAAAACCACACGCGGTCGCGCTTCCTCGCATGGTCGAGGAACTTGATCAGCCCAACCGCCTTCGCCGGGCGGCCGATGAGGCGATCGTGGAGCGCCAGGCTCATCATCTTGGGGCGCTCGGCGCCCTCCTCGTAGAGCAGATCGAAACAGTCGATCATGTACTGTGCAAATTCTTCCGCCGTGCTGAACCCCATGTTGCGGTCGAACCTATTGTCGTTGGTTTCGAGCGAATAGGGGATCACCAAGTGACTTTGTGCGCCGAAAGTGGTCCAGAAAGGCAGTTCGTCGCCGAGATAGTCACGATCGTACCGAAAACCCCCATGCTCGACGAGAAGCCTGCGCGTATTGATGCTGGACCGGCCGCTGAACCAGCCCACAGGCGGCGCGCCGGTCAACTCCTGAATGCCCTCGACGGCGAGCCTGACGTGCTCGCGCTCCTCCTCCTCGCCCGTCTGGCAATAGTCGAGCCATCGCCATCCATGACTGACGATTTCGTGCCCGTCCTCGACGAAGGCGCGCGTCAGCTCCGGGTACATAAGCATCCCGCGGACCACGCCCAGCACGCTGATCTTCACGTCGAAGCGCCTGAAAATGCGCAACAGCCGCCAACAGCCGACGCGGGGTCCATATTCGAAAACGGATTCGACCAGAGGGCTCCGCCGCCCCTGGTACGATGGAAAACCGATGTCGGTAAGCAAGTCCTCGGAATGCGCGTCGCCTTCGAGAATCGAATGCTCGCCTCCGGCTTCGACGTTCAGATTGACGTTGACGGCAATCTGCGCGCCGTCTGGCCAGCGCGCGTGAGGCGGTTCGGCGCCATAGCCGCGGAAGTCCCTTGCCGGACCGAGCTTCAGCCTGTCTCGCTTCGGGGTGCGCTTTCCCTTCGAGGAGGCTGAAGCCGGACCGGCGATCGCGTTTCGTGGGGATCTCAGGGACTTCTCCGTTTCGAATGCGCCACACTGCGCGCTGAGCCAAATCAAAAAACACGACCTGCCGCCGATGCCTCGCCAATTCCCGATTGGGGATCCGGCTCGAACTATCGGCAGATTGCATAGGCCTCCATATGCCGAGGCGTCGCCGCCGCAGTGAGGACACCGCCGTACGACGAAGCGGCGCATAGCCGGCCGAGCGACCAGCCATCGGTCACTTTCAGGCGGTGACCGCGCCGCTCCAAATCGTTGAGCGTCTCGGGCCCAAAACGGCTCTCGATCGAGATGGCGCCGGGCTGCGAGGCGCGCGGCGTGAAAGACGAGGGGAAGTGCATGCTGTTGAACATTGGAGAATCGATCGCCTCCTGCAGGTTGAGGCGATAATGAAAATGCCGCAGCAAGAGCAGCAAGGTCCACTGGTCTTGTTGATCACCGCCCGGAGAGCCGCAGACGAGATAGGGCTCGCCGTCGCGCTCGACCAAGGTCGGCGACAGGGTTGTTCGCGGCCTCGCCCGTGGCTCGAGGCTCGAGGGCAGGCCTTCCGCAAGCCAGAACATCTGGGCCCGCGTTCCTAATGGAAATCCGAGTTCTGGGATCACCGGCGAGCTCTGAAACCAGCCGCCGCTTGGCGTCGCGGCGATCATGTTGCCCCAGCGATCGATGACGTCAAGATGCACAGTGTCGGCCCTGTGCTCCGGCAACTCTGCGAAAGTCGGCTCGCCGCCCCCCGGTCCCACTGGCGTCGGGCAGGCGCGTGCAAGCGCGAGAATCGTTTCAATGCGCGGCGCCGATATATCCGGCAACCCAGGGCGTAGCTCCATCGAGGCGTGCTCGGTGAGGAGGGCTCGGCGCTCGTTGTTGTAGGCGTCGCTCAACAGCGTTGTCAGGCGTGTGTCGGAGAATGCCGGATCGCCATAGAACGCTTCGCGGTCTGCGAAGGCCAGTTTGGCGCATTCGGTCACGACATGCACAAGGTCTGCGCTTTCAGGAGGGAGGGCTCCGAGATCAAACCCCTTCAGCAGAGCCAGTTGTTGGAGCAGCACCGGTCCTTGGCCCCATGGACCTGTCTTGTGGACTCGATAGCGGCCGTAGTCGTAGCTCGTCGTCACCTCCAGCGTAGCGCGCCAGCCCGCCATGTCGTCCGCGGTCAGAAGCGCGACGTGGCGGCCGCCGGTTCCGTCCATCTGCGGGGTTCGCGTTGCGTACTTGTCAATCGCCTCCGCCACGAAGCCACGATAGAAAGCGTTGCGGGCCGCCTCGATCTGCTGCTCGCGGTCGCTTCCTGCAGCTATCGCTTCGGCGAGGAGTCGCTTGTATGTCTTGGCGACGGCTGGGGTGGCGAACAGCGTCCGAGGCTGGGGCGGCTGACCGCCGGGCAGCCATACCGCGGCAGAGCTCGGCCATTCCGCTTTGAAGAAGTCGACGAGCGGCAGCAGCGACATCGTCAGCCGAGGCAGAATTGGGAAACCATTCTCGGCGTAGATTATCGCTGGCTCCAACACCTGTTCGACGGTCATGCTTCCGAATTCGCGCAGAAGGAGCATCCAGCCGTCGAACGCGCCAGGCACCGTCGCCGCCAGCAATCCCGTACCTGGGATCATCCCTAGGCCGAGCTCTCGGAACTTCGCGATGCTC
Source organism: Roseiarcus sp. (assembly GCA_035656495.1). Classification (GTDB taxonomy): domain Bacteria; phylum Pseudomonadota; class Alphaproteobacteria; order Rhizobiales; family Beijerinckiaceae; genus Roseiarcus. The sequence continues at coordinate 37,458 of DASRSL010000089.1, forward strand.
GCTGCTGCGGGCGCGGTTCCCTGAGCGCAGAGAACGCGAACCGCTCGGTCCCGTGAGGAATAGAATATCGCAGGCATGTCGCCCGCCGGTCCGCACAGATGCGGCTCGACGATCTGCAGAGCGAAGCCGGTCGCGACCGCAGCGTCGAAAGCGTTGCCTCCTAGCTCAAGGATCGACATTCCGACAGCCGAGGCCAGCCAATGTGTCGAACTCACCGCGCCGAAAGTGCCGATCAACTCCGGACGGGTGGTAAACTTGGCGCCGGCAGAGGCGCCGGCGCGCGGCGAGCCACTCACGATCCCGCTCCCTCTCGTATGAGCTCAATCGCCTCGTCGGTCCCCATCACGCCGCCGAACGCCTGCAGAAAGATGGACAAGGTTGCGTTGTGTTCGGCATCATTGCGCGAGGCGTTGGCGTCCGAGATCATGATCGTCTTGAAATTGCGCATCGCAGCGTCTCGCGCAGTGCATTCACAGCACACGTTCGTCACGGCGCCGACGACGAGCGCCATTTCGACGCCTCGCGAGCGCAAGAGGCGTTCGAGCGTTTGCGAGGGGTCAACGAACGGCGACAGGCGGTTCTTCGAAACCACCGGGTCCTCCGGGCGCGTATCGAGTTCATGCCACAAGGAATGCTCGGGCTTGCCTTCTTGGAAGGCGAGACGGAACCGCTCCGATGTATCGCCGGTGATAATGAAGTTGAAGAATGTGGTCCAATCGCGCTCTGAGCCGGGCCCGTAAGTCGAGATGATCCAGACGACCGTTCCGCCGGCCTCCCGCAGCGCGCCAGCCAGGCGATTGATGTTTGGCACGATCTCGCGTGCAACCGGAATTTCGGCCACCGCCCTTGGCGCGACGAATCCCGTCTGCATATCGACGACGAGCAGGGCCGTTTTTCGGGGTTCGATCGTCTCAAACGGCTGCAGCCTTCCCCGGCGACGCATCGAGATGTCAATGGCCTGTTGAGCGATTTCGACCTTGTGCACGGGCCTCGAGCTCCCGTCTCGCCATCATGACAGGGAGGCAGGATGCCCAATGCGCGGCATTTCGCAAGGCTTCGATCAATAGTTGCGCCGAATTTTGTACAAGCGGCTGCTCGCCCAACTTGCGGACGGGTGGGAAATCGAATCGCATCTGCGGTTCGGGGCCGCTCTGGAGACGGGTAGACGCAGGCGGAGCGCGTCTTGGCCGTCTGGGAGCGTTTCGGCTATGCTCTCGACCATCGCCATCCGACGGGTCCCAGCGATGAACGCCTCCAGATCCTCGGCTTCTGCAGCTGATCCCTCAACTGCAGGACCGCCGCGGGAAACTGAATCGCCTCGCGATTTCTACGGGTACGGACCAAATCCACCCGATCCGAGATGGCCGGGAGGCGCGCGAATCGCCGTAAACATCAATCTCAATGTTGAAGCTGGCGGCGAGCATTGCCTTCTCGAGGGCGATGCTCGTTCCGAGGACGCGCTGAACGATATCGGTCTACCCTCCTATGAAGGAGCTCGCTGCCCCGCAGTCGAATCGGTCTTCGAATACGGACCGCGTAGCGGGTGCTGGCGCCTGATGCGCATTTTCAGGCGCTTCGACATCAAGATCAGCGTCCTCGGTGTCGTCCGAGCGCTTCAGCAGTGCCCCGAATTGACGCAGGTCTTTATCGCGGAGGGGCACGAGATCGTCAGCCACGGCTACCGCTGGCTGGACTATCTCGACATCGACGAAAAGACCGAGCGCGAACATATTCGCCTGGCCGTCGCCGGCATCAAGGAGCTTGCCGGGCAAGCGCCCGTGGGCTGGTTCAACGGCCGGCCGAGCAACAATACGAGGCGCCTTTTGGTCGAGCACGGCGGATTCCTCTATGACCGCGACTATCTCGGCGACGAATTGCCATTCTGGGTCAAGTTCGGCAGGCGCAGCCATCTGGTGATCCCGGCCTCCTACGAAACCAACGACAATCGCTTCGACCGCAACTCCGGGTTCCGCACCGCCGATGGGTTCGCGCGCTACATGACGGATTGTTTCGACCTGCTATACGAAGAGGGCGCCGAGCAGCCGAAGATGATGGCGATCAACCTCCACGACCGATTGATTGGCCGTCCGGCCAAGGCGGTGGGGCTGATAAAATTCCTCGAGCATGCGCGCAAGCACGATCGCGTGTGGTTTTGCACCGGTCGTGATATTGCGGAGCATTGGCGCCGAGTGCATCCTGCCCCCGAGGGTGTATGACCGGACATTGGCCTCCGGGCCGAGCCGACGTTCGGCTTCGTTTCACCGCCATCAAGCGACGGACTCAATGCGCAATTCGTTCCTCTTCTCGCGGATCGAATTCATTTTGGCGCAACACAAAGTGTCCCTGTGTCACTTCCTCATAAATTGACGGCTCGGCCTCGTGTCCGAGAGGAAAGATCGGCGAGGCGAGCATCTTGCCGCTCGGACTTTCGTGAACGCGCCGGCACTTCGGATCGGCCGACGGCACCGCGGCCATGAGCGCTTTGGTGTAGGCGTGACGCGCGTCCTCGAATACGGCAGGGCGCGGGCCGAACTCGACGAGCCGTCCGAGATACATGACCCCGACATGATGCGATATGCGCTCGACGACGGCAATGTCGTGGCTGATGAAGAGGAAGGAGAGGCCGAGGTCCGCCTGCAATTCCGCGAGCAGCTCGAGCACCTGCGCCTGAACTGAGACGTCAAGCGCCGAGACGGCCTCGTCGGCGATGACGAGGCTTGGATGAGGAGCGATCGCGCGCGCAATCGCGACGCGTTGGCGCTGGCCACCGGAAAGTTCGTGGGGATAGCGGCTTAGAAAAACGCGGGGAAGCCCGACGCGATCGAACAGCTTCGCAACGCGGTCCGCGATCTCCGATTTCGAAGCGAGGCCGAAGTTGACGAGCGGCTCGGCGACCTGGTCCCGCAGACGGCGATGCGGATTGAGCGATGCGAACGGATCCTGAAACACCATCTGCATATCGCGGCGCGCCTCGCGTAATCGAGCTGGTCCGAGACTCCGGAGTTCTCGGCCGTTGAGCCATACTTCGCCTGACTGAGGTTCGACGAGCCGCAGGATCGACCGGCCGCAGGATGATTTGCCGCAGCCGGATTCGCCGACGAGCGAGACGGTCTCGCCGACTTTGATGGAGAAGCTCACATCCTCCACCGCATGGACGTTGGCGACGACGCGGCGCAGGACGCCGCCCCTGACCGGATAGCGTGTCGTGAGGTTCTTGACTTCCAGCAAGGGTCGCTGTCGCACGCTGGACGAAGCTCCCGCGCGGCTCGTGCGAGCGGTGTCGCCGGCTCCGTGCACGCGCGCGGGCACGGTCGTGCCCCGCATCTGGCCGAGTTTCGGGACCGCCGCGAGCAGCATCCGCGTGTACTCATGCTCCGGATTCGCGAAGAGAGCGCCGACCTCGCCTTCCTCGACGATCTTGCCCTGGTACATAACCACGACCCGATCGGCCATCTGTGCCACGACCGCCATATCGTGGGTAACGAACAGGACCGCCATGCGGTTCTCGCGCTTCAGCCGGTCGATCAGGGCGAGGATTTCCGCCTGAATCGTCACGTCGAGCGCGGTCGTCGGTTCGTCGGCTATCAGGAGTCGCGGCTCGCACGCCATGGCCATGGCGATGACGACGCGCTGACGCATGCCGCCCGACAATTCGTGGGGGTATTGCTTGAGGCGCCGCTCCGGCTCCGGCACGCGTACGCTTCGGAGCAGCTCGAGCGCCCGCGCCCGCGCTTCGCCTCGTCTCAGGCCCCGATGCGTCCTAAGACCGTCGGTGAGTTGTCGCTCGATGGTGAAGACCGGATTCAGAGAGGTCATAGGCTCCTGAAAGATCATGCCGATCTCATTGCCTCGAAGCTGGCGCATGAACTCAGGCGTGCCCTCGGCGAGGTCGATCGCCTCGCCTTTGCGAGGCACAAAATTGAGCTTGCCGGCGGTTATTCGGCCGCCGCCAAACTCGACGAGGCGCATCAGTGAAAGCGAGGTCACCGATTTCCCAGAGCCCGATTCGCCGACGAGGCAGACGGTCTCGCCGGGATTGATGGAAAACGACACGCCTGCCACGGCGACGATTGTTGCGCCGCCGGCCACGAACTCGACCCTCAGGTCCTCGATTGCGATCAGCGGCGGATCCGTCCGGTCTTGGGGCATCGGAAGCGTTTCGGCGGTCGACGACATCGATCGGCCCGCCTCACGACGCGCGCGGGTCGAGAACGTCGCGGAGAACATCGCCGGACATGTTGAGCCCAAGAACGGTGATAGCGACGGCGGCGCCCGGCACGAGGCCCGTCCAAGGGGCGACGTCGAGGTAGTCGCGCGAAGCTTGGATCATCAGCCCCCACGAGGATTGCGGCGGTTGCGTGCCGAGGCCGAGAAACGAGAGGCCCGCCTCCGCGAGAACGGCGAAGGCCAGGCTGATCGTGGCCTGGACGATGATCGGCGGCACGACGTTGGGGAGGACATGCCGCAGCACAAGATGGAGGTCGGTCGCTCCCGCCGCTCGCGCGGCCTCGATATACGGCATCTGCGTGACGCGAAGCGCTTCGCCGCGCACGATCCGGGCGAGGAAGGGCGTGAAGGCGACGCCGATGGCGATGATGGCGTTTGGGATGCTCGGGCCAAGCATGGCGCTGATGGTGAGCGCGAGCAGCAGCACCGGGAAGCTCAAGAGCGTGTCGACCAGGCGCATGAGCGCATTGTCGATGCCGCCCCGATAGAAGCCGGAAACCATGCCGAGCGGCAGGCCAAGGACAAGACTTATCACGACCGCAGCGCTCGCGATCCCGAGCGACGTCCGGGCGCCCAGCATCACGCGATAGAAGAGATCTCGCCCGAGCTGATCGGTGCCGAACCAATGGAGGGCCGAGGGCGGGCGAAGCCGCGCCGTCATGGTCATTCGCGTTCCGTAGTCGGCCGGAATGACGAGCGGAGCGACGATCGCGACGAGAACCATTGCGATCACCAGCGTCGCGCCGAGGACCCCCTTCGCGGTCAAGAAGCGCCTCATTGGGTCCTACTCCAGCCGGATTCGCGGATCGAAGTAGAGGTAGAGCAGGTCGACGGCGAGATTGGCGAGCATGACCACGGCCGCAATGACAAAGACCGCCGCCTGGATCAAGGGTATGTCGCGATTGAGCAGGGCCTGGTAAGTCAGCCAGCCCATGCCGGTGTAGTTGAACAGCGTCTCGATGACGATAATCGAGCCGAACAAGTAGCCGACCTGGAGGCCGGCCACGGTCATCACCGGGCCGATGGCGTTGGCGAGCGCGTATCGCCAGACGATCGTTCGCTCTCTGAGGCCTTTGGCGCGTCCGACCCGAATGAATTCCTGTTCGAGTACGCCGGTCATGGTCGACCGCGTCATACGCGTGAGATGCGCCATGAGGCCGAGTCCGAGGGCCAGCGATGGAAGGAAGGCGTGGGCCAGCGCCTGCCCGAGGTTGACGGAAGGATCGGTAAAGCCGCTTGATGGAAACCAGCCGAGAGCCCGCGCGAACAGGAGGATCATCACGATCCCCCAGAAGAAATCCGGCAGGCTCACGCCGACGAGCGCCGCGCTGCTGCTTGTCGCGTCCTGCCAGCGGTTGCGATGAACGGCGGCCCAAACACCGAGCGGCACGGCGCAGACCAACGCTATCGCCATCGACATCACGACGATGAGCGAACTCGCCTTGACCTTCTGGATGAGGAGATCGGCGATCGGAGCTTTGAACACAAGCGACCGTCCCCAATCGCCGACCGCGATGCCGCCGATCCACCTGCCGTACTGAACGACAAGCGGATCGTTGAGACCAAGAGATTTCCTCAAGCCGGCGAGCGCCTCCGGATTGCTCTGCGTCCCCATGATCATCGTCGCGACGTCGCCAGGAAGAATGGTCGTGACGGCGAAAGTGATGACCGAGATCAGGAACAGCGTCAGCGCGATCGAGAGTAGGCGGTTGAGGACATAGGTCATGAGGATCCAGGGCTGACTTCAGTCGAGGCCGGCCGGCGCTTGGGTGCTCCGGCCGACGCCTTTACGCCTGCAACCAGACCTTGTGGAACTTGAGGTTGCTGCCGTTTGGATGAACGATGGTGTCGAGACCGCCGACCGAGGGCTGCGCGCCGATCGACCCGTTGCGGAACCAGAGGATCACGTCGTGGACCTGGTCGTAGATGCGCTGCTGCACCTGCTTGTAGATGTCGGCCCTGGCGACCGGATCGATCGTCACGCGCGCCTTCTGCAGGAGATTGTCAAGCTCCGGATCCCGGATATGGCGGTAGTTGAACGCGCCGGTCGAATGCCAGAGGCTGTAGTAGAGGAAATCCGGCTCCCACAGGGTGAAGAAATTCATCATCGAGATCTGGAAGTCCTTGTTGACCCAGACTTGACTCAGCCAGTCGGCCCAGGTGAGCTGCTCGATCTTCATGTTGATGCCGGCTTCCTTGAACCATTCGAGCATGATCTGCGCCGACTCGACATGATAGGGATAGTTCGTCGTCGCCTTGAAGACGAGGTCGAGCTTGCCGGGTCCGTACCCCGCTTCCGAGAGCAACTGCTTGGCCTTTCCGATGTCCTGCGGACGGTTCTTGAGCGCGGCGTTGTATGAGGACGAAGTCGGGTAGCTCGGGGAGGCGGTTGTCCTGCCCTCGCCCCAAAGTGCGCCCTGCAACAACGCCTCCTTGTCGATGAGGAGATCGATCGCGAGCCGCACGCGCTTATCTTTGAACGGTTCGAAGTCATGGTTGAGGTTGACGAAGTCCCAATTGAGCGGGAACCAGGTGATGACCTGCAGCTTTGGATCGCCCTTCACCTCCTTGATCCGGTCGGCCGGAATGTCGTTGATCATCTGCATTTCGCCGGTGCGCAGACCCGTGAGACGCACAGTGGGCTCAGTCACTTCCCTCGCAATGACCTTGTCGAGATAGGCCGGCCCATCCCAGTAGTCGTCGAAACGCACGAGCTCGACCTCGTGCCCGAACTCCCGCCGCACGAACTTGAACGGTCCTGCGCCGACCGGTGTCTTGCCCTGCTGGTCGCCCGAGCCCTGAGGCATGATCGCGCCGGCGCCGTTTTCGGCGAGGCGGCTGAGGAACGGAGCGTTGACCCGGTTCATCTTGATGATGACTGTGAGGTCGTCGGGCGTCTCGATCGCCGCCACGTCGTTGAAGACCTCGAAATTGACGGCGCCAGTTTCCTTGGCCCGGCAGCGGTCGAACGAGTATTTGACGTCCGCAGATGTCATCGTCTTGCCATCGTGGAACTTGACCCCTGGACGGAGGTGGAACGTGTAGGTCTGTCCGTCGGGACTCTGCTCGAAGCTCTTTGCGAGGCTCGGAATCACCGTGAAGTTCTTGTCGACGGTGACGATCGCGTCGTGGACGTTTTGCAGCACGCGGAGTGTGGAGGCTGTTCCCGTCTGGTGGATGTCGAGATTCTGCGTCGTCTCGGAATGCCCCCAAATCAGCGTTCCGCCTTTCACCGGTTCGGCGGCAGCCAGCGACGGCCCGGTCCGAAGGCCGCCGAACGCCGTGGCTCCGATCAATGTTGCGCTCGACCTCAGGAAATCCCTACGCTTCATGGCATCCCTCCTGCTGGCGGAAAACTTGGGTTTTTCTCTTCCTACTGGGCTCGCGAGTTGTCGTTAACGGCGGCGCATCGCCGCCAGAACTTAAGTTGGCAGCTTGGGGCGGACGGCAGCGACGCCCAGCTCTTTCTCGAGCGCCATGCCGAGATTGAGGAGCGATCCCTCTCCGAACAGCCGCCCCCAGAGCGAGACGCCCTGCGGAACTCTGAAAGTCCGGCCGGCCGCGCCGGGCTCTCCGGTCGTCAGCTTACCCGAGCCAAGGGACGCCGCGCCACGAGTTGCGACATCGAGGAAGCCCGCCCGCAGATGAAGGCAAGGATGTCCGGTGAAATTGCTCGCGATCAGCATGGGTCCGGTCATGAAGGGCCCGATCACGGCGTCAACCTTGGTGAAAAGCTCATCGAGCGCGAGCATGACCTGATAGCGAAGACGGTCGAGTTGGACGTGGTCGACGGCCGACAGAAAGCGCGCCTTGCGAAAGGTGTTCGGCCAGGCGCCGTCGTCCTGCCACTTGAGGGTGTCGTCGAGGCCGGACAGCGTCAGTTCCTCGAACGCCGCCGACGCTTCGGCATAAACGACGTTCATGAGCGCCTCGTAGGGAAGGGGCGGCAGCGAAACCTGGACGACATCGACGCCGAGATGGCGCGCCGCGGCGAGAGCGGCATGGTCGACATCATTGGCGCCTTCCTCGAACGCCTCCGGGAGATAGCCGAGCGTGAGGCGCGAAATGTCGGCCTCGGCGTCGAAGCCGAACGGCGCATCGATGGAAAAGCGGTCCGCGACGTCCGCGCCGCTGATAGCCGCCAGCACGATCGCCGTATCCTCGACAAATCGGCAGATGGCCCCCACTTTGTCGAGCGACCAGCAGAGCGCCATGCCGCCTGCGCGCGAGACCCGCCCGAAGGTCGGCCGCAATCCTGTCGTGCCGCAACGTTGGCTGGGGGACGTGATCGACCCGAGCGTCTCGGTGCCGATCGAAAAGGCGCAGAGCCCGGCGGCGGTCGCCGAGGCGGATCCGGCGCTCGATCCGCTCGAGCCTTCATTGAGGTTCCAGGGATTGCGCGTCCAGCCGCCGTACCAGATGTCGTTGTAAGCGAGCGCGCCGACGGTCGTCTTGCCCAAAAGCACGGCGCCCGCCTCACGCAACTTACGCACGATCGTTGCGTCTGCATCCGGGATGCGATCTCGATACGGCTCGGCGCCCCATCCGGTGGCGATCCCCCTGGTGTCGAAAAGATCCTTGAGACCATACGGGATCCCGTGCAAGGGGCCGAGGTTGACGCCGCCGCGCAGCAACGCGTCCGCCGCGTCCGCCTCCGCGAGCGCACGCTGCGCCGTAACCATTGCGAAACACTCGAGTTTGGGTCCCAGGGCGTCGATACGGGCGAGAAAGACCTCAGTCAGCCTGCGGCTTGTCAGCGCGCCCGAAGCGATCCACGCCGCAAGCTCTCCGACAGACGCGAAAGCGACGTCCGCCTTGTCCTCAGGCAGAGGGAGGGGCGCTGGACGGGAAAAGCGCGGTGGGCCTTGCGGCGTGGGCATGGAGAAGCTTGGCGGCCGGGGATCGAAGCGGCTCGCTGTGGGCATCGAATTGTCGAGGCGGAACTTGCGGCGCGCGACCGAGGAGGCGATCTGCCCCTCGAGGTTTCCCACCATCTGCGCGCGCTCGGCCACGGTATAGGCGATGCCCATCAGGCGTTCCGCGCCTTCGATGTCCGCAATCGAAACCACTTTGTTTTCCTCCGATTCCGAAGAGCGGCGGTGCGCGGATCGAAAGAGGTTAAAGCAACGTGTTTCTCAGTCAATGCAGGAGGCGTTGGAACTTCAGCGCGTCGTCGTTGTTTGGGAGCGCAATCCCTGGCGTGCTTTTTACACTGCGCATCCCTGCGCCGAGCATCACGGCGAACCGGAAAGCAGGCTGCGCCCAGACATCGCTCTGGCGGGCGAAGACGGCGGTCGATTTACAACAGGCGGGGCATCACCGGAAACAGCTTATCGACGCAGAGGACATCGGCTGAAGGATTGCTGGCGCCTCTTGGCCCTTATCCAGACATGCGCGCAGAATTCCCGCTTCGAGTTCCCTCACCTCGCATCGCGCTCTTCCCTTGACTCGGAACAATTCGAGGGCGGTTCCGGTGGATCAGCCGTTGCTATTGCATCGCGGCCGAAATTCCCGATGTCTTGTCAGTGAGTCTCTGAGCGCCCCTGCATTCGCGCTCTCAACGCCTTCGTAGCGGTCAGATCGACCTGATCTCCAATGATCATGACGCCATATTGCTCGCGCGCGACATCGGCGGAAAAAAACCCGTCGATGACATTGTCGAGGACCGATTGGGGCGAGCGGGCAAGAGGATCGCCATAGCCTCCGCCGCTCGGGCCGTAGGAGATCAGACGGTCTCCCGCCTTGGCCTTGCGGTAAGGCGCCTTGGAGGGCAGCTCGGTTTTCTCCCCGCCGGAGGCGATCTGGACGAGCGCGCTCGGGAATCCGTCCGCTCCCCCCGCGAAGCCCCAGGGTTTGAACTTGTGCCCGTCGCCTTCAACCGAGAAGCCGCCATCGGTCAAATAGGTGAACTCGCGCACCGAACCGATCCCGCCACGCCACTCGCCCGCCGCGACGAGGTTCTCGCGGAGCTCGTAGCGATTGACCCTCAGCGGCAGGTGCGATTCGATGTCCTCGATCGGGTTGTTGCGTGTGTTGGCGTAGAGAGTGTCCACAGTGTCCATGCCGTCCATCCCGTGACGACCCCCATAGCTGCCTTCCAGGATCTCCATGTGGACCCATTGCTGATTGTTCGCCGTCCCGCTGAAGGCGATCACGGTCAGATTGCCGATGCCGGCGCTGACCTGCTTGGGGACCGCCGGCGCCAAGGCCTTCATGACCGCATCAGCCAGCGCGTTGCCGGGACCGAAGCGCGCAATCACCGGCGCAGGAAAAATCGGGTTCGCCAGACAGCCCTCCGGCGCGAGAATCTTAATCGGCCGCGTGAGCCCGCTGTTCTGCGGAATTGAGCCGTAGACGGCGCTGTCGAGCAGGATCGAGCGCAGCGTGAGCCAGACGGCGCAGTCGACAGTTCCCTCGAATGGCATGTTGATCGGCCGATCGGGGACCTGCGGCGCAGTTCCCGCGAGATCGACGGTTATCTCGTCGCCGTCGACCGTGATCGTCACCTGGATCGGCAAGTCGCGACGCGAAGGATCGGGATCGTCGAGGTAGCCGTCGATATGCGTCGTGGCGGCATAGACGCCGTCGGGAATTTGACGGATCGCGGCCCGCATCAGGCGCTCGGAGTAGTCCATGAGATCGGCGCTCGCGCCAGCGACGATCGCCCTTCCGTAGCGGCGCACGAGATCGAGAAATCGCTGGGCGCCAATTTGCGCCGCGGCGATCTGAGCCTCCATGTCGCCGACGACCAGATCGGAGATCCGGATGTTGTCGCGAATGACGTTCCAGACCATCTCGTTCCGTTTGCCCTGGTCGACGACCTTAATCGCCTTGAACTGCAGGCCCTCGGCGAAGGTATCGACTGCGTCGACAATGCCACAGCTCCCCGGCGTATGGGCGCCGATGTCGAGGTGATGGGCGGTCGTGACGGAGAAGCCCAGCAAGGTCTCGCCGTCGAACACAGGCACGCAAAAGGCCACGTCCGGACCGTGAGAGGCCCCACCGTAGGGATCGTTGTGCATGATGACGTCGCCGGGGCGAAATACGTCGCCCCTTGCAGCGAATTTTGCCTTGATTCCGCGGACGTAGCCTGGAATGGGCCCCGATTGAAGGGGAGTGCTCATCTTGCATTCGCAGAGCTGGGCGCCGTCCGCGTCCGTGAGCGCAGCGCCGAAATCTTCCGATTCGCGAATGATGCTGGAGTAGCTCATCCGCATCAGCTTGTGGCCCATTTCGATGGCGATGTTCTCGAGTGCGCCCTGGATCACCGCCCCCGTGATAGGATCGACGCGGGTCGGGCGCTGTGAGCTGGCGTTCGAGCCCCTCAGGTCGTCCATCATGCGCCTCCTTTGACGCTGAGAATGAGGTTGCCGGCCCTGTCGTTGGTCGCCGACCACCCCGGAGGAACGATCGTCGTGCTGTCCTTCTGCAGGACGACCGCAGGACCCGAGAACTTCTCTTCGACAGGCAGAAGATGGCGGCGATAGAAGACCGTCTCGAAGGACTTGAGCTCCCCCGCCACGCGGAACATGCATTGGCCCGATCGCGCGCGAGCCGCCTGCAACGGGCCACCTTCGGCCGGCTTGATCTTCTGGATCTTTGGCATCGCGCCAATTCCGCTGACCCGGACGTTGACGATTTCGATCGGGCTCGCCATGAAGTGATGGCCGTATTCGCGTTGATGCGCCTGATGAAAGAGTTCCCAAATCCGCTCGAGGTCCGCGCCCTTCAGCACGCCGCTCGGGAACGGGATTTTGAGCTCGTATCCCTGTCCGACGTAGCGCAGGTCGCCGTCGCGCACAAAGCTGAGCTTGTCCGCGTCCAGATGGTCGGCCTTAAATTGCGCGGCGAGCCGCCGCTCCATCTCGGAAAGGTCGGCGTTGAGCCGGTTGAGGTCGATCTTGCCGCTGACCTGGAACTGCGTGCGGATCGCGTCGTACTTCAAATCCGTCGTGAGTAGACCAATGGCGGAAGTAATGCCAGGATAGGTCGGCACTATCACTTCGGGGATGCTGAGCATCTGCGCGACTTCGGCCCCGTGTAGCGGGCCCGCGCCGCCGAAGGCGACCAGCGCGAACTCGCGCGGATCGACGCCTTTCTGGACCGTCCGGGAACGGATTGCGTTGGCCATGTTGCTGTTGATGACGGTGAGCACCCCTTCGGCGGCTTCGAGCTTGCCGAGGCCCAGCTCATTGGCGAGCTCTTCGATCGCTCGATGCGCCGCAGCCTCATCGAGTTTCATCGCGCCGCCGAGGAAATCATCCTTGTCGAGCCGTCCGAGCACGACATTCGCGTCCGTTACGGTCGGCTGACGCCCTCCTCGCCCATAAGCCGCCGGGCCGGGAACCGCGCCTGCGCTGCGGGGACCGACCCGGAAGGCGCCGCCGTGATCGACGTAGGCAATGGATCCGCCGCCCGCCCCGATCGTGTGGATGTCGATCATCGGGAGGAGCAGCGGAAAGCCGGCGATGGAGGTGCTGCGGGGGTCCGTCTCGGCGTAGCGTCCATCGACCACGAGGCCGATGTCGGCGCTCGTGCCGCCAATGTCGAAGGTGATCAGCTTGCGCCGGCCGCTCAGCGCGCCGACCCAGGCGCCGCCGAGGACGCCCGCCGCCAGCCCCGAGAGCAAGGTCGCGACCGGCCTCTCCTCGGCCATCGCCGGCGTCGCGACGCCTCCGTTCGAGGCCATGATGCGGAGGTCTGCCCTGAACTTTGCATCTCGAAGAGAGGAGTCGAGCCTGCCGATGTAGGTCCGCATCTTCGGGCCGACGAAGGCGCAGAGAGCTGCGGTGGTAAAGCGCTCGAACTCGCGGAACTGGGGCGATACGGAAGATGACGTGGTGATGAAGACGCCCGGCAATTCGCGGACCAGAATGCGCTTGGCTTCGTCCTCGTGCGCCGGATTAAGGTACGAAAAAAGGAAGCAGACCGCGACAGCCTCGACGCCCTCGGCCTTGAGAGCGCGCGCGGCAGCGACAACATCCTCTTCGTTCAGCGGCTCGAGCTCCTCGCCGTGCGGCGGGACGAGCCGGCCGCGAACCACCTTCCGATGGCGCCGCGGCGCGAGCGGGCGATTCTGCCAGGGCAACTCCTGCATGATCGAATAGTGCTCGGCGCGCTGGTGTCGCGCGATATGCACGATGTCGCGGAAACCCTGATTCGTCACCATGCCGGTTCGCGCGCCCTTGTGCTCGAGCACTGCGTTGGTCGCGGTCGTGGTGCCGTGGAGGAGATAGCCGATGGACTCCGGGGCCGCCCCTGCGGTGGCGCAGATCTCGGTCACGCCCTCGATGATGGCGCGCGAAGGATCGTCCGGCGTTGTCGACACTTTGTGGATGGCGACATCGCCCGTGTTCATGTCGCAATAAACGATGTCGGTAAACGTCCCGCCGACATCCACTCCGATCACTTTCATCGTCCCCGAGCCTTTCTTGCAATTAGAGAAAGCCGGCGCCGTCGGGGCCCAGGGATTCGAGGATCGAATTCACCGCCCGGGCGTAGACGCGCAAACCCCGCCGGATGTCCTCCTCGCTCGTATCCTCTGCGACGTCGTGGCTGCGCCCGTCGACGCTCGGCACAAAAAGCATCGCCGCCGGCGCACGCCGTCCGACGATCATCGCGTCGTGGCCCGCCCCGCTCGGCATGCGCAAGCGAGTCGCGCCCTCGGCGGCCGCGGCGGCGTCCAGTCGCTCGACCATGCGGACATCCATGGCGCTCGGCTCAACCGCTCCGATCGGCTCCGCCGTCACGGAGACGCCGTCACATTTGTCTCCTTCGGCGACGAGCGCCGCCAAAGCCTCCTCCATCCGAGCAATTTTCGCGTCGGACACGTCCCTGAACTCGACGACGAGCTCGGCTTCGCTCGCCACCACATTGGCCGCTCCGGGCTTCACGCTGACGACGCCCAGGTTCCAGACCGAGTCGGCGGATCCGGCGGCCCGCAGCCGTTCCGGGACCGAGGCCGCAAAGGAAAACATCGCTGCCGCCGCATCGCGCCGCATGCCCATCGGCGTCGTCCCGGCGTGATCTGCTTGCCCTGCAAATCTCACGCGGAAGCGGCGCAGCCCGACGATAGCGGTGACGACGCCGATTTGAACGCCCGCCCTGATCAGCCTTGGGCCCTGCTCGATATGGGCCTCGAGGTAGGCGCGGTGCCGTGCAGGATCAAATTGCGCGCGTTTCCGGTTTGCGAGGCCCAGCGTCTCCAGGCGAGCGAGGAGCCGATCGCCCGATGCATTGCGGGCGGACTCCAGCTCGCCCTGGGAGACGAGCCTGCAAAAGGTGCGACTCCCCATGCAGGCCAGGAAGGTTCCCTCTTCGTCCGAGAAGGAGACGACGTCGACGCCAACCGCAGCCGACGGATTGGAGGCCTGCCGCGCTCGGGCGACCTCCAGGGCGAAAACCACGCCAAGCGCGCCGTCGAGCCAACCGCCCAAGGGTACGCTGTCTGAATGGGAGCCAAGCAGGATCGAAGCCTTCGCGCCCGGCGCGTGGCCATAGACCGTGCCAACGCCGTCGATCTCGGCCTCGAGTCCGCATTCGCTCATGCGATCACGGAGCCATTCGCGAGCCGCGATATCGGCGTCCGACAAGGCGGGCCTGTCCACGCCCCGTCCAACCTTGCCGAATGTCGCGAGTTCGCGAAGGTCGGCAAGCGCCCGGTCCTCGTCGAGGTTCATCGCGAGCCCCGAGAATGTCCCGCGATCCGGACGCGGTGATGAGCCAAGCTCGCTGGCGGCATGAACATTGCCTCTTGCATAGGGACTTGATATTTCGTCTGACAGGCCGGTTCAAGCGAGCCCGACCGGCCTTAGGACCAATAAAGCATCATGGGGAGTGGGAACATGCGCGCCGCGGTTGCAGGTCTATTCGCTATCATGCAGTTTGCGGCGGCCGCCGCGCAGGCGGACAGTCCCGAGGCGACCCGCGCCGAGGAGCAGCTCGAACCCTATCGTCAGATACCAAAATTCGAGGCGCCGGGAGAGCCCTTCGACGCTGCCGCCTGCATGAAAGGCAAGGCGATTCTCTCCATCCCCGCTTCGAGCGCGGTGCCGTTCATCAAGACGATCCAGACCACAATGGAGCAGGTCGCCAAGGACGTCGGCTTCAAATTCAAGATCTGGGAGAACCAGGGCCAGCCGACCCAGTGGGTCCAAGGGTTCGACTATGCGATTAATAACAAGTTCAACCTGATCGATCTTCTCGCCGGGGCCGATCCGAGGTTCCTGGAGCCCCAGGTCAAGGCGGCGGAGGCTGCCGGCCTCAAGGTCGTGGCCGCGCACCTCACCGGATACGAGCAGCCGATTCCCGGCGGCGTGACCGGCGTCGTTCCGATCGACTACAAGCGGGCCGGCGCCTTGCTCGCTGACTGGGCGATCTGGAAGACCGACGGAAAGGCGAACGCCGTCGTCGTCGGCGTCAGCGATGTTCTTTCAACCGACTCGATGCTGAGCGGCGTCAAGGAAGAGTTCGGCAAGTGCGCGAACTGCAAGGCGACTTATATCAACGTCAGCATCCCGGAGATGGCCACGAAGACGCAAACGAATGTCCAGTCCGCCCTGACGGCGGACCCTTCGGTCAATTTCGTCGTCCCGATCTATGACGTCCTCTCGCAGTGGGTCGTGCCGGCGGTGACGATCGCCGGGCGCACCGACAAGGTAAAGATCGCGACCTTCAACGGCACGCCCTTCGCGATCGGCCTCGTCCAGGAAGGGAAGGTCGACGTCGATATCGGCGAAAATCTCGACTGGATCGGCCGGGCGGTCACGGACGCCGAGATGCGGATGATTTGTGGCCTGCCGACCGTCAAGGACCCGAAGATACCGCTCCTGATCTTCGACAAGGACAACGCGGACACAGCTGGCAAGCCGCCGAAAGTGAATACGGGCTACGGCGACGCATACGTCGAGGGATATCGTCAACTGTGGAAGCTGCACTAGGCTCCACGGCGGCGCAAGGCTCCGAAGCGCTGGACACGTCTCTCGTTCTGCAGATTGACGGGCTCCACAAGAGCTTCGGCGGCGTCAAAGCGCTCGATCATGTCAGTCTGGCGGTCCGCCACGGCGAAGTCCATGGCCTGCTTGGCCAGAACGGCTCCGGCAAGTCGACCCTCATCAAGATTCTTTCGGGCTTTTACGACGCTGATGGCGAGCCGTCGATCATCATCGATGGGCGGCGCGCGAGGTTGCCCGTTAGCCCGGAGGCGCTGCGGCAGCATGGCGTGAGTTTCGTTCATCAGCACCTCGGTCTCCTGCCCTCTCTTACGGTTCTCGAAAATCTGCTTCTGCTTGATCTTGCGATCGAGAATCGATGGTTCATGGATTGGCGAGCCGAGGCGCGGCGCGCGCGCGAACTTTTTGACAGGTACGGTCTGCGCCTCGATCCTCTGTCGTCGCTGTCGCGGCTGAGTCCGGTCGAGCGCGCCCAGCTTGCGATCGTGCGCGCGTTCGACCAGTTGCGTCGTTCGAACGCAGAGCGATCGCGAGGACTTCTCATTCTCGACGAGCCGACGCCGTTCCTTCCGGCGCATGACGTCGAGGCCCTGTTCAAGCTGATCCGCGAGATCGTCGCGGACGGCGCAAGCGTCATCTTCGTCTCGCACGACATCGACGAGGTGCTCGAGATCACCGACCGCGCGACCGTTCTGCGCGACGGAAGGGTCGCTGGCGTGTTCGAGACGGCAGCGATGACGAAGGCCGAGGTCATAAGGCTGATCGTGGGCCGCCATGTCGATCTCGAAAGGATGCGCCCGCCTGCCAAGGCGCTGCCCAAGCCGTCGCTGTCGATAGCCGGGCTGAGCGGCGGCGCGGTCGGCTCGTTCTCCGTCGATCTTCGAGCCGGCGAGGTCGTGGGGCTCACCGGCCTCATCGGGTCGGGCTATTCGGATGTGATCTACATGGCCTTCGGCGCAACGCCTGCTCAATCAGGGACGCTCGACATTGCGGACGACCGGGTCGAGCTCGGCAGAATGTCGCCGCGCCGCGCAATCGGCATGGGGTGCATCCTGATTCCCGGCGACCGCCTGGCGTCCGGCGCCGTGCCTGGTTTGACGGTCTCCGAAAACCTCAACCAGCCGGTGCTGTCCAGGGTCACTCGGGGCTGGGCATTGGCGCAAGCGGCGCTGATCCGTAACGCGCGCGTTCTTGCGAATCGCTTCGATGTGAGGCCCCGAGATCCTACGCGGCTGCTAGGCGCGTTGAGCGGGGGCAATCAGCAGAAAGCGCTGCTCGCGAAATGGTTCCAGACCGACCCGCGCCTCATTCTGCTCGACGAACCCACGCAGGGCGTCGATGTCGGCGCGCGCACCCAGGTCTTCGAAGCCATCGCCGCTGCTGCGCGCTCCGGCGCCTCCATCTTGTGCGCAAGCTCGGACTATGAGCAGCTGACCGCGATCTGCGACCGCGTTCTCGTCTTCAAACGGGGAATGGTGACGGAAGAGCTGATCGGCGACAGAATCAGCAAATCCGCGATCGCGCAGGCCTGCTATCGCGCCGACTGATCCGGTTGGAGTTCGGCTTTGAGCAAGACCACCGAAAGAACTCGGCAAAGGCGCGGCGCCGGCGGCGACCAGGGCCCGTTTGTCGAGTGGTTCGAGCGGCTGGCGCTCGTTCTCGTCTGGGCTCTGACAATCGCGCTGTTCGGCTTCCTGCGCCCGGAGAGCTTCCTCACCTGGTCCAACTTCGCAACCATCCTCGGCTCGCAGGCGGTCATTGTGGTGACCGCGCTCGGCCTGATCATTCCGCTCACCGCCGGGGACTATGACCTTTCGATCGCCAGCGGATTGACCTTCGCCGGCACGCTTCTCGCAGTGCTGAACGTCAACCATGGCGCTCCGATTGCCCTGGCCGTGCTCGCCGCGCTCGCGGGGGGTATCGCGATCGGGCTCGTGAACGGCTTCTTCGTGCTCTATTTCCGCATGAACTCGCTCATCGTGACGATGGGCGTCGGCACCTTCATGCACGGCGTGACGCTTTGGCTTGGCGATCAGCAGACGATCAGCGGCGTCTCCGAGGTGCTGGTCGACGCGGTTATCGCCTGGCGCTTCCTCGGCGTCCCGCTCGGCTTCTACTACGCGCTGATCCTCTGCGCCGTCATATGGTACGTCTTCAGCTATACGGCTCTCGGCCGGCGGCTATTGTTCGTCGGACGGGGACGGGAGGTTGCCCGATTGAGCGGCATCGCCGTCGACCGCATACGCTTGGGCGGCTTCGTCTGCGCAGGCGTTATGGGGGCCATGGCTGGCGTTCTCTACGTTGGCACCACTGCGGCGGCGGACCCGAGCTCGGGGCTGACCTTTCTGTTGCCTGCTTTCGCCGCCGCCTTCCTTGGCGCGACAAGCGTCACCCCTGGCCGCTTCAATCCATGGGGAACGATCATCAGCGTCTATTTCCTCGTAACCGGAATCACCGGCCTCTCGATCCTTGGTGTCAGCACCTTCGTCCAAGACCTGTTCTACGGGGGCGCGCTGGTCATCGCCGTCACGCTTTCCCAGATCGCGCGTGGGCGAGAGGAAAGGCTCGCTTGAGGGACAGAGCAACTCCCAAGCTCTCGCTCGGTCGGTCCGTCTTTGAGGAGCTGGCGACACCCGCCGACCTCGTCCTGAGGCGCCGCGAAGCGCCTTGGGCGCGCAGCGGCCTCGAAGGACGCTCCAGATCGCGCCGACGCGATCATCCGGTTCGGCCATTGGGGCGCCCTGGAGCATCCTTCGAGGCTCTTGCTTCGCAAGAGCGCCTCAGGATGAGGTCGATGAAGTTTAGACCCGACTCCACGCAAGCCTGCTTGCGAGTTGCAGGACGGAAGCTAATCCGGGGCAGCGACCTCGAATGGCTGGGAAAGCCTCTCGAGGACGAGGTTCTCGCCCTGGCCTTCCCTGTCGACAATCAGGAAGTGGCCGTCGCTGTCCAGCGCAATAAGCGGGTGATGCCAGACGCCGCGTCGGTAGTTGACGCCTTGGCGGCCCGAGGATCGAAAAGCGACAATATGGTCGGGATCGATCGGTCCAGCAGACGCTACGACAATCAGCATTGAGGCGGTTCCGAGGGGCGCGATCGCCTGGCTGCCGAGCGGATGGCTCTCCATGACCTCGATTCGAAACGGGAGGGCGCGGCCTTTGGCCCGCACGACGCTCAAGCACACTCTCCCGCCTTCGGCCGCGACGTCGATCCCGGCAATGTCGCGATGCACCTCGGCGGTTCCGCCATTGGCGAACCCCGTCGGAGCGCCTGAGGCGTCGAGCACTTCGCCAAAGGCGGCAAAGGCCTCGGCGGAAAGGGAGGAAATCGCTAATCTTCTCACTTCAGTCAGGCCGGCATTCTGTTTTCGGGCGACTTTCATTGGGGCACACTGTCGGGCTACACGTCGAGGAGTTTTTTTGACGCGTCGGAGGAGATGGCGAGCATGCGTGCGATCATGATCACGGCGCCAGGCGGCGGGGAAAATCTAAAGGTGACAGAGGCGCCGGCGCCAACGCCCGGACGCGGAGAAGTCCTCATCGATGTCGCCTATTGCGGCTGCAATTTTGCCGACACCATGATCGCGAAGGGCACTTATCCCCATCCCAAGGGATATCCCCTCGTCGGGGGGCTCGAAGTCTCCGGAAGGATCGCCGGAGTGGGACCCGAAGTGCTTGGCTTTGCGGTCGGCGACGCCGTCGCCTCTTTCTTGGAGCAGGCTGGAGGCTTCGCCGACCAATGCGTCGCTCCTGCCGAACGGCTCATCGGCATCCCCAATGGAATGGGCTTGGACGTCGCCGCGAGCTTCCCGATCCAGGCTCTGACGGCGTGGCATCTCCTGCACAACGTCAGCGTCACCAAGCCCGGGGACGTCGTCCTGCTCCATGCGATCGGCGGCGGAGTCGGCCTGATCGCGACGCAGCTCGCGGTCCGAGCCGGCGCCACGGTGATCGGCACGGTCGGCACTCGCGGCAAGGAGAGACGCGCGCTCGAATTCGGGGCAGCGAAGGTTGTCAATCGCGAGGACGAGGATTTCGTCGCGGCCGTCATGGCGTTCACGGGAGGCAAGGGCGTCGACAAGGTTGTCGATTCGACGGGCGCCAGCATCCTCGACCGCAGCTTTGCCGCCATCCGGAAGCTTGGGCACGTCGTCAGCTTCGGCGAAGCGGAGGGTCGGCCATTTCCCAATCTCTGGGAGAGGCTGGTGGCGAAATCACTGACCTTCACCCGCTTCCATCTCGGTCACGCCGATTTTGCTTCCGACATCTGGCGCAGGAGCGTCGATGAGGTCGTCGATGGGATTATGACAAGCGCGTTGAAAGTTCCGATCGAAGAGACGTTCCCATTCGAGAAGGCCGGAGCAATGCTCGACCGGCTCGCCTCGCGGCAGGTCTCGGGCAAGCTTATTCTCGCCGTCAATCCCGGGTGACGACCGAGAATGACGGACCTGTGGCGCAGCAGCTGCCTTTTGCCCGCGTTCGCTGTCGTGACGGCCCCCGAATTGCAGAACTCCATCGCCACGCCCCGCCGACACATGCGTCGCGCTCGCTGACGCGTTCCCCGCCGCCCCTGCTGCTCACGCCTCCGTTTGCATAACTGTCAAGCTCTCGCTCGGTCGGTCCGTCTTTGAGGAGCTAACGACACCCCGCCGACCCTCGTCCTGAGGCGCCGCGAGGCGCCTTGGGCGCGAAGCGGCCTCGAAGGACGCTCCAGATCGCGCCGACGCGATAATCCGGTTCGGCCATCAGGGCGCCCTGGAGCATCCTTCGAGGCTCTTGCTTCGCAAGAGCGCCTCAGGATGAGGTCGATGAACTTTAGACCCGAGTCCTCGCGAGCCTGCTTGGGAGTTACCGTTTGCGACGCGGTCGTGCTGACCTTAGGCTATTGGACCGGGTCCAGCACGACCACCGGTATCTCGCGCTCAGTCTTGAGCTGATAATCGGCATAGGGCGGCCAAAATTCGAGCGCCTTTTTCCAAAGTCGGACTCGTTCCTCGCCAGTCGCTGTTCTGGCCAACGCCTTCAGCTTCTTGGTCCCGACCTGCAGGTCGACATCCGGGTTGGCGAGGATATTGCGATACCACCCCGGGTGTTGGGGCGCGCCGCCCTTGGAGGCGACTACGAAGTAGCTGCTGCCGTCCGTTCCGTAGAACAGCGGGAATATGAACCTGTCGCCAGACTTGCGGCCGGTGGTGGTCAGCAACAGCGCCGGCGCCGTGATCTCACCCCGTCCGGGCACAGCGACCTTGTACATGTGCCCGTCGGCTCCGCCGCTGGCGATATAGCGGTTGGCGTGCTCGACCATCCAGCCCGGCAGGTTCGGAGCGAGTTTCGCTTCAGCCATCATGCTCTCCTTTAAAGCTGCATGAGCATAGCGCTTCGCAGCGAATCGGCCAATTCGGCGGAGCGCGCTGTGAGGGCGAGAGGCCAGGCCCTTCCCATGTCAGGTCGCGACGACTACGTTGTTGATCGGCTGCGAAGCTGCGCGAAAAGCGCCAGCGATGAGGAGACAGTCATGGTGGCGATACCCGTGGAGTATATGGATTTGCTGCAGCAGAAAGCGGCGTTTGCCCATCTGGCGACGATCATGCCGAACGGAACGCCGCAAGTGACGCCGGTATGGTTCGACTACACGAACGGAAAGATCCGGATAAACTCTGCAAAGGGTCGCGTGAAGGCGCGCAACATGCGTGAAGGCGCGCCCGTGGCGCTTTCGATACTCGACCCCGACAATCCCTATCGCTATATCCAGATCCGCGGCCGGGTCGAGCGCGTGACTGAGGATGGCGCAATGGCGCACATCGATTCCCTCGCCAGGAAATACCTCGGGCAGGACAAGTATCCCTGGGCCCAGCCTGGCCAGGTCAGGATCACGTTTGACATTGAGCCCACCGCGGTGCAGGCCCAGGGCTGACCTCTCTCTCACAAGAGGTCGGCGACGGCGTCACGGTACCGCTCGAGGGCGGTCAGGTGGGCCTGCAACGAGCGCGAGGCAATGCGCTTGTGATGGTTCCGCTCGAAGGCGCTATTGACCGTGACGTGGGTGACGCCCGCGCTCTTCCAGAACTTGAATTCCTCGCGCCAGCTCGCCTCGTCGCCGGTGCCGGTGGAGACCCAGACTTCGACGCCAATGGTGGCGGGGTCGCGCCCTTCCTGTTTTGCGTAGGCTCGGAGTTTGGCGAATTCCGCCTCGGCGGCGGCGCCGGCGGGATGGGCGTTCATCATCCATCCGTCGCCCCATTTCGCGATGCGCCGGAGCGTTAGATCGTGATGACCCCCGAACCAGATCGGGATACGGCGCGAGATCGGTAGCGGATTGATGCCGGCGTCATTGATGTGATGCCACTGCCCCTTGAAGCTCACATGCGGATCAGCCCACAGGGCTTGCATGACTCGCACCTGCTCCTCCGACCGCCGTCCCCGATTGTGAAAATCCTCGTTCAGGCCTACGAACTCCACCTCGTTCCAGCCGATCCCAATCCCCAGCCGAAAGCGGCCGCCGCTCAGCACGTCAAGACAGGCGGCCTGCTTGGCGACCAGTACGGTCTGCCGCTGGGGCAGGATGAGCAACTGTGTCGAGAAGCCGATTCTGGTCGTGCAACCGCTGAGAAATCCGAACAGCACGAAAGGATCGTGGAAGAGATCGGCCGAGGTGTTGCGCGCCCCCCAGCCAGGGCGACTGGCGACGTTGACCCCCAAAACATGATCGGGGGCGCCGAGATGATCGTAACCGGCCGCCTCCGCCGCCTGCGCAAACACCCGGACCGTGGCCGGATCACCGCCGATATCGGACAGAGGCAAGGTAACGCCGAGTCTCATCGCATGCTCTCCAACCAGCATCCGTCCCGTCTTGCGCGAGGATGAGCCCTCGCACTGAACTGTCTGTCTGCGCTATTGTATCGGCCTCGGGCCGCAAGGCCCATGACGTCGGAGGCGGACCGTGCTCAAGCTAGGCTATAAGGCGTCGGCGGAGCAATTCGGGCCGACCGAATTGCTCCAATTTTCTCGGCTCGCTGAGCAGTCGGGCTTTGACTCCGTTTTCATCAGCGACCACTTCCAGCCGTGGAAGCATCACGGCGGCCACGCTCCCTTTTCGCTGGCGTGGCTCGGCGCCCTCGGGGCCGTTACGTCCCGGATCATGATCGGCACGAGCGTGCTCACGCCCACCTTTCGCTATCACCCCGCCGTCGTGGCGCAAGCCTTCGCGACGCTCGGGGTCATGTTTCCGGGGCGGATCGTGCTCGGCGTCGGCACCGGCGAGTCGCTGAATGAGGTTCCGTCAACCGGCATGAGGTGGCCTGAGTTCAAGGAACGGTTTGCGCGTCTGCGTGAGGCTGTCACCCTGATGCGCCGGCTCTGGACCGAGGAGCGAGTGACGTTCGAAGGTCAATATTACCGCACCCAAGACGCCACCATCTATGATCGGCCCGCCACGCCCGTCCCAATCTATGTCGCTGCGGCCGGCGCGCTGATCGCGAAATATGCAGGCCGAATGGGCGACGGCTTGATCTGCACCAGCGGCAAGGCGCGCGAGCTCTACACCGAAACGATATTGCCAAGGGTGTTGGAGGGGCGAGGCGAGGCCGGCTCCCGGGCGCTGGACTATAGCCGGATGATCGAGGTGAAGGTCTCGTTCGACGCGGATATGAAACGCGCCATGGAGGACACCCGCCACTGGGCGGTTCTCGCATTGACGCCGGAAGAGAAGATCTCCGTTCATAGTCCGGAAGAGATGGAGCGCCTTGCCGCCGGACTCTCCGCCGAGCGCGCCGCCAGCCGCTGGATCGTCTCAAGCGACGCGGACGAGCATGTCGAGCGGATTGGCTATTACGTCGATCTCGGCTTCGACCATTTGGTGTTTCATGCGCCCGGTCCTGATCAGGAGCGTTTTATCCGGCTCTATTCGGAGCACGTTCTGCCTCGCCTTCGTCGCCGCTTCGGCGCGCCGCATGAAACCGCCAAGAGCCCATGACTTCTCTCGAGGTCATTGCCGTGCAGGGCCTGCCCTTGATCAGGGCCGGCGATGACCTGGCCGAGCTCATTGCGTCAGCCCTCACGAGGGACGGCGTCACGCCGTGCGCCCGAGATGTGCTTGTCGTTGCGCAAAAGATTGTCTCGAAAGCCGAGGGCCGAGTCGTGGACCTCGCGACCGTCAAACCCTCCGGCCCGGCCGTCGCGCTTGCGCTGGATGTCGACAAGGACCCGCGACTTGTGGAGGTCATCCTATCGGAGTCGGCTCGCGTTGTGCGGGCGCGGCGCGGAGTCCTGATCGTTGAGCATAGGCTTGGCTTCATCATGGCGAACGCCGGAGTGGACCAATCGAACGTGGCGCCCACGGATGGCTCTCAGGGTGTTCTTCTGTTGCCGGAGAACCCGGACCGTAGTGCGGAGAAGCTGCGAAGCGGGTTGGCGGTCCTGACCGGGATCGACGTCGCGGTGGTCATCAACGACAGTTTCGGGCGTCCCTGGCGCCAGGGAACCGCCGGCGTCGCGATCGGCGTCGCCGGCTTACCGGCGCTGATTGATCTGCGCGGAAGGCCCGACCTCTTTGGCCGACAGCTCGAGGTCAGCGTCATCGGTTTCGCGGATGAGGTTGCGGCCGCCGCCTCGCTCTTGATGGGTCAGGCGGACGAGGCGCTGCCGGCGGTGCTGATCCGCGGGTTGCGCTGGTCCGCACCCGAGTCGACTGCGGCCAGTATCATTCGCTCCCCAAATGAGGATCTGTTTCGATGAGTCGGGATCGAGTGGTTGCGTTGTCCGGAGGTGTCGGCGGCGCCAAGCTCGCGCTGGGCCTCAGCCGGATCGTGCCGACGGACAATCTCCTCGTCGTGGCCAATATCGGCGATGATTTCGAGCATCTCGGCCTGCATATCTCGCCGGACGCCGACACATTGATGTACACGCTTGCCGGTCTCGACAACACGAAGCTCGGATGGGGCCGGTGGGACGAGACGTGGTCGTTCATGGAAACGCTTACGGCGCTCGGCGGCGAGGACTGGTTCCGCCTTGGCGATCGCGACCTCGCGGTCCATGTCGAGCGTACCCGTCGGCTGCGGCAGGGGGAGACTCTCTCCTCCGTCACCGCCGATTTCTGTCGCCGCTTCGGCGTGGATCCCCGCGTGCTGCCGGCGACGGACGATCGGTTGCGCACCAGATTGCGAACGGACGAGGGTTGGCTCGATTTCCAGGACTATTTCGTGCGCCTTCGGTGCCGCCCCGTCGTGCGGGCGATTGCCTTCGACGGCGCGGAGCGTGCGCGCCCTCATCCTGACCTTCTGACGGCCTTGCGCGACGAACGGTTGCGCGCCGTGATCATTTGCCCGTCCAACCCGTTCATCAGTGTCGAGCCCATTCTGGCGGCGCAAGGTATGCTTCAGGCTCTTTCCACCTGCGCAGCGCCGGTCGTCGCCGTTTCCCCAATTATCGGCGGCCGTGCGGTCAAGGGTCCGACAGCCAAAATGATGGCGGAACTCGGAATGACGCCGAGCGCTTCTGCGGTAGCTGAACGCTACGGCGGTCTGCTCGATGGTTTCGTCATGGATGTCGCAGACTCGGCGGAGGCGGCTCAGGTAGCGCCGAAGGTGACGCTTGCCCCCACGCTCATGACGAATCTTGCGGAGCGCGAGCAACTGGCTCGCGTCGTCCTTGAGGCGGCGGACGCGCTTGCGTCTTCGAAACGTGGCCGGGACCTCGGCGCGTGACCGGCGTCTGGGCCGTCATACCCGTCAAGGAACTGGCGGACGCCAAGCAACGCCTGTCGTCATGCATGAGCCCTGAGGAACGTCGTGCGCTCGCGACGATCATGCTCGAGGATGTGCTCGACGCCGTGAGCGCGGTCCGGCGGCTCGCCGGCGTGCTTGTCGTCACGGTCGAACCGGTCGCGACATCGCTCGCCCAGCGCTACGGCGCGCGCATCGTCACCGAAGCCGCGCGAGAAGGCCATACCGGCGCGGTTGCGGCCGCTGCGCGCCTCCTCGCCCGCGAAGGCCAGGCAGGCATGATGACCATGCCCGGCGACATTCCGGGACTGTCGTCAGCCGAGATCGACGCGACGCTCGCCGCGCATCGGGCTGCGCCCGCCTTCACCATCGTGCCGGCTCATGACGACCTCGGGTCGAACACGGTCGTCTGTTCGCCGCCGGATGTCGTTCTGCTGCGTTTCGGCGAAGACAGTTTCTACCCGCATCTCGACGCGGCGCGAGAGCGTGGAATCGACCCGCTCATCGTCCGCCAACCGGGGATCGGGATGGATATCGACCACCCCGTCGATCTCCTCGCCTTCCTGAGGATGTCCCCGCGCGCGCCCACGCGGACGCTTGCCTTCCTTGAACAATCGGGAATCGCCGCCCGCCTTCTGGCGACGAAGGAGGGTGTTGTTTTGGTCGAAGCAGCCCCTCGGCGTGGGCGAAGCGTAGATATACTTATTAATAGTGTATAAAGAGAGCAAGCAACGGCTCGGAAATTGCGCTGCAACCCATTGAAATTGCCCAAAACGGGCTGGAAGACGCCCCCGTTTCCCCAGCAGGCGCCTGTCTATTCCGCCGCGACGACTTTCCGGGGCGGCGTCAAGGCGACTGGAGCCAGAGCGGCGGCGTTCATCGACGCCGCCTGCCGCTCCGCCGGAACCGGACCGTAGAGCGTGCTTCGCTGTTCCGGTATGCGCCCAAGCGACCGGATGAGCTCCTCCATGGCCTCAGGCGGAAATTCCTGCCCATGCTGAGTGCCCGCGGCGCGGGAGATGCTTTCGTTCATCAAGGTGCCGCCGAGATCATTGACGCCGGCCTTGAGGCACGCCGCCGCGCCTTGAGGTCCCATCTTTACCCAGGACGTCTGGATGTTCGTGATGTGGGGATTGAGCGCCAGCCGGGCTACCGCATGCATCAGCACGGCTTCCCGGAATGTCGGGCCGCGCCGGGCCATGCCTCGCAGATACATCGGCGCTTCCATGTGCACGAAGGGCAATGGCACGAATTCCGTGAACCCTCCTGTCTCCACCTGCAAATCCCGCACGGCCAGCAGATGCCGGGCCCACGAAGTTGGATGCTCGACATGTCCGTACATGATCGTAGACGTCGTGCGCAGGCCAAGACCGTGCGCTGTCCTCACGACATCCAGCCACTCTGCCGTTTTCACCTTGTCCGCGCAGATTATGGCGCGCACCTCGTCGTCCAGGATCTCGGCGGCGGTGCCCGGCAAGGTGCCCAATCCAGCGCTCTTGAGCTGTGCCAGAAACGACCGGATGGGAATTCCAAGCGTCTTTGCGCCTTGTGTGACCTCGAGTGGCGAGAAGGCATGAATGTGCATGTCCGGAACCGCCGCCCTGATGGCGCGGCAGATGCCGAGGTACGTCTCGCCGGTGTAATCCGGATGGATTCCCCCCTGGAGGCAAACTTCGGTGGCGCCTCGCTCCCAGGCTTCGGTCCCGCGGCGCACGATTTCGTCGAGGGCGAGATCATAGGGCGCGCCGCGCAGCGCCTCGTGCGTCTTACCCTTGGAAAAGGCGCAGAACTGGCAACGATAGGAGCATATGTTGGTATAGTTGATGTTGCGGTTGACGACGTAGCGGACAATGTCGCCGCTCGTCGCCCTCCGAAGCTCGTCGGCCGCGCCAACGACACGGCGGCAGTCCGCGTCGCGCGCCACGAACAGCCGTACGATCTCCGGCTCGTCCAGGCGAGCGCCGGCCTGAGCGTGTGCGATGATGCGCTCGATCGCCGAATCGACTGAATGGGCTTGGATCGCCGGCATTCGCGGAGCCACCCTCGTGCCCGGCGCCCAATCATCGTCGCGCGCCAAGCCCTCGGCGTCACTCAAACGGCGAACCTGCATAGCAATCTCGGGCGCCGACCACGTACCCAGATCCCGTGCGTACGAGGGATAGATCGGCAGGCGGGGCGCCAAGAGTTTGCCAGCAGCAGCCGTGCGCTCGGCAAGCTCCGTGATCGCCGGCCACGGCGCCTCTGGATTCACGTGATCTGGAGTGACCGGCGAGATCCCGCCCCAATCATTGATCCCCGCCGCGATCAGCCGCGGATAGACGCCAGGCGACAAATTGGGGGGCGCCTGGATATTCATCGCGGGGCCCAGGATCAGGCGCGCGGCGGCGATGCTCCAGAGCAGGTCGTCCAGATCGGGCTCCGCGGCGCGAGCGAGCTTGGTGCCGGGCTTGGAGCGAAAGTTCTGAACGATGACCTCCTGGACATGTGCGAAACGGCGGTGCAGATCGCGGATGGCGAACAGAGCCTCCAGGCGCTCCGTGCGGGTCTCGCCGATGCCGATCAGAATGCCGGTCGTGAAAGGCACGCGCAGTTCACCAGCCAGTTGCAGAGTCTGAAGACGCGCCTCGGGCCGCTTGTCGGGCGAGCCGTAATGAACTCCGCCCTGTTCGCACAGCCGCGCGCTGAGCGATTCCAGCATAATGCCCTGACTGGCGGACACCGTCCGAAGGCCGGCCATCTCGGACCGGTTCATAACTCCGGGATTGGTGTGCGGCAGCAGTCCTGTCTCGCGCAGCACGAGCGCGCACATCGCCTGTAGATAGTCGATCGTTGATTCGTATCCGAGCGCGTCCAGCCCATCCCGGGCGGCGCGGTAGCGCACTTCAGGCTTATCGCCGAGCGTGAAGAGCGCCTCTGTGCAGCCCGCGGCCGCTCCCGCACGGGCGATTGAGAGCACCTCGTCCGGCGATAGATAGGCAGGCCGCCCAGCACGTGGCCGTAGGGCAAAGGTGCAGTAATGGCAGACATCCCGGCAAAGATGTGTGAGCGGAATAAATACCTTGCGCGAATACGAGACGCGGCGGCCATGTCCCTCATCGCGCAGACGTCCTGCCTCATCGATGAGTCCCGCGAGCGGAGCGCGTTCAAGCCGAATCATCAGCGCGTCATCGCGCGAATCGTCCATCGCAACCACCTCTTCACGCAGCCCGGCATGCATATGCGTCACGCTCGAGCGGACGGCGAATGATGTGGCATCTCTATATGGTCGTTGCAATCCAGTTGGGATCGGGATGCTCATTGGCTTCAATGCGCTTTTTGCTGAAATAACGCACAGAACCTGAGGGAAGGCCAGCCAGCCCGCCTGCATTGTCGGGCTGGCGGACCGGCGACTACGGTCCGTTTTCTCGCCGTCGCGCGCTCCCACGACGGAGCGATCCAAGCGTCGTCCTGCGGTGCGCGAGCAGATCGGAACGCATCGCGAAGCAATCCTTGATGTAGCGGATGTCCGCGACATAGATGGCGACGCCCTCGCGATCGATCAGCACGAGGTGGCAGTTGGCGGTCGGTTCGCCGAGGCCGATCTTGAGAAGCTCCGCCGTTTCCATGTCGGCGACGCCGATGGTCAGCGTTTGGTCGGCATGCGCAATCTTGATGTCGCTCATCTCGACGATTTCGGGAAGCGCCGCTGTGCGGATGAAGCGCCTGGCGTCGCGGTCGTAGATCCTCCGGTCGAGATGAAGATTCACGACCGAGAACGGTTCTCCGCTGTTGTATTGGACGCTGCGAAGAAAGACGTACGAGTGGGCCGGCCTGCCTTCGCCGTCACTCAGGGTTGGGGCCGCTGTATTTTCGTCGATCTGGATCAGCTTGAGCACGTTGTTCCGGATGGAATCGATGAGGGAGTCGAAATCGGTGACGAGGTTGAGCCAGCGTTGCCTCTTCGAACGGCCGGAGACGAAAGTGCCGCGGCCCTGCCGAGCTTCGAGCAGGCCGTCCTTGCGCAGGAGTTCGATGCCCTGCCGGATCGTGACGCGCGCGACGGCGAATTCCTTTTCGAGCTCCTGGAGCGTCGAAATTTTCTCACCTTCGACCCATTGTCCCGAATCGATGCGCTCCCGCATGACCGACGCTACCTGTACATAAAGAGGCGCGCGGCTCCGATCGAAGAGTTGGGTGAATTTGCTCATGCGGATCGCCGGAGAATCGGATTCCTCATTCGGATATATTGCACCTTTGTTGGTCGATCCTTGATGCAACTTTGCGTCAACCAGCGCCCTTGCACCTTTAGGATCTCCCCAAAAGCGCCGCCACAAGGCGCCTGAAGCGATCGACGAGAACCGACATCATCAGGGACCCCGCGTTGAACTCGCCGGCCATCTGGGGCGGCGGCGCGGCTTCGCCGGCGGCGTCGCTCGCAAGTCGGGTCTCAAGATTGGCGGCGAACGCCGCGGTCAAGCGGGTCGCGACGTCGCGGACGAGGCCGCTGCGGCTGAATTGGGCGAGAACGCCAGTCAGCGCGTAGCCGATCGAAAGGTCGACCTGCGTCGTCTCGGCGGTTGGGCCTTGCAGCACGGAATAGCGCACCGAACCCATGGTCTGGGACTGGCTGCGCTTGTCCTTTCCGGAGCCGACGATCTCGCCCGTGCGGGTGGACTCATCGCGCGCGATGCGGGCGACGCCATTGAACTCAGCCACCATCGGGCCGACTTTGACCCGCATGCGGCCGGCGGCCTCGCGGTCGGTTGGATTTCCAGTCAGCGTGACGCCCGTCAGACAGCCGGCGACGTCCGCGACCCGCCCGAAGAAGGCCCAGACCGTGTCCGGTGGATGCTCGACCGTGAAACTCTGCGCGAGAATTGCCTGCGGGGCAAAGTCCAAAGGCGCAGTAGCCCCGGCTTCCTCCGGCGGCGCTTCGTGCTCAAGGGCCGCCGCGGGTCGAGTCGCGGCCGGCGCCGCGGCGCCGGCGTGGCCCGATCCTGCCGGGCCGAGGCGCTTGCGCCCGCCATCCGGGATCGCGGCGATGCCGCGTGCGCGCCGCGCCGCAAGCACGGCCTGCGTCGCGCGAACGATGCCGACATAGCCTGTGCACCGGCAGAGGTTGCCGCTGAGCGCGACGCGAATATGGCGCTCGCTGGGCGCTTCCATCCGCAGGACGATGTCCCGCGCGCTGACCAGCATGCCCGGCGTGCAATAACCGCACTGGAGCGCGTGCTCGCGCTTGAATGCGTCGCGCAACTCCGCGGTGATCTCGTCTCCTTCCAGGCCTTCGATCGTTGTCACGTCTGCGGATTCGCAAGCTGCGGCGAGCGCGATGCAGGAGCGCGCCGGAACGCCGTCGATCAAGAGCGTGCAGGCGCCGCAGACGCCGTGTTCGCACCCGACATGGGTTCCGGTAAGATTGTGCGTCTCCCGCAGGAAATCGGCGACGCTCGTGCGCGGCTCGACCTCGGCGCCGAGTATGCGGCCGTTTACGACGATCGAAACCGCCGTCATTGGGTCAGCGCTCGTTCATGGGCGCGCGCCAAAGCAACGAAATGAACGCGGCGGTCGATAGGATCGCCGAGCCCGGCTCTGACCATCAAAGCTTCGACCGTGGATCTGTCGAAGCTCCCGTCGCCGGACAGCAAAGGCTTCGCGTCGGCGATCACGATTGGTTTCGCCTCGGTCGCGGCGATCACGGCGCGGAATCTGTCGCGCTCGGCGTCGATCAGCACGGCGCCGATCGCCTGGGCGAGCTCACCGGGCTTGCGACAGACCTTGTAGTAGCCCCAGCGGGCCTTCGGCCCGAGCTTTGGCGCCCGCGCACTGACGAGAATCTCGTCGTGGCGGATGTCCGATTCCAGCGCGCCGAGTACGAAGGCCTCAAGAGCGACAGCCCGGAGACCGGTCGCGCCGCGCAATTCGACTGTCGCGCCCAACGCTGCGAGGATGGCAACCCAATCGGAGGCGGGATCGGCATGCGCGAGGCTGCCGCCAAGGGTACCCCGAGTGCGAACGGCGCGATAGGCGATACCGCTTGCGACGAAGGGCAGGGCGCCGCGTGTGAAGTCCGGGACGCGCAGATCCTCGATGTCGCTGTGAGAGACACAGGCGCCGATCGCGATCTCCGCGCCGCGATCTTCGAATCGGCAAAGCTCCGGGATGCCGGTAATGTCGACAAGCAGTCCAGGCCGCACGAGACGCATGTTGAGCAAAGGTCCGAGCGATTGGCCGCCGGCGAGGACCTTTGCGTTGCGCGCCTCATCGCTCAGGAGCTCCAGAGCCGCTTCGAAAGTGGACGGGCGGGCGTAGTCGAACTTGACCGGTTTCACGGCATGGCTCCCGCCGCATCTCTGGCCTTCTCGATTGCTTCCAGAATCCGCCGCGGCGTCATCGGCGAGTGGAGGATTTCGGCCCCGAGCGGCCTGAGCGCGTCATTGATGGCGTTGCCAATCGCGGCGGGCGGCGCGATCGCTCCACCCTCGCCCAGACCCTTAACCCCGAACTCCGTGTAGGGAGAGAGCGTTTCCATGTGGATGAGCCGAGGCGCCAGCGTCTCCGTCGCGCCCGGCAGGATGTAATCGGACAAGGTGGAGCCGAGCGGCTGCCCAGCCTTGTCGAAGGGCATTTCCTCATAAAGCGCCGTGCCTATGCCCTGCGCGAGACCGCCAAAAATCTGTCCGTCGGCGACCATCGGATTGATCAGTTTGCCGGCGTCCTCGACGATGACGTAGTCGAGGATCTCGACCTCGCCGAGAGCAGGATCGACGGCGACGATGGCGGCATGAGCAGCGTAGCTGAATGTCCCGGAGTCGCGCACGGGCTTGTAGCCGATCGTCGCTTCGAGACCTCGGGGGTCGACCAAAGGCGGGAGGTCCTGCGGCCTGCGATACCATGTGCGAGCGATCTCCCGCAGAGTCACGCTGCCCGACGCCGCGCGCGCCGCGCCGTCCTTGTAAGCGACAGTCGCCGGGTCAGCCTGCAAGAGATGCGAGCCGATGGCCTTCGCCCGTTGCACGATCTCCTTGCAGGCGGCGGCGACTGCGCCGCCCGCCATGACCGCCGAGCGCGAACCCCAGGTTCCCGTCGAATATGGCGTGTATTCCGTGTCGCCATGGACGACTTTGACCCTGTCGACGTCCACGCCGAGGATCTCGTGGGCGATCTGCGCGAGCGTCGTCTCCATGCTCTGGCCGTGCGAATGCACGCCGACGCGCAGTTCGAGTCCGCCATCGGGCGTCACGCGCGCGGTCGCCTGCTCGTGACCGGGCACCATCGGGATGCCCCAGCCGGCGTAGACCGAGGTGCCGTGCGCCGCTTGCTCGCAATAGACGCCCATGCCGACGCCGATGAGCCGCCCGTCCGGCTCTCCCTTTTTCTGCCGTTCTCGCAGCGCGGGCAGATCGATGGCGGAAAGCGCCCGGCGCAACGCTTCGGGATAGTCGCCGCTATCGAAATGCTTCCGCGTGATGTTGTCGAACGGCATCTGGTGCGGCCGAACCAGATTGGCGAGCCGGACCTCATACGGCTCCAGCCCGGCCTCGCTAGCCACAGCATCGAGCATCAGTTCGAGCGCGAAGCAGACGCCGGTCCGCGCAACCCCGCGGTAGGGAAGGATCGGACACTTGTTGGTCGCAACCGACCACGTGCGGCAGCGATAGGACGGAAAGTCGTAAGGTCCCGGCAGGATGCTCGCCACCTGAGCCGCCTCGAGGCAGGCGGAGAAGGGATAGGAGGAATAGGCGCCCGAATCTACGGTCGCCTCGCAGTCGACGCCGCGCAACTTCCCGTCGCGATCGGCATAGACGGTGATGCGATAGTGATGCTCGCGGCAATTCGCGCCCGCCGTCAGCTGTTCCCGCCGATCCTCGAGCCATCGCACGGGGTGGCCGCAACGCATAGCGAGCCACCCGAGGCAGATGTCCTCAGGCAGAAGGATTCCCTTGTAGCCAAAGCCCCCGCCGACATCGGGCGAGATAATCCGCACCTGCCCTTCATCAAGCCCGAGACATTCAGACAGACCACTGCGGACGATATGCGGCATCTGATTGCCGGTGTGGAGCACCAGCTGCTCTTTGCGACCGTCCCACAGGGCGACGGTGCCGCGCCCCTCGAGGGGAGCCATGCTCTGCCGCGAGGTCGAGATGTCTTTCGTGATCTTGATTGGCGCATCGAACGCCGCTTCCATATTGGCGTCGACGAAGGTCTCGAGAAAGACATTGTCGCCCCAATGCTCATGCAGGAGCGCCGATTCTGGTCGCCGGGCCGCGAGCATATCGACGACAGCCGGCAATTCCTCGTAGTCGACATCGATGCTCTCGGCGATGTCCTCGGCTTCGGCCCTCGTGCGCCCGACGCACATGGCGACGAGTTCGCCGACCTGGCGCACCTTGTCGCAGGCAAGCGCGGGCTGCTCGGACGGTTTGAATCCCGGAAGACCGGAGATCGCCACGATCGGCTTCACGCCCGCGAGGTCGGCCGCGACAAACACACATCCCCGACTGGCCTCTGGGATGCGAACGCCGCGGATTTTCGCGTGCGCGAGGGACGACCGCAGGAAGGCGACCTCCTTCATGCCGGCGAGGCGGATGTCGCCGACATATTGTCCCCGCCCGCGCAGGAAGCGATCATCTTCCTTGCGGGTCAGAGAAGCGCCGACGCCCTGGCGGTCGCTCGTCGTCATGAACTCAGCACAGTGGTTCGGCGTTGCACCAGTCGTAGATGCTAAGCGCCATCACCTTGATCGCGGTCATGTAGTCGTCGATCGAGACCCATTCGTCGTCGGCGTGCATCACCGCTGTCGACCCCGGCCCGAAAATGACCGTCGGTGTCTTGCCATACAGATTGAGGAAGCGCGTGTCGGCCGCGCCCTGTCGTCCGCTGATGACCGGCTGCTTGCCGGTAACCTCGGTATAACAACAAGACACCGTCTCGACGATTGGGTGGTTGCGCGGAATTTCCGATGCCTGCGCGTCGTAGCCGACAAAGCGCACGACCGGCGGGTGGTCCTTCATCCACGAGTCGGCCTCGGCCGCCTTGGCCACCTGTTCGACGAGGCTCCGCTTGACGCCCTCGTGATCCTCGCCGGGCACGGTCCCGATGCTGCCTTTGAGAACGCAGTTCGCGGGGAAGGCGCTGGGATAGCCGCCGGCCTGGAAACTGCCAATGATGCATGGCAGCGAATCGATTGCGCTCGGATAGAGGGGGTGAGTGACGGTCGCGACCCGTGTCGCCTCGAGGTCGGCGACGGCCTTCGTAATCTTGTTGCCGAGATCGATGCCGCTCACGCCGAGATAGCGCTGCTGAATGCCGGCTGGCTTTCCGTGGATCTCGATCTCAAACCAGATCCGGCCTATGCAGGCGGGCTGCACCGCAAGATCGCTGGTCTCTCCGGAAATGCCTGCATCGGCATGATAGCCGCGAATGACCGTATCGAGCGTGCCGTGGCCGCTCACCTCCTCGTCGATGACGACGTTGATCATGACGTCTCCCTTCGGAGTAAGCCGGAGCTTTTTCAGATACTGGACAGCAAGGATGTGGCTCGCGACGCCGCTTTTCATGTCGCAGGAGCCGCGGCCATAGATCCGGCCGTTCCTGATTCGCGCCGACCACGGATCGTCGCTCCAACCCTCGCCCTTGCCGACCGGGATAACGTCGGTATGGCCGTTCAGGAGCAGCGACCGCCCGCCGCCCGTGCCCTTGAGCGTCCCCACGATGTTGGGACGACCCTCGTATCCGCGGTCGACCGGGCGATAGCCTGGATGCTTCTTCAGCTCCTTCCAGTTCGTCTCCCACATGTCGACCGCAAGGCCAATCGATTTCATGTGGTCAGCAACGAACTTCTGGATCGCCGCCTCCTCGCCGGTCACGCTCGGGATCGAGACCATCTTTTGCAGGAAGGCGATCGCGCCTTCTTTGTTCGCATCAATCTCCGCGATGATCTTCGCTCGGTTGGCGTCTGTCATGCGTGTCTCCTGATGCGGCGCCTCAAGCAGCCCTGAGCCGGGGTATGATCTCGCGCGCGATGATTTCGACCTGATCGGACCGGTACTTGTACGGCACGAAGATGATCTTTTGCACGCCGACCGCCAAGTGTTCGCGCAACTGTGCGACGCACTCGTCGACAGTTCCGATAATCGCGCTGTCGCGAGAGCAGTCGCTGTGCGCCGGGAAGTCCCACTCCTTGTTCAGCCAGTCCATCATCTCCGCTTCGATCGCGGCGCGCGAGGGGACAACCATGATCGGCAGTTGCGAGGCATTGAGAAGGGCATCCGGATCCTTTCCGCCCTCACGGGCGAAAGTCCGGATCTTGTCCCAGGATTTTTTGAAGGCGTCCGGGCGATAAAAATAGGTGAGCCAGCCGTCTCCGGCGGTCGCCGCTCGTTGCAGGACCTTGTCGACATAGCCGCCGATGAGGATTGGCATGCGCGGCTTCTGGTAGGGCTTGGGATACATGACCGCGGCCGAGATGTCATGGCGCATGTACTTGCCGGTCACTTTTTCTTCCGTCCAAAGGCGTTTCATGATCTCGAGGTTCTCGTCCATGAGCTTGCCGCGCCTGTCGAACGGAATACCACAAGCGTCGAACTCCCGCTTGTACCAACCCGACGCCATGCCCATAACCATGCGACCTTCGGAAAGATGATCCATGCTCGAGAGCTGTTTCGCGAGAACCACTGGATTGCGGAGCGGCAGAACCAGAATCCCGGTCCCGAGCTTGATGCGCTGAGTGCTCGCCGCGATTCCGGTCAACACGGTCAGCGAATCGACGATCGGGAAACTTGGCTCGACGCCGAGGAGCACGTGATCCCATACCCAGACGGAATCGTATCCGAGCCGCTCGACCCGCACGCCATAGTCGATGAGCTCTTTGGCATTCGGCATTTCGGGATAGGCCGTGAAATTGCGCGCTGCGATCCCGAAGGTGTTGGCCAAGCTCTTCATTCTCTTGTCTCTCGATGTTCCGCGTCAGGCGATGAAAAGACGCTCCGGGTCGAGCAGCCTGAGGGTCTCAAGCTCGTGGTTCGAGGGCGGCTCGGTAACGGCGACGCGGTCGTGAAAGTCGAGGGGGAAGCCGGTATTGTCCTGAACCTCCTCACGATTGACACCGGGGTTGAGGGCGAGCACGGTCATTCGACGAGAGTCGTCGTCGAAGCCGAATATGGCGAGCTCGGTTATGACACGGAACATTCCGCCGGCGACGAGGCCGCTCTCGGCGCGGGAACGGCGTCCGCGCAAAAAACCTGGGCTCGTCACAAAATCGACCTTCTCCACGAAGCGCCGCTTCTCGTGCTTCATCGCGACGATCATGTTGGTCAGACTGGAAATGTCGTTTCCGCCGCCAGTCCCCGGCAGGCGCGTTTTCGGCGCCGCGGGGTCGCCGATAAACGACGAGTTCAGATTGCCGTACTGATCGATCTGGGCGCCGCCCATGAAGCCGACGTCGACATAGCCGCGCTGCAGCAGCAACAGCACTTCAGCGCTGCCGAGAACCATATTGGCTCGCTTCGTGCAGCGCTGGTCGTTGGTCGATGGCGGAAGCTTGCCCGGCTCGACGAAGGCGCCGATGACACCGCCCTCAAACAGGATGGTGAGGCCTGGGCACCGCAGCCGCTGAGCGAGCGTGGCGGCGAGCAGCGGCACCCCGACACCCGCAAAGACGACCTGCCCGTCCTTGAGCTGGCGCGCGGCGAGGATCGCCAGCATTTCGGAGGTCGTATAACGTAGGGTCTCAGTCATTGTAGATGCTCCGGCCGCGGCTGGTAGCCTCCAGAACCTCCTCCATCCCGATCAACGCCAGGAATTCGGGCCAGGACTTCGGACCCAGCACATAGCGGTCGAGATAGTCTCGCATGCCGCGCACGGGATCGGCGTTCACCCGCGCCACATAGCTCTCCATGTGGCGCATCATCGGCTCGTAGAGGCCGTAGCATTCATGTGGCGCGGCGCCGTAGGGCGTCTCGACGACGGCGTCCACGCAAAAGAAGGGAATCTTCGTCTGGTCGGGCGCGCGGCGAACCTGATCGTTCGACACGATGCGCTCGGTTGTGAGAATGACGCTGTTGGCGGCCATCGCAAGATCGATGTCCATGAATTGCAGCCCGTCAATCTGAGCGTTGCCGTAGGCGTCGCAGCGCTGGACATGGATCAGGGCGACATCCGGATTGAGCGCCGGGACGAGCAGGAGCTTCTCGCCCGTGAAGGGGCAGTCAATTTCCTTGGCCTCCGGCCGCAACCTGAGCACGTCGGAGCCCAGCATGGAGCGTATCGGCATGAACGGAACGCCCATTGCGCCGGCGCGAAAGCGCATGCCGATCGCCATATGGCTCCATTCCTGGAAGCGCTTCTCGCCGCTTTCGACGTGGTGGCGCATGACCTTTGACAGGCCCCAGAGAATTCCCTGCGCAAACCAGCTCGTCACGATCTCGTCGGCGACGCCGGAGCCGACGAGGAGGTCGCCGTCGGTCGAAACGATGCAACGTGCGACGGTGAGATGCTTGCGGCTCTGGCGGATAAGCTCCCACAGCATCGCCATGGGCGTGCGCGACATCGTCGAGCCTCCGACTCCGACCGTCATGCCGTCCTGGACGAAGGAGGCGGCCTCCGACAGCGACATGACCTTCTCGCGAAGACTGCGGTCGCGTTGCGCGAGATTCTCGCGCAGCCTCGCGTAGGATTGCACCTCGTATCCCGTCACTCGGTTCTCCTCGAGCGGCTGCCGCGCCGAGTCAGTTGATTCCAGCCTCACTGTTGAACTCGGTGATGAGGCGATCCCATTCGGATGCCGAGCCGGCGATGCCGCGCCAGAAGCCCTGGTCCTTGCGACGGTCGAAATCCTCAACCGATATGCCCTGTTGCTCGACCCACGTGTAGTAGCCGAGGTTGAAGATGCGGCGGCGTTCGTGCGCCCCAAGCAGAAGTACGTTCTCGGTCGAGGCGCCGGTCAGGCAGGTCGCGACGACGCTCGCCGCGTCTTTCGCACCAAATCCGTCAGCGAAGAACTTGCGTCGCGCGGCGTCGGCCTCGGTACGATAGAGGCGCGCGCTGTCGGTTGCGACTGTCACGATCGCGTCGTCAGGACCGTAGCCCTTGGTCCGCGCGAGCTTTACGGACGCAATGATATTGGCCCAGCTCGATATGCCGATCTCGCCGAAGATCGCCGCGAGCGACGGATCGATATTTTTCCGAGAGGCAAGGTCGGCCGCGCCCTCGGGCGAGTTGAAGGCGAGGTTGAGACGGTCGGTGTCCCGGTCCGAAACGGCGATCACGGCGTCGGTGTTCATCACGTTATGGATGAGCGGAACGTGCTTGTCGCCGATGCCCTGGATGTTGTGCTCGCCGTAGCCATTCTCCAGCATTGTCGGACATTCGAGAGCCTCGACGGCCGCGATCGCCGAGCCGTGACGCTCCTTGAGATAATCGCCAGCCGCGATCGTCCCGGCCGATCCGGTGGCTGAGACGAAGGCGGCGAGCCTGAGGCCTTTGCGACCCAGAGAGACAGACCCGTAGGCTGCATCGCAACCTTCGCCGGTGCAGACGTAGTGAGCCATGTAGTTCGAAAAGGCCGAGAACTGGTTGAGGATGACGTTGTCCGGCGAGGCGGCCAGCTCACGGCACTTGTCATAGATTTCCTTGACGTTGCTTTCGACGCCGACGGTGCGCACGATGTGGGAGGGATCGCGCACCCAGCGCTCGAGCCACTCGAAACGCTCCCGGCTCATGCCTTCAGGCAGGACGGCGACGCCGGCGCAGCCGAGGATGCGAGAGACGGCGACGCCGCCGCGGCAATAATTTCCGGTCGACGGCCAGACCGCGTGATGGCGAGCCGGATCGAAGCCGCCGGCTACGAGCTTGATGACGAGACCTGCATAGGCCGGCAGCACTTTGTGCGCGCCAATCATCGGAAAGCGGGATCCGATCATCACGACGATCGGGGCGTCGACGCCCGTCAGCGCCTTCGGCAGGACGATATGGTCCGGGACAGGAACAGTGCCGCGCCGATCAGGCGCGTTGCGCCAGTGGATGCGCCAAAGATTGTCCGGATGCGGCGCGTCGGGATCAACGTCAGGAAGGCGGCCGGCGATGTGTTGCGGAATCGGCGCGCGCCAGGAGAGTTGTGCAAAGGTCGGCAGCACGATCCTTTGCCGCCGGGCGCGGTCGATCGCGGAGCGGCGTATCGCTGCGTCAATGATCGACGGCGCGTCGGTGAGCCCGATGCGAGCGATTTCGGTGATTCGCCCCTCCTTTCTCGATCCGGCCCTCACAGCGTGAGACTATCATACTAATCTTAGAATGATCAACGTCGAGGGGCTTATTTCCGCAGGGCAATCGAGCGAAGCGGACCCTATGACTGTTGGACGCGCTCCCGCCCCCTTTGTGGGGGCGGGCAGGGGTGGGGGGTCGCGCTGCCCTTTCCGATAAGGGAGCCGGCACAGAGCTTTTGAGGTCTGGCGCGACCCCCCCTCCTTAATCCTCCCCCCAAAAGGGGGGAGGAAATCGCCCTCGCCCGATTGCCCTATTTATTTCCGTTCGCTCGTTTAGCGGAAGAGGGAGGCCAGCGCCGCCCGACTGCCGTCATCGAACGGGAGCGGTGCCCCCTTAGCCCACGCGCAGATTTCGTTCGTCCAGGCTCGCGCCGCGACGACAAACGGCGGGGCATTGCGATCGCCCGTCGGCGCACGTTCGTCTGTCACTCTTGCGCTGCGGCAAGCGCGCGCGACGCTCTGACGGCGCGTCGTCGTATCCAGCCGTGCGCTGGCGTTTCGACAGCGCCGTGGCCGTATCATTCTTCGGCGCCGCCGAGATAGGCGGTGCGGACATGGGGGTCATGAATAAGGCTGTCGCCGGCGCCTTCCCTGGCCAGCGAGCCGGCCTCGAGAAGGTAGGCGTAGTCACACATCTCAAGGGTGGCGTAGGCATTCTGCTCGACCATCAGAACTGTCGTCCCGGAGGCGCGTATCTTCTGGATAGCGGCGAATGTCTGTTCGACAAGGTTCGGGGCGAGTCCGAGCGATGGCTCGTCGAACAGAATGAGTTTCGGCCGCGACATCATGGCCCGCCCGATGGCGAGCATCTGCTGCTCGCCGCCT
The DNA here is from genome assembly GCA_035656495.1 of Roseiarcus sp. Lineage (GTDB taxonomy): Bacteria > Pseudomonadota > Alphaproteobacteria > Rhizobiales > Beijerinckiaceae > Roseiarcus. Next base: position 78,422 of record DASRSL010000089.1, read on the forward strand.
GACAGCGTGCCGGCGGCCTGAGCCCGCCGCTGGGCGAGACGCGGAAAGAGCTGAAAAACCTCGCCCATGTCGGCGGCGACGGCCCGCGCGTCCCGACGTAGATAGGCGCCCATTTCGAGGTTTTCGACGACGGTCATATGCGGGAAGACCCGCCTTCCCTCGGGACAGTGGGCGATGCCTCGCGCGAGGATGCGATCCGGCGGCAGGCGGGAGACGACCTGGCCTTCAAAGACGATTTCGCCCCCGACGATTGGCGCAAGGCCCGAGATTGCTCGGAGCAGAGTCGACTTGCCTGCGCCGTTGGCGCCGATCAGCGCGACGAGTTGACGACGGTCCGCCTTCAGGGACACGCCCTTCAGCGCCGTCACCTTGCCATAACGGCAGACGAGGTCGCGAATCTCAAGCATGGCGCACACCTTGGCCAAGATAGGCGCGGATGACCTCGGGGTCTTTCTGGATGGCCTCCGGTTTGTCGTTGGCAATGATGCGTCCGTAGTTGAGAACAACGATACGGTCGGAGATCCCCATCACCATCGGCATGTCGTGCTCGACGAGCAGGATCGTAAGACCACGAGAACGCAACTTGCGGATGAGCTCGACAAACCGCCCGGTCTCCGACGCATTCATCCCCGACACCGGCTCGTCGAGCAGCAGCGCCTCCGGGTCCGCGGCGAGGGCGAGCGCGACGCCGAGCAGGCGCTGGTTGCCGTAAGGCAGGCTCGCGCCGAGCTCCCGCCACTGGTCGGAAAGCCCGACGAGGCCGAGGATCTCCCACACTTTCTCGCGCAGGTCCTGCTCGAGCCGGCGCTCGCGCGGCAAGCCGAGCAGGGTTCCGACGAGACGCGCGTTTGCGCGGCGGTGCAGCCCGATCAGCACGTTCTCGAAGACAGAGCACTTATCGAAAAGATTGGTGCGCTGGAAGGTGCGGACGAGACCCAGAGCTGCGATCTCGTTCGGCTTCAGCCCGGCGAGCGGCCGGCCCTTGAACCTGACAACGCCTTGGCTTGGCTTGAGAAAGCCCGTGATGACGTTGAACGCCGTCGTCTTGCCGGCGCCGTTTGGGCCGATGAGGCTCAAGAGCTCGCCCTTTCGGACGTCGAACGTCAGATCCGCGATCGCGGTGACGCCGCCGAAATGGACGGCGACCCGTTCGATCGACAGGATCGGCTCCCCGGCGGAGGTCGCCTCGCCGCTCATGACCCGGTCTTGCCCGACTTGCCCTCCGCCACTCCGCCGGACCAGCGCGCGATCGCGGGAACGATACCGTCAGGCAGCATATAGACGATGAGAATCATCAGCGCGCCGTACAGGATCCACTGCACTTCCGGGCGCACATAAGCGCGCAAAATGACCGGCGCAATTCCGAATACGAGGCCGCCGACGAGCGGACCTGCGAGTGTCCCCTTGCCGCCGGCGATCACCATGATGACCATGGTCACCGTATTGAGAAACATGAAGATCATGGGGTCGATGATGAGAATGTAATGGGCGTAGAGGCTCCCGGCCGCGCCCGCGATCGCGCCCGACACCACCGCGGCGAGCACGAGATATTTCGTGACGCTGACGCCGACCGAAAGCGCCAGCGTCTCGTTCTCGCGCAGCGCGATCATCGCACGGCCGAATGGTGACTTCACGAGCTGCTCGATGACCACATAGGCGAGCGCGATGAATGCGAGGACGAGGTAGTAATTGCCAATCTTGCCCCACAGCGTGATCGAACCGGTCCAGTCGAAGCCGAGCGTGATCGGCGGAATATTGGAAAGCGCGAGGGGACCATTGGTGAGTTCGACCCAGTTCAGCGCGACGAGGCGCACGACCTCGGCGAAACTGATCGTGACGATCACGAAATATGCGCCCCGCACGCGGAACGCGAGCTTGCCGATGAGAAAGCCGCAAATGCCTGAGGCGATGATGCCGAACAGGAGACCGACGAAAGCCGGCCACGGGCCGTGGGTGACCTCGAAGCCGAAGATCGTCACGGTGAAGCCGAGCGAGGTCAGCGCGCTGACATAAGCGCCGATGCCGAAGAAGGCGGCATGGCCGAGGCTCAGTTGCCCTGCATATCCGAGCAAAAGATTGAGGCTCATCGCGGCGATGATGAAGATGCCGGTCACGATAAGCTCATTGAGGTAGTACTGATCCCTCATCCAGACAGGCAGCAGCACGAAGAACGCGAGCGCGGCGACGGGGAAAAGCCGCTTCATCCCACCCGCTCCGACCGCGCGAAGAGCCCCGTCGGCCTGATCAGGAGCACGAGAATGATGATGACGAACCCCATCGCGTCGCGGTAGCCCGACGAAATGTATCCGGCGCCGATCTCTTCGGCGAGGGCGAGGATGAAGCCGCCGATCGTCGCGCCCGTTATGTTCCCGAGGCCGCCGAGAATGACGATCGCGAACGCCTTGAGCGAAGCAGGGTCGCCCATGTTCGGCGTCACCACGAAAACAGGCCCGAGCAGGGCGCCGGCGGCGGCGGCCAGTCCGGATCCGATGGCGAAGGTGATCGTGTAGATGCGGTTGACCTGCACCCCCATCAGCGCCGCGGTCGCGTTGTCCTGGAAGGTCGCCCGCATCGCCTTGCCGAGGCGCGTTCGCTGGATCAGGAAATAGACCCCGGCAATGAGAAGGAGCGCGACCCCGAGCACGACGACCCGCAGCCAGGAGATCGAGACCGGACCGAGCACGAGCGGTGCGTTGCCGAAAGGGGTCGGCACCGACTTGGCGACGCTACCCCAGATCAGCACCTCCGCGTTCTGCATGACGATCCAGGCGCCGATCATGATGAGCATCGTCGTGTCGATGTCGGCGTCGCGCTTCGGCCTCAGGAGGACAAGCTCGATGACGCCGCCGAGCGCGACGCCAGCGGCGATGGCAAGCGGAATGGCGAGATAGAAGTTGACGCCGGCGCGCGTGACGAACAGCACCATCATATAGGCGCCGAAGGCGTAGAGCTCGCCGTGCGTGAAATTGACGATCCGCATGATGCCGAAGATCAGCGTCAGCCCGATGCCGAGCAGAGCATACGTCCCGCCCATGATCGCAGCGTTGGCGAGATGTTGCAGGAGTTCGGTCACAGGGATCGTCTTATGGTCCGCGGGCAATACGACCGGTTGCGCCCGAGGCGTCGGCGCCGATCCAGCGTTCCGCCGGCCGAAGCCGGCGGGCGCCGCCTGAAGTTACGGTTGAAGAGCGGGCAGGTGGACCCCGGCCGCCGCCGCTTTTCCAGCCGCAGTCAGAGGCTGGGCTTGACGATCTTGCCGTCTTTGATCTCGACGAGCGTGCCGGTCGCCATGTACTGCCCGCTCTCCTTGCCGGCGGGCCCATCCTTGATGAACTTCACGTCGCCGTTGATCGTCGGAACGTCGATTTTCCAGAAGGCGTCCTTGATCTCGGCAGGGTCGGCCTTGCCCGCCTTCTCGATGGCTGCGGCGATCACGTGGATGCCGTCGTATCCGCGATAGCTCTCCGTGAGGCCTGCCTTGTCGTAGCCCTTGTCGCCCCAGGCCTTGATGAAACGGGCGGCGAGATCGGGATGCGGCGACGTTTCCGGCATCCAGGGAGCGAAGAACACGAGGTGCATCGTATTGTTGGCGGCCGCGCCGGCCTGCTCGATCAGCTGGTCCGGAGCCTGTGAGCCGCCTGTGGTGATGATCTTCTTGTCAAGGCCGAGCGCGGCCGCCTGTTTGAGCAAAAGGGTCAGCTGATCGACGAAGGTCGTCACGATCAGCGCGTCGGCGTCGGATGCCTTGACCTTCGCCAGCTGCGCGCTGACGTCCTGATCGTCCTCGCCCATCGTCTCCTTGAGGCCGACTGCAACGCCGTTCTTGGCGAACATCTTGGAGAAGTCGTCGATCGTGCCGCGACCCCAGTCGTTGTTGATCGCGAGGAAATCGACTTTCTTGATGCCGAGCTTCGGCACCAGCTTCTCGAACATCGCCGCCTCGACCCAGGATGGCGGCGAGATGCGGAAGATGTAGGGATTGCCCTGGGTCGTGATCTTGCTGGCCGAGGACGTCTCGACGAGCATCGGCACCTGGTATTGCATGAGCTTCGGCATGACCGCGAGCGTCAGGCTCGACCCCCACGCGCCGAGGATGACCGGCACGTGATCGCGGTCGATGAGCTTCTCTGCGACCGAGGCGGCCTGTGTCGGATTGCTCTTGTTGTCTTCGACGACAAGCTCGATTTTCGAGCCCAGCACGCCGCCCTTGGCGTTGATTTCCTCGGCGGCGATCTGGGCCCCTTCGACAATATAGTTTCCGGACGCGGCGAAGGCGCCGGTCAGCGGCTGGTCGACGCCGATTTTGATCGGATCGGCGAAAGCCACGCCGGCGAGCGCCGTCAGGAGCGGCGCGGCGGCGAGGGTCAAGAGCAGTCGGGATTTCAACATGCGGTTCCTCCCATCTCGGAACATTGGCCCGGGCGTCAGCGAGGCGCGGTGAAAGGGCGCGATCGAGCCTAAATCATTGTATGTTCCCGTCAATAGAACCTTTCGACGCCTTCGAGGGGCGTTTTGCTGCTGATCAATTCGCCCCGATGAGCAGGCGGTAGCGGAACTGATCGACGATGACGGCCAGGATCAGCAGCACGCCCAACAGAACCATCTGCATGTACGAGCCGATCTGCATAAGGTCCATGCCGTTCTGGATGAGCACGATAAAAAAGGCGCCCAGCACCACACCTTCGACGCGACCGATGCCGCCGCGAAGGGACACTCCGCCGATGACGCAGGCGGCGATCGATTGAAGCGCGATCGTTCCGCCAAGATTGGCCTCGCCCGACTCGACGCGCGCCGTCAGCAGCAAGCCATCGATCGACGCTAGGAGCGCGCTCGAGGCGTACGCGACCAGCAAGGTCGCCGCGGTGTTGATCCCAGAGAGCTTGGCGGCCTTCACATTGCCGCCGACCGCGTAGAGATGCCTGCCGAATCGGCTCCCGTACAGGAAGATCGCGACGACGGCGATGGCCGCGATCGCGATGGCGACCGTAACCGGCACTCCAAAAATGCGGCCGAAGCCGAATGTGTCTCCGAAGGCGTGCGGAAATCCGGTCACCGGCACGCCGCCAGTGAGAAACAGCGCGACGCCGGCGCCGACGGACTGCACGCCAAGCGTCATGATGAAGGGGGAGACGCCGAAGGCCGCGACTCCGGTTCCATTGATCAGCCCGATGAGCAGCGCAACCGCCATGGCGCCGAGGCAGCCGGCGGCCATGATAAGTCCGAGGGAGTTGGGAACGGCCGCCATGACCGAGATCATGATCATCGCCGAAGTGACCGAAGTCAAAGCGATTGTCGTTCCGACCGCGAGGTCGAACCCGCCCGTCAGCAATACGATCATCTGGCCGAGCGATACGAGCACCAGATAGACCGATTGCCTCGCGACATTGACGATATTCTGCGCGGTGAGGAATTGCGACGAGGCGAGGGTGAAGACCACGAGGGCGGCGACAAGAAAGAACGGCAGCACGCCGACGCGCATAACCAATAGTTTCGCGGCATGGGCAGCGCGAAAGCGCGCGCGAACCGAGGTTGTCGTCTCAACGCTCACGCGGCCGCCTTCCTGCGCTCAAAGAAGTGTGGGAGAACCGCCGCCTCGTTGATCTCCTCGCCTTCCAGTTCGGCGCTGATCTGGCCCGCAGAAAAAATCAACAACCGGTGTGAGAGGCTCATCGCCTCCTGCAGGTCGGAGGAGATCACAACGACGGCTTTCCCGCTTTCCGCAAGCGACTTGATCAAGCCATAGAGCTGTGCTCTGGCGCCCATGTCGACCCCTACCGTCGGCTCGTCGAGCACGTAGATCGCATAGTCGCGGCCGAATCCCTTGCCAAACAGCACCTTTTGCTGATTGCCGCCGGAGAGCTGAGAAACGAGGCGGCCTATCATATAGCGATCGAGTCCGACGGTCTTGGCGATCCCTGCGATCGCATCGAAGGCTCGCCGCCCTCGCAGGCCGCCTCTTCCGAGCATGCCGAGCGCGATATTGTCGGACCCGCTTGCCGCGAGCACCAGCCCTTCGTTCTTCCGGTCGGGCGGAAGATAATGCACGCCGGCCGCGATGATCTCGGCCGTCCGTGCGCCCGTCGTTTCCTTGCCGTTGAGGACGACTGTGCCGCCCAGCGTTCGGTTGAGGCCCATCACCGCGCGCCAGACCCGCGACTTGCCCGAACCGACGAGGCCCGCGAATCCGGTCACCTCTCCGGCCCGGATCGCGAAGCTCGCGCCCGCCACGCCAGCGGCGCGCAACCCTTCGACTCTCAGGACTTCAGGTCCGCCGGGTCGTCCGATGGCTGGATAGATGCCGCCGATGACGCGCCCGGTCATCATGGCGAGCAATTCATCCTCCGACAGTCCGGCCGCGGGGACAGTGCCCAGATTGCGTCCGTCGCGAAGCACGGTGATCCGGTCCGCGACCCGCTGAAACTCGTGGATGCGGTGGGAGATGTAAATGATCCCCACGCCTCTCGCTTTCAGCCGGGCGATGAGGCCGAACAGGACTTCCGTCTCGCGATCGGTAAGCGACGCGGTTGGCTCATCGAGAATAAGGACTCGCATGGCGCCGCGCATCGCCTTGGCGATCTCCACCAATTGCTGTTCGCCGCGCGAAAGTTGCGAGACGGATCTGTCCAGATCGATGTGGCGTTCAAGCGCGGCGAACAGCGCCTCCGCTCTTCGGCGCCCCGCGCCTCCTCGCAGGAAGCCGGCGGTCGCCGGCTCCTCGCCTAGGACCAGATTCTCGAGGACGGTTTGAGTGGGGACGAGGGAGAATTCTTGGAAGACGGCCGAGACGCCCAGTTTGCGGGCGTTTCGCACCGTGAAAAGCGTCACGGGTTCGCCCCCGATTTCGACCGAACCGCTGGTCGGCGGCGTGGCGCCGGCAAGGACCGAAATCAGAGTGGATTTGCCCGCGCCGTTCTCGCCGAACAACACATGGACCTCGCCTGCTTCGAGGGCGAAGTCCACGTGATCGAGCGCGACGACGCCCGGATAACGTTTGGTGAGGCCGCGCGCTTCGACAATCGGTTTTTGAGGATCGGCCATGCCCGGCGCAACGAAAAGGACGCCGGCCCACGGCCGACGTCCGCGAGGATTAACGTGCTCAGTTGACCTTGAATACGGCCTTGAAGTCGCTCGGCGGGAGGATGTTGTCGTGCGGAACGGTCTTTAGGTTTGACTTGTCGACGACGAAGATCTTGGGCCCCACGTGCTTGATGAGGTCCTTGCCTTCGAGGAGTCGGGTCGCCTGGTCCATGGCGATCCGGCCCTGAATAACCATGGAGTCGGCCGGCGCCGCCGCGATGAAGCCGCGTTCGATCCCGTCATAGACTCCGGGCGTCATGTAGAAAGCCAGAAGGCCGATCTTGTCGGTGAGGCCGCGCTCGCGCAACAGCCCGATCGAGGCCTCGGCGGTGACGGCAGTTCCCGCGATGTATTTGATGTCGGGGTTGGCCTGAAGCACGTCTTCCACGAGCTTGAGCTGCACTTCCTTCCCGGTGTCGCCGTATTTGGGCTCGAGCACCTGGACGGCGCTTCCCTTCACGGCGTCCATGAAACCCTTGTTGGCGGTTTCGACCCAGCCGGCGCCCGCGGGACCTGGGAACCAGCCGACCTTGACCGGCGGCGAGCCGGCCGGATGCTTCTCGGCGAGGTATTGGCCGGTGGTGTGACCCATCGTGTAGAAGGAAACGAGCGACTTCGCCGAGATATCGGGCGAGTTGATGCCGTTGATTACGTCGATGACCGGTATGTTCTTCGAATGCAGCTCCTTGACCAGATTGTTGAGCCCATCGGCCGAGATGGCGCCGATGACGACCGCCTGCGCGCCGTTGGCGACGCAATCCTCGATCTGGGAAATCTGTTTGTTGAGTTCGGTGTAGCCGCCCGCCTCGACGAGGTTCATCGAGACTCCCAAGCGCTTGGCCTCGTCGACGACGCCATAGTCGACGCCGAGCCAGTAGGCGTCCTTCATGTGCGGGAACGACACGCAGATCTTCCACGGCTTCGACGCCTTGTCGAGCGGCACATACTCGACCGGCGCGACCTTTCCGTTGGGGTCGAAAGGCGGAGTGACTTCCTCGGCCTTGTACGGAAACCACTCGGCCGCTGACGCGGACGCGGCTGCGGCAATCCCTGCGACGCCTGCCAAGACTGCGAGTGCAAGGGCTTTCATTTTGTCTCCTCCTCGTTAGGGCGTTGCCGCCTTTATTCCTTTGTCACATCGGCCGGCCAGCGTTCAGGAAAGGCTTTCCTTCACCCTGGCCGCCATCGCTTTCCGCTCCGCCCGCGCCTTCAAGGCGGTCTCCATGTCGACTTTGACGAAGCGCGTGGCCTGGTGCGGTTGCAACTGGCCGATGAGATCCATGTCGGCCGAGATGACGGTTCCGAGCATGAAATAGCCGCCGCCCGAAACCGCGTCGCGGTGAAGGACAATGGGTTCCGTGCCTCCGGGAACCTGGATCGATCCGTACGGGTAGCAGCTGTCGACGATGTTGGAAGGATCCGAGCCGGCGCCGAACGGCGGCTTCCTCGGAACGAACGACAGGGCGCGGCCGCCGCGGAAGCGATATCCGATTCGATCGGCCTCGGGCGCGACCTTCCAAAGGTCCTCGAAGAAGGTTTGGCCCGCCTCTTCCATCAGACGATGCCAGTAGAGGCCCGGCAGCACGCGCAGTTCGGGCGTTCGGTTGACCTCGAAGCGAAGCTTCGGCGGCACGCTCCGACCTGACTTCGAATCGCCGGATTGCGGTCCCACCTCGATCCGATCGCCGGCCTTCAGGGCCCGACCCTCGAAGCCGCCGAGCGCGCCAAGCGGATAGGTGGAGCGCGAGCCGAGCACAAGGGGCACGTCGACGCCCCCCGACACCGCGATATAGGCGCGAGCGCCGGCTTTCAGGTAGCCGAACGACAACGTCTGGCCCGACTTCACCACGAACGACATCCAGTTTGGCTGCTCGGCGCCGTCGACCTTGGGCGGCATGTTCGCGCCACACACGGCCACGACGGCATCGCGGTCGAACAAGATGGCCGGACCCTGAAACACCGCCTCGAGCGCCGCCGCGCCGACCGGGTTGCCAACAAGCAGGTTCGCCGCGGCGAGCGAAAACTTGTCCATGCCGCCCGATTCCGGGATGCCGAGATGGTAATAACCCGGCCGCCCGAGATCCTGAACGGTGGTGGAGAGGCCCGGCTTCACAATTTCAAGCGCCATGGAGCACCCCCAGAAGCTTTTCGTTGGTCGCCGCCGGACGTGCGTGGAACTCGTCGAGCGAAAATGTTGCGGGCCGCATCCTCGGCTCGAAGCGGCCGACGTTCACCATCTCCAGAGCCGCGTCGTAACCGAGGCGGTCCACCGGCTTGAACTTCACGATGTCGCCCGGCTTGAAGAAAATCATGAAGTCGCGCAGGTACGATACTTCCTGTTTGGGGTCGTAGATAGGCATCGGCGTGATGCCGAAGAGCTGGTATCCGCCGGCCCCGCGAACAGAGTAGATGCACCCGAAACAGCCGCCGTGGCCGACGGTGAGCTTTGGCGTGTCGGTCCTCGGCCGCAGGTATTTCGGGACCTCGATCTGCTTCTCCCGCTCAACCATCTGATACATGAACGGCAGCCCGGCGACGAAGCCGACCATCGAAACGAACCACGGCGCGCCAGAATGCGCCTGGATGAAGTCATCGACGCTGCCATAGTTGTTGATCCGGGCCGCGTATTCGAGATCGGTCCCGGTTGGGTCCTGATGGCGCTCCCGAAATCGCATGAGCGTCTCGTGCGTCCACGGATCGTTGTAATAGACAGGAACCTCTACAATGCGGGTGGATAGTGTATGCTCGCTCTTGGCCGCCGCCGACTCGAGGCGCTTGAGCTCGGCCAGCATGTCGTCAGGACGGATGAGATCCGGATCGAAGCGGATCTGATAGGAGGCGTTGGCCGGGCAGATTTCGGTGACGCCCTTGATCCGGCTCTCGCGCACCGCGTTCGTCATCGAAAGGGATTTGAAGAAGGCGTCGAGCGACATTTCCTCGTCGACCTCGACGAAGATGTGATCGTCTCCTCCGAACGAATATCTGGTCTCCATCCCCGTCCTCCCTCCGGCTTCCCTCACGCGGCCTTGCCGATTTGCGCCGCCTTCAGGGGCAACCAGTCCTCCAGCCATCGCGTATGGACGAAGCCGCCTCGAACGTCCGCGTCATCGAGAAGCGCAAGGTGAAGCGCGCGGGTCGTCGCCAATCCTTCGATTGAGAGGTCCTGCAACGCGACGCGCAGCCGGTTGAGCGCCTCTTCCCGGGTGTCTCCGCTGACGATCAGCTTGCCTAGAAGGCTATCGTAAAAGGGCGGCACGACATAGCCCTCATACAGCATCGTGTCGAAGCGCACCCCCTCGCCCTCCGGAGCGCGATAGCTCGCGACGCGACCTGGCGCCGGCATGAACCCCCTGCTGGGGTCCTCGGCATTGATGCGAATTTCGATCGCATGGCCGCGAAAGGCGATGTCGCTTTGGCGGTATTCGAGCGGCTCTCCCCCGGCGATACGAAGCATCGACTGAACGAGGTCGACGCCGGCGACCATCTCGGTCACGGGATGCTCGACCTGGATGCGGGTGTTCATCTCGATGAAATAAAAGTCGCCGCTTGTCGGATCATAGAGGTATTCGAGGGTGCCAGCGCCGCGATAGCCAACGCTTTTGGCGAGCCGCACGGCGGAGGCGCATACCGCTTCGCGCCCTTCGGGCGAAAGGCAAATCGCAGGCGCTTCCTCCCAAACCTTCTGGCGGCGGCGTTGCAGCGAACACTCGCGTTCGTAGAGATGGATGACTGTCTCTCCGTCCCCCAGGACCTGAACCTCGATGTGACGAGCTCGCGGCACGAATCGCTCGAGATAAAGGCCGCCGTCGCCGAACGCGGCCAGCGCCTCGGCGCTTGCCTGTGGGACCTGGGCTTCGAGCTCAGCGGAAGTCTCCGCTATGCGGATGCCGCGGCCCCCGCCGCCGGCCGCGGCCTTGATCATCACAGGATAGCCAATCTCCTCGGCGGATTGCCGCGCCGCGCCCACGCTTTCGACGCGCCCATCGGAGCCGGGCACGGTCGGGACGCCCGCGTGCGCCGCGATCTCGCGCGCCGCCGCCTTGTCGCCCATGGCGCGGATGGTCTCAGGGCTCGGTCCGACGAACACGAGCCCGGCGCTTTCGACCATTGCGGCGAAGTCGGCGTTCTCCGACAAAAAGCCGTAGCCGGGGTGGACAGCATCGGCGCCGCTCGCGACCGCGGCGGCCACCACCGCCTCCTTGTTCAGGTACGACTTGGCCGCGTGCGGCGGGCCGATCTCGGCGACCGCGTCCGCCATTCGCGCTGCGAGCATATCCCTGTCGGCGGCGCTGACCGCCTGGATCGTGCGAATGTCGAGCGCCTTCGCCGCGCGTATGATGCGAACGGCGATTTCCCCGCGATTGGCGACGAACAGCGTCCTGATCGGCATCGTGGGCTCAAACGTCAAGGTCGTAGAGCGGCTGGCCGGCCATCACCGGATCCTCGTTCTCGACATGGAAGGCCAGGAGCCGCCCGGCCGCCTCCGCGACAACCGGCGTGAAGGTCTTCATCACTTCGATGAGCCCCACCGTGTCGCCGACCGCAACATTGTCGCCCTCTCCCTTGAACGGCGGCTGATCCGGAGTGGGCTTGCGAAAGAAAGTGCCCGGAATTGGGGCCTCGAACGTTTTGCTCGCCATTTTGAGATCGTCCCCGGCAGAAAGGTCAATGCTTTGCCGAACGAGGCTTGATAAACCCCTCGCTCACCAGCCGGTCATGGACGGCCTGCGCGACAAGATGAGCGCCCGGCGTGTCCGAATGCACGCAAATCGTGTCCGCGCCAACCTTGATGTCCTTGCCTCCGACGGAACGCGTCACGCCGTCACGGAGTGCGCGGACGGCGCGGTCGGAAGCTTCGCCCGGATCGACGGCTTCGTGTTCGCGGGTGATGATAAGTCGGCCGTCGTCGGCGTAGTCCAAGTCGACATAGTACTCGGCCAGGAACCGATGACCGCGAGCCGTATAGACTCTCTCATGCTCCGTTGCGATCATCCCGAGCAGAGGCGCCTTGAACACGTCCGCGGCGTCGCAAACCGCATGCGCCACTTCGGGATCCCGTGCGGCCATGCCATAAAGAGAGCCATGCGGCTTGATGTGGTGGAGCGACATGCCTTCGGCCTGGAGAAACCCTTTCAGCGCGCCGATCTGATAGATGAGGCAGTTGGCGAGCTCGTCCCGGCCGATCTTCATCTCTCGCCGCCCGAAGCCCTGGCGGTCCGGCAGCGACGGATGCGCCCCGACCTCGACGCCGTGCGCTCTCGCGAGTCGCACCGTGGCGCGCATGTGGTTGAAATCGGAGGCGTGGAACCCGCAGGCGACATTGGCAAGGTGGATGGCGGGCATGATGCGGCTGTCGTCGCCCAAGCGCCAAATCCCGTAACTCTCGCCCATGTCGCAGTTCAGGAGCGTCATCGACCTCTCCAAGTTATCGCCATTCACGGTTGCAAACGCGCAGAACCTTGTAAAGCCGGGAAATTATCATGAGTATCATGGACAACGTTGGCTGAACCATCCTGGAGGGCAAATCAGATGCCATCGAGACAGAAAGCCGAGGCCTTGGTCCGCATCGAGGAGCCTCACGTGCGGGTCACTGAATATCGATTTCAGCCCGGCGCCGAAACCGGCTGGCACCGCCACATGGCGGACTATGTCGTCGTCCCGCTCCTGGACGGCGAACTCATGCTGGAGGAGCCCGGAGGCGGCGCCAGGACGGCGCGCCTCGGCAAGCATTCGCCCTATGCGCGGCGGGAGGGCGTCGAGCACAACGTGATCAACGCCAACCCCTATCCCTTTTCCTTCATCGAAGTCGAGCATCTGAAAGACGGCTTCGACGCCAGGCGCAAGACCATGCTCGACCGCTTCGTCGCCGCCTGGAACGTCCACGACCTCGAGGGAATCATGGCCTCGATGACCGACGACTGCGTCTTCTGGTCGTCAGCCGGCGCATATCCGCAAGGCGGCGTCTTCGAGGGACGGGGAGCAGTCGCCGACGCCTTCGCCGCCATCTTCAAAAGCTTTCCCGATGCCGCGTGGACAGAGAGCCGGACGACCCTTTTCGGCTCGCGCGCCTTGTGGGAATGGACCTTTGTCGGAACGTCGCTGGACGGGAAGACGACGCGGGTGCTCGGCGTCGATATCCTGGAGCTGGCCGAAGACCTGGTTCAGCGGAAAAACTCGTTCCGAAAGACAAAGACAGAGTTGTAGGCGATCGGATCGCCGTTGGGTGAAATCATGGCCCGGCCGCCGGGCTCGGGCATGGCGCACATCGACACGAGGAGACGAGACGCCAACATCCTCGCCGAGCGCGTTGCATCCAAGCTGAAGGCCGAAACGCGTACAGTCCATTCCCAATCCTAATAACGAGGCTGGGAACGTCGAAAAAAACAATTACTCAAAGGTTTAGTTTCGAACTGGCGCGGTGAAGAGTGCCGCCGAAAAACTCCTTCGTAGCGGTGAAAGAGAGCAGCAGCGGCGGCTCCTCGTTGATGAAGGGCAGATGCGGCGGGAAGCCAAACAACTTGCCTGTGCCGTCTTCGAGGAAGAGAAGTCCGGTCATGATTCGCAGCAGGGACAGCAGCGGTCCCGCCCATGACCGGGGGAATGGTGAAGCCCATGGTTGCGCCTCCGAGAGCGTTCCGCCGCATGAACGTATTCTGTCGGGAACCGTTCCGCCGGAGGATTTGTCGCGGAATGGGACGACGGCCGCAGTCGGCGCGCGTCGCCGTGACCCGGCTTCCGAGAGGGCGTCGGCCGTGCAAACCGTCCCCGCCGAATAGCCCGCAGCGCCCGGCCTAAGTAATTTCCCCAATTGCGCGCCGACGGCGGATCATGGAGGATCGCCGCGGGAAACGAAACTCCGCGTCGAACAAGACTCGTTGAATCTCCGCCCGGCGCGGCCTCCGGGCGGTCGTTCGGGTAACTGCGGGCGCCCGACCATCGCCGTCCGCCGCTCGACCATCGCCGTCCGCCGCTCGACCATCGCCGGCCACCGCTCAACCATCGTGATCAGTGCAGCATCATGGAGGATACGCCATGTATGACAATTCCGCGCTGTATGGCAATTCCGGGCTGTATGACAATTCCGCGCTGTCCGCTTATGACCTGTTGTCCGGCGGCGTCGCCGACCCGAGCACGTATGTTCAGACGGATCTGGTCTCGAACGTCTCCGGACTCGCTGAGAAAACCGACCCGAACCTGATCAATCCTTGGGGCGTTTCGTTCATCACCTCGCCGTTCAGCAGCCCCTTCTGGGTCTCGAACCAGGGCACGAGCACGTCCACCCTCTATGCAGTGACCGATAGCACACACGTCGCCAAAGTGCCTCTCACGGTGGACGTCCCGACTACCGCGAGCGGACCCCAGGGCCCCACGGGACAGATCTCCAACACCAACGCTTCATCGTTCATCCTGAGCGACGGCACAAACGCCAACTTCATCTTCGCCAATCTCAACGGGACGATCTCCGCCTGGAACGGCGGCCTTGGGACGACCGCCGAAGTCGAAGTGACGACGCCGGGCGCCGTCTATACCGGATTGGCGATCAACGAGGCGCATACGAGGCTCTACGCCGCCAACGACAGCGCCGGGACCATCGACGTCTTCAACAGTTCCTTCAAACCGGTCAGTCTTGGCGATCATGCGTTTCAAACGCCGGAGGCGATCGCGAAGCGCGACCTCGTCCCCTTCAACGTGACGGACATCGGCGCCAATGTCTATGTGACCTATGCGCCTGAGGGGCCTACGGCGCAGACAAAAGCCGGCCTGGGCGACGGGGCGGTGGCCGTTTTCAACGAGAGAGGCCAGCTGGAGCCGTTTTCTGTGCTGCTGGGTGGTCCCCACGACCCGCTCGCCTCGCCATGGGGCATCGCTGTCGCCCCGAGCGATTGGGGCCGGTTTGGCGGCGACCTGCTGGTCGGCAATTTCAGCTACGCCCACAGCGAAATCAACGCCTTCAATTTCGAGACCGGAAAGTTCGAAGGCACGATCCCGATCTTCGCCGGCTCCGGACAGCTCCCGGGCGGCCTCTGGGACCTGACTTTCGGGGGCGGCGGCAGCAACGGCAGCCCGAACACCCTCTACTTCACCGACGGAATCAATGGTCAGACGGGGGGGCTGTTCGGCGCGATCACGAGCGAGCCCCTGTTCTCGGCGTCGTCGCGTGACGGAAGCGCCGGCGGGATGAGCTATGCCGGGGCTATCGGCCACGCCGGGTCTGGGTGTGGATCGTCTGGGTCTGGGTCGTAATGTCGGTGCGCCTCGGCTTTTCGCGGTTACAAATGCCGGTCCTACGACGCGGCAAGCTCGCGTTCCGAAGTCGGCAAATTTTGCAGTGCCGGCGGCCCGATGGCCATTTCGGGGCGCAGTGGCCTCACAATGACTCAGGGAAGGCCGCAGAGCGGGTTTCGTGGTCTTTGGCCGCCGCAATGCTGACGCGCTCGCCGCGAGGGCTGCGGCGAAGATCAAGGCCGAATCGGGAACACTCTATTCCCAACCTGATAACAAGGTTGGGAAGGAAAAGCAAAACCATCCGCAATAACAAAAAGTTAAAAACTAGCTGGTGCGGTCAAGAGGACTCGAACCTCCACTCCGGTTAAAGAACTAGCACCTCAAGCTAGCGCGTCTACCACTTCCGCCATGACCGCACATGGGGCTTCGCGCCTCGAGGGCGCGAACCGAAGGCGCGTCGTCTAACAAATCGCCTTAAGCGTGACAAGCGCGTCTTGGCGTCGCCGCAGCGCCTTCAGTCGAAGGCGCCATGGCGCGTCTCGCGCATGCTGAGCACCGCCAGGAAACTGACGACCGCGGCTGCGGCGATGTAATAGCCGACCCAGGCGACGCCGCCTCGCGCCTCGAGAATCTGGGCGAGCGAGGGCGCCAGCGAGGCGCCGAGAATGCCGCCGAGATTATACGTGCTCGCGGCGCCAGTATAGCGCAGCGGCGTCGGGAACAGTTCCGGGAGCAGCGCGCCGAGCGGCGCGAAAGTGAGCCCCATGACGCCGAGCGCGACGGCGAGAAAGGCGAGGGTCCCGCCCTCGCCTTGCGCCAGAAGCGCCGGCATCGCCAGGCCGACCGCGAAGGCCGCGATGGCGGCGGCGAGCAGCACGGGCCGCCGGCCGATCCGGTCGGCGAGCGCCGCCGAGACCGGCGTCGCGACGGCCATCAAGACGATCGCGACGCACAGCATCTCGAGAAAGCGCACGCGGGGAATGCCGAGCGCCTGGACGCCGTAGCCGAGCGTGTAGACCGTCGCGATATAGAACAGGGCGTAGCAGACGACGATCGACAGCGAGCCCTGGATAAGGGGCCGGAGATGGCTCCTGAGGACCCGCCCACAGCGGCGCGGCGACCCGCTTGTCGTGGGCGAGCGCCGCCTTGAAGGCCGGCGTCTCTTCCAGCGAGATCCGCACATAAAGACCGATCGCCACCAAGACGGCGCTCATCAGGAAGGGAACGCGCCAGGCCCAGTCGACGAAGGCCTTTTCGCCGAACGCGATGATGAGGAAAAGAAAGAGACCAGTGGCGATGAAGAAGCCGATCGGCGGCCCGAGCTGGGGGAACATGCCGAACCAGGCGCGCCTGCCGTCGGGCGCGTTTTCGACCGCGATCAGGGCCGCGCCGCCCCATTCGCCGCCGAGGCCGACGCCCTGGAGGAAGCGCAGGATCGCGAGCAGCCACGCCGCGAGGACGCCGGCGGTCGCGTAGCCAGGCAGGGCGCCGATCAGGGTGGTCGCCAGGCCCATCGTCAGCATGGTGGCGACGAGGGTCGACTTTCGGCCGACCCGGTCGCCGAAATGGCCGAACAGGAACGAGCCGACCGGCCGCGCGAGAAAGGCGATGCCGAAGGTCAGATAGGCGTTGAGAGTCTGGGTCTCCGGCGCCGATTTTGGGAAGAACATGGCGCCGAACACCAGCGCCGCCGCCGTGCCGAAAATGTAGAAATCGTAGAACTCGATGGTGGTGCCGATGAGGCTCGCGAGCACGATCTTGGCCGTACCGGCGCGCCCAATCTCGCTCGCCGCCATTCCTCCCCTCATCTTCCACTCTTTCATTCGGGCGAGCCTCAGCCGAAAATTTCCCCAAGCCAGTCCAAGCTAATCCAAGCCGGACCAAGGAAACAGGCTTGGATTTTCTTGGTTTTCCTTGGATTTCTTCGTCCGATTCCGGACTTTTCAATGGGTTGCAAGCAAACCAAAGAAAAAATTCGTATCCATCGGCAAGGCTTGATTGGCGCTCGCCGCCGAGGGCCCCTTCGTGTCCCCCACCCAGTCCGCGGATGATCGCCAGGACGGCTTGATCGCAATCGCTTCGAGGCAGGCGAACAATTCGTCGGTCTCCTTTTGGAGCTTCAGCTACGGAACAAATGTAGAACATAATAGCGGCCCCGTCAAGAAGTTTTTGGTTTTGGTGTCGTTGGCACACGATATGTCCGGTTTAGGTAGCGCACGATCTGTCCGGTAAGTCTGCCCCTTTTGAGGGGCGGGTTGGATGCGCCGCACGGAAGCCCTTCAGGGTGTGCGCATGGCAGTGTTTTTGAACCTTTTGCACCGCTGGGAATCGGCGGAGCTCAATCAGGAGGAGGCGGCCGAACTGCTCGGGGGAGCGCATCGGCGGAAGCGCGAACGACGGCCGCTGCCGGGGATGATGCTGCATCAGGACGGGTCGCGCCACGCCTGGCTCGAGGGCCAGCCGCCGCTCGATCTGATCGTGACGCTCGATGACGCGACCGGCGAGATCTATTCGGCGTTTCTACGGGCGCTGAAAGAGGTTTTCAAGACGCACGGGCTGCCGATCAGCCTCTACACCGACCGAGGGGGGCATTACTTTTTCACCCCCGAGGCCGGCGGCGAGGTCGACCGCAATCGCCCGACGCAGGTCGCCCGCGCGCTCAAGCAGGTCGGGGTCGAGCATATCGGGGCTTACTCGCCGCAGGCCAGGGGACGTTCCGAGCGGATGTTTGGGACGCTCCAGGACCGGCTGGTCAACGAACTCAGGCTCGCCGGGATCACGACGATCGAGGAGGCCAACGCCTTCATCCGCGACATCTATCTGCATGAGGCGACGGAGGGCGGGCAGAGGCGTATGATGCCCCTGCAGTGGCACAATTCGGATCAGGTCATGCCTCCGGCGCTTAAGCAGAGCATGTCCGCCGACGAGTTCCTTCGCTGGGCCGAAGGGAAGGACGGACGGTGGGAGTTGCATGACGGGGTTCCGATGATGATGTCGCCGGAGCGCGTTCTGCACGGCGACACGAAAGGCGAGACCTACGCGACGCTAAGGGAAGCGGTTCAGCGCTCCGGCCTGCCTTGCAAAGCCTATCCCGACGGCGTCGCGGTGCGGATAGACGCGAGGACCATCTACCAGCCCGATGCGTCGGTTTCCTGTGGCGCGCGTCCGCCGCCCGACGCACAAGCCATCACCGACCCAATCATCGTCGTCGAAGTCCTGTCGCCGAGCACGGCTGCGATCGACCACGGGCGCAAGCTCAGCGGCTATTTTTCGCTCGCCAGCGTCGAGCACGATCTCATTCTCGACCCCGAGCGCCGCGTCGTCATTCATCACAAGCGCGGGCGGGGCGACACGATCGAGACGCGGGTGTTGTCGGACGGCGCGGTTCGGCTCGAACCGCCCGGATTCGAGGTCGCGGTCAGCGCCCTCTTCCCGACGCCCGCTGGCTAAGCAAGATCCACCGGCTCGTCCCGCGCTGCTTCGGAGGGTGCGCGTCCCGCGCACCTGGGCGGCGAGACGCCGCCCCTCCGATTCACCGCGATCTCCGTGGGGCAACTCATGAAACTCTGCTTAGCCATTGCAAGCTGCCGCTACTGCGTCCCGAGCGTGCAGCCGCCCGCGCCCGGCGGACGGAAGGCCTCGGCGGCCGGGATTTTGGTCACGACCTTGAGATAGTCCCACGGATATTTTGACTCGGCCGGCGATTTCACCCGCATCAGATAGCGGTCGTAGAGCACCCGCCCGTCGGGGCGGATGACGCCGTGGTCGGTGAAGACGTCGTGGATCGGCGCCTCGCGCATCGCCTTCATCACCGTCTGGGTGTCGTCGGTTCCCACTCTTGCCACCGCCTCGAGGTAATGGCGCACGGAGGAATAAAGCGCGACCTGGTTGTCGTTCGGCATGCGCTGACGGCGGGCGTAGAAGCGTTTGGCGAACGCGCGGGTCTCATCGCTCAGGTCCCAGTACCAGGACTGCAAGAAGATGAGGTCGTGGGCGACGTCGAGCCCCATCGCGTTGACATCGCTCAGGTAGGTGATCGGGGTCGCGAGATATTGCCCCGGGGCGAGCTTGAACTCGTTGGCCTGCTTGAGCGCGTTCGAGAGATCGGCGCCGGTGATTGCGAAAAGCACGACCTTGGCCTTTGAGCCCTGGGCAGCGAGCAGATAGGAGCTGAAATCGGCGGTGTTGAGCGGCGAGCGCACGCCGCCGACCACCGTTCCACCGGCCTTGGCGATGGCGTCGCGGGCGTCGGCCTCGAGAGAGGCGCCGAAGGCGTAGTCGGCGGTGATGAAGAAAAAGCTGTCGAGCTTCTGCCGGATGAGAAGGCGCACCAACGGTACGCCGTTGGACCAGTTGTCGGCGTTCCACTGGATGCCGTTCGGCGAGCAGTCCTTGCCGGTGAGATCGGACGATGAGGCGGAAGCGAAGATGACAAGGCGGTTGCGCGCCTTCGTCAGATCCTGGACCGCGAGGGCGACGCCGGAATTGGCGATGTCGAAGATGGCCCTGACGTTGCGCTCGTCGTACCATTTGCGGGCGATCGCGAGGCCGACGTCGACCTTGTTCTGATGGTCGGCGACGAGGAGCTCGATCGGCTTGCCGAGCACGTGGCCGCCGAAATCCTCGATCGCCATGCGGGTGATCTCGACCGAACCGGGCCCCGCCAGGTCGGCGTAGGGACCGGACTCATCGTTCATCACGCCGATGACGAATTTTCCGTCGTCAGCGCGCGCCGGCGTCGCGAGGCCGATCACGAGCAGAAGGAGAGCGATTGCTCGCAGCAGCATGACAATCTCCCGAGGTCAGCGTTGCGCCATAGGGCGTCGAAAGACGCCCGCCGTCTCGAGGGGCTATGGCGCTGGATGAGGGGTGACGCGGACCGCCGTCGCCGGCTTAAAGCAGAGTTTCATGAATTGCCCCACGAAGATCGCGGTGAATCGGAGGGGCGGCGTCTCGCCGCCCAGGTGCGCGGGACGCGCACCCTCCGAAGCAGCGCGGGGCGAGCCGGTGGATCTTGCCTAGCCCCTCGCCCCGGCCCTCTCCCCGCAAGCGGGTCGAGGGGGAATCGGGTCCCTCACATCTTCGTGGCGTCAGTGACGCACTTCTTGACGAACGAGGTCTTTGCCGCGCCCGCGAGCTTCTTGTCCGCCGCCTGTCCCTCGCAGGCGGTGGTCTCGCATTTCTTCATGAAGCTCGTCTTGGCGGCGCCGGCGAGCTTCTTGTCCGTCGCCTGGGTCGCGCAGGCGTCTTGGGCGAAGGCGAGCGTCGGCGCTCCGGCGAAACAGAGCGCGAAAGCGGCGAGAGCGAGCGTCTTGGTCATGGAATTCATCTCCCACAATCAGGCCGACTGGCATGGCCCATAGGGCACCATAGCACGTCCGGATTTTCTGGGGAGAGACGGCTGAGGACGCGGAGGGTCTTAAGGACCTGCGACCTCCCCTTGTCGAACACGCCAAGCCTCGACGTTCATTTCTCGGAGCGCCAGGGGCGAATGTTCCAGCCGCGCTCTGGCGCGTCCGCCTCCGCCTCACTATTAACACTGTCTTACGGAACGCAGCGACGCGATCCGGCGGAACCCACGAGCTGCGATGAGACGCGTGACGAACTGGCTGTTGTTTCTCCTCGCCGTTCTGGCCTTGGCGCTCGGCGCCGCGGCGAAGGTCGGCTATGCGCATGCGCCGGTTTCGCCGACTGCCTTTGGCGCCGCCGCGGCCGTGTTCGCCGCGCTCCTGGCCATCCGCGCCCTGCCGCTTCGCGTTCGACGGCCGGTCGTTTTCGTCGTGACGCTGGCGGCGCTCGCGGCGCTCACCGGCGGCCTCGCTTATTTCCAGTTCGTCATCAAGCCGACAATGATCAAGGGCTTCATGGCGGCGGCCTTCGCGCCGAAGCCGACGGCGGTGTCGGTCGAAGCGGCCAGAATCGAGAAATGGCCGCCGCAACTGACGGCGATCGGGACGCTGCGCGCCTATCAGGGCATCTCCATCGCGCCGCAGGCGGCCGGCGTCGTCACCGCCCTTCACTTCGAGTCGGGCGCGGACGTAAAGGCCGGAGATCTCTTGATCAACATCGACGATTCGGTCGAGCAGGCCGACCTCGCCAACGGCCTCGCGCAGCTCAAGAACGCCGACGCGACGCTCGCGCGGCAAAAGATGCTGGTCGCGGGCGGAAACACGCCCCAGTCTTCAGTCGATTCCGCGCTCGCGTCGCGCGATTCGGCCGCCGCCACGGTCGCGCGGACGCGCGCGGTGATCGCCCAGAAGGCGATCCGCGCGCCCTTCTCCGGCCGGCTCGGCCTGCGCAACATCGATCTCGGGCAATATGCGTCGGTCGGCATGGCGCTCGCGACCCTTCAGCAGCTCGACCCGATCTACGCCGATTTTCCTGTGCCCGAGGAGGCGCTGGCGACGCTCGCCGTCGGGCAGGACGTCAGCATGACAGTCGACGCCATTCCCGGCCGCACGTTCGAGGGAAAGATCAAGGCGATCGACGCCCGCGTCAGCGCCGAATCGCGCAACGTCACGGCGCGGGCGGAATTCGCCAATGCGGATCGCAAGCTCCTGCCCGGCATGTTCGCCAATCTGACGGTCACGACGGGGGCGAGCGCCGACCTTCTGACGCTGCCGCGGACCGCGATCGTCTACAGCCTCTACGGCGATAACGTGTTCGTGGTGAAGCCCGCGCCGCCGCCTCCCCCCGCACATTCGGATGACGGCGCGGCCGCCGCGACGCCGTCCCCGCCCGCAAAGGGGCTCGTCGTCGAGCGCCGGTTCGTCAAAGTCGGCGCGACGCGCGGTGAGCGGATCGTCGTCGAGGAAGGGGTCAAGGCCGGCGAGCAGGTGGTCACCGCCGGCCAGATCAAGCTTCAGGCCGGCGCGCCGGTTGCGATCGACCAAGCCGCCGCGCTGCCGCCGCCCGCCGTGACGCCGAAACCGTGACGGGGCGCCGATGAACGCCTTCACCGACCTCTTCATCCGCCGGCCCGTCCTCGCGAGCGTCGTCAGCCTGCTCATCCTCCTTGTCGGGGCCATGGCGGGCTTCAAGCTGCAGATCCGTCAGTTTCCGCAGACCTCGAACACCACCATCACCATCACCACCACCTATCCCGGTGCCGCGGCCGACGTGATCAAGGGCTTCATCACGACCCCGATCGAGCAGGCGGTCGCCAGCGCCGAGGGAATCGACACTCTGGTTTCGACCTCGCAGCAGAACGTCTCGACGATCACGCTCAATCTGCGGCTCGACGCCAATCCCGACCGTGCGATGGCCGACACGCTCTCCAAGGTCAATCAGGTGCGCGGCCTCCTGCCGCGCGAGGCCAACGATCCGGTGATCGTCAAGCAGACGGGGCAGGGCTACGCGCTCATGTATCTCTCGTTCAATTCGAACGTGATGACGGCCTCGCAGATCACCGACTATCTGACCCGCATCGTCCAGCCGCGCCTGCAGACCGTCGACGGCGTCGCCAACGCGCAGATTCTGGGCGGCCAGGTGTTCGCCATGCGCATCTGGCTCGATCCGACGAAAATGGCTTCGCTCGGCGTCACCGCCAACGACGTCCGCGCCGCGCTCGCCGCCAACAACTTCACCTCCGCCCCGGGCGAGGTCAAGAGCGACTACACCCAGATCAGCGTCAACGCGCTGACCTCGCTCGACAGCGCCAAGGCGTTCGGCAAGCTCGTCATCGCCGCCCACGGCGACGCGCTGGTCAGGCTCGGCGACGTCGCCAAGATCGAGCTCGGACCGCAGACTTCCGATTCCTCGTCGGTGTTCGACGGGCTCAAGGCCGTGTTTATCGGCATCTACGGCACGCCGGAAGCGAACCCGTTGACGGTGATCGACGGCGTGCGGGCGATCATGCCGAGCATCGAAAGCCAGCTGCCGGTCGGCCTCCACGCGACGATCGCCTACGACTCGACCGCCTTCATCCGCGCCTCGATCTACGAGGTCGCCAAGACGCTGGCGGAAGCGGCCGCGATCGTCATCGTCGTCATCTTCCTGTTTCTCGGCAACTTGCGCTCGACCTTCATCCCCATCGTCACCATCCCCCTGTCGCTGATCGGGGTGATGATCGCGCTGCTCGCGCTCGGATATTCGATCAATCTTCTCACTCTCTTGGCGCTGGTGCTCGGCATCGGCCTCGTGGTCGACGACGCCATCGTCGTGGTCGAGAACATCTATCGCCACATCGAAGACGGAATGACGCCGTTCGCCGCGGCGATCCGCGGCGCGCACGAAATCGCGCTGCCGGTCGTGGCGATGACCATCACCCTCGCTGCGGTCTACGCGCCGATCGGCTTCGTCTCGGGCGTCACCGGCGCGCTGTTCCGCGAATTCGCCTTCACGCTGGCGGGCGCCGTCGTCGTGTCCGGATTCATCGCCCTGACGCTCTCGCCGATGATGTGCTCGAGGCTGCTGCGCCACGACATGGGGGAGCACTGGTTCGGACGCATGGTCGACCGCGCCTTCGAGCGGCTGCGCAACGGCTATCAGCGGCGGTTGCACAGCACGCTGAACTTCCGCGCGCTGACGATCCTGATCCTGGTCGGCGTGCTCGCCCTGACCGGGGTCATGTACGCCTCGACCCCGCGCGAGCTGGCCCCCGAGGAGGATCAGGGGATCCTGCTGTCGCTGGTCAAGACGCCGCAGGCCGGCAATCTCGACTACACGGAGAAGGCGACGCAGCAGCTCTTTGAGGAGGCGCGCGGGGTGCCGGAGGTGGCGCACAACTTCGTCATCAACGGCTTTCCGAGCGTGCGGGCCGCGTTCGCCGGGCTTCTCCTGAAGCCCTGGGACGAGCGCAAGCGCAGCCAGAAAGAGGTGCTGGCCGAGCTCGCGCCGAAGTTCCTCGCCGTGCCGACGGCGCAGGTGCAGGCCTTCTCGCCGCC
Organism: Roseiarcus sp.; assembly: GCA_035656495.1. GTDB lineage: Bacteria > Pseudomonadota > Alphaproteobacteria > Rhizobiales > Beijerinckiaceae > Roseiarcus. The sequence continues at coordinate 102,610 of DASRSL010000089.1, forward strand.
GGCGCTGCCCGGCTCGACCGGCGGCGCGCCGATGCAGTTCGTCATCCGCACGACCGGCGACTATGCGACGCTCGCCGACGTCGCGCTGAAGATGCAACAGGCGGCCAAGGAAAGCGGCCTCTTCCTGTTCACCGACGTCGACCTCAAGTTCGACACCCCGCAATACCAGTTCAAGGTCGACGCCGACAAGGCGAATCGGATCGGCGTCAACATGGCCGACGTCGGCACGGCGCTCGCCACCATGCTCGGCGGCAATTACGTGAACCTGTTCAATCTCTACGGCCGCTCCTATCAGGTCATTCCCCAGGCGCCGCGCGAGTTCCGGCTGACGCCCGAGTGGCTGACCCGCTACCAGTTGCGCACCAGCAACGGCGAGCTCGTGCCCCTCTCGGCGGTGGCCAGCGTCACGGAAGAGGTGCAGCCGAACGCGCTGACCAGCTTCCAGCAGCTCAACTCCGCCACGCTGTCCGGGGTGCCGTTTCCCGGCAGGACGCTGGGCGAGGCGCTCGACTTCCTCAAGGCGAAGTCGAAGGAGATCTTTCCCGAGGGCTATTCCTACGACTTTCAGGGCGATTCCCGGCAGTACGAGCAGGAGGGCAACGTCCTCGTCTATGTGTTCATTTTCGCCCTGATCGTCATCTATCTCGTGCTCGCCGCGCAGTACGAGAGCTTCCGCGATCCGTTCATCATTCTGATCGCGCTGCCGACCGCGCTGTTCGGCGCGCTCCTGCCGCTCAACGTCGGCGGCGTTCTCGGCTTCGCCAGCATCAACATCTATTCGCAGATCGGCCTTGTCACGCTGATCGGCCTCATCTCGAAGCACGGCATCCTGATGGTCGACTTCGCCAACCGCCTGCAGGAGCGGGAAGGCCTGCCGCGCCGCAAGGCGATCGAGCAGGCCGCCGCCGTGCGGTTGAGGCCGATCCTGATGACCACGGCGGCGATGGTGGTCGGCATGGTCCCGCTGATCCTGGCCTCCGGCGCCGGGGCGAAATCGCGCTTCACCATCGGGATCACGATCTTCGCCGGCATGGCCATCGGCACCATGTTCACCCTCTTCGTCACGCCGATGGTCTACACTTTCCTCGCCCGCGACCACGCCGCCCTGATCGCCAAGGAGCGGGCCGCGGGGCGCCTCGCGCCGGACGATGGCGCCGCGTAAGCGGGCGGCTCCTGTGTCATCCCCGCGAACGCGGGGATGACAGCCGCGGCGCGGACCAGCGTCGCGAATTTCGGAAGGGAGCTTTCGTAGCCGTCCTGCGGCCCAGGGCCCCTGGATGCCCGCGTTCGCGGGCATGACAAGTTGCGCAACTTCGCAACTTGGCAGCCGTAATCGCAACCTTGCGCTTTTCGGCGTCTCGCCGGGCGGCGGAGGCTTGCCGAGCCGGAACGGACGGTTCCGACTCAGGCAGGCCGCGTTTCCGCCTCGATCCGCCTTTCGAGCTCGGCGATAAGCTCCTCCCGCTCCGCGATCCACGCTTCGAGACGGCTGAGCGTCGCCTCCCGCCAGTCGTCCGGCAATGGCGACGACTCATCCGGTGAGCCGCATTCCGGCTCCCAGGTCTCCAGATAACTGCTCTCTTCGGCCATGAACTCCCTCCCGTGGCGAGGACCGACTGTGAACAACGATAACAACCCCTTCCCCGCCTCGTGAAGAATTTGTTTTGCAGAAGGCTTTTCTTGCTGAACAACCATCTGACTGAATTCCTAAAAAATGAATCGAAGCCGGTTCGCGGGGCTGAACCTGTTCCGCCCTCGCTCATGCGCCTTCCGCGCCAGCGCGACGGAGGCTAGGGTGGGCGCGCGACCACGCAGAAGGGGACGCCAATGCAAACTCAGGCAATCGAAACGCCGAACGGCCGGATCGCGGCGCACGAGTCGGCGGGGCGGGGGCCTGCGGCGGTTCTCCTGCATGGCAATTCCTCGTCCTCCCGCGCCTTCTCAAGGCAGCTCGACGGGCCGCTCGGCGAGCGCTTCCGCCTCGTCGCGCTCGATCTGCCCGGTCATGGCGCCTCGGACGACGCGCGCGATGCATCCCTCTATTCGATGGAGAACCAGGCGCGGACGCTGCGCGCGGCGATCGACGCGATAGGCCTCGACGGCGCCTGCATCGTCGGCTGGAGTCTCGGCGGACATTTGGCGCTCGAGCTCGCGCCCGACCTGCCGCGGGCGCGCGGGTTCGTCATCTTCGGGACGCCGCCGCTCCCCTTTCCGGCGGTAAGAAAGCTCGCCTTCCTGCCCCATCCGGCAATGCGCGCCGGAGCGGCGGAGGCGCTCGACCGCGCAGAGGCGGAGGCCTATGTCGCGGCTTTCTTCCGACCGGGGTTGCGCGCCGTCCCGCCGTTCTTCCTCGAGGATGCCTTGCGCGCCGACGGGCGCGCGCGCAGCGGCGTCAATGCCAGCCTTGCGTCCGGCCGCTATCGCGACGAGGCCGTCGTCGCGCGCGATCTCGAGGCGCCGCTGGCCGTGCTGCACGGCGCCGACGAGCAGCTCGTCAACGGCGCCTATTTCGCCACGCTCACCCTGCCGACCTTGTGGCGCGGCGCGGTGCAGACGATCGAAGGCGCCGGCCACGCGCCGCAATGGGAGACGCCGCAGGCCTTCGACGCGCTCGTCGCGGCGTTTCTCGAGGAGACGGGGTGAGGCGTTGCGCTTCGAGCAGCCCCGGTTCGGCGAGGAAGACTTGAAGGTTTCATCGCCTATGACGGTGTGGACGTTTCATCCGTTCGCGACGCAGCAAATCTCAAGGTGGAAGCGAGAAGCGCGGTCATGAGAGCGCACAGGCCAAGCGGCGCGATTCCGCTGAGCGATGATCGCGTCCAGTCCCAGAGCTCGCCGCTGAAAATGGAAACCGCCATCGCCCAGCCGTAGCTGATGGTGAACATGCCGGCGGACGTTCGCGGCACGTCCGCGGGCTCGCTGAGAAGCGGCGGAAGCGCCAGGGCGAGCACGAGCGTAACAGCACAGCAAAACCCCAGCACGCCGGACCAGAACACGATTGCGATTCCTTTCACGGTGACGATTCCGACGACGCTGAGCGCCGACAGAGACGCGGTCGCGACATAGGCCCAGCGGCGCGTGGCCAAGCGTCCGGCCAGCCCGAGCATGAGGAAGGATGCCGGCAGCTGGCTTAGATTGAGCGCCGTGAGCGTGGTTTCGATGAGCTCAGGGTGACCGGCGGCCGTCAAAAAATCGGGCAGAAACGCGTTCGCGACGAAGTAGACTGCGTTCACCCCGCCGAGCAGAAGTCCCAGCCGCCAAATGAGCGGGTTCTTCCAATCGGGAAACCATATTTTCAGTTGCGTCGCGGGATGATCGTCTGGGACCAGTCGCCTCCCGAAGGCGAACACGAGCAACGCGGTCGCCAGCACTGGGACCGCCCATAGAACGAAACCGAATTCCCACCGGTTCCCCACCAGCGGCAGCAGGAGCGGGACCGTGAGCGAAACGGCCAGGACTTCGCCGACCAGCAAGCCGTTCGTGTAGACCGCCGTCGCGAATCCCACGCGGTCAGGAAATCGCGTGCGCACGAGGGGTGGCAGGACTGGCTGAGTGATCGAGACGCCCGCGCCCATAAGTGCGGTCGTCGCGTAGAGAAAACCGACACTATGGACCGCGCCGCGCGCCGCAGATGCGACGGCGTTCAACACAAGTCCCATGATCAGGGTTTCTCTGATCCCGAGGCGTGCAACGAGAAACGCCCCGGGGACCGCGACGACGGCGAACATCAGCGGCGGGAGAGAGGACAATAGCCCGACCTGGGCCTCGGAGAGGCCCAGGTCCGCATGCAGCAAAGGGAGGATGGGCGGGACCGCCAGGATCGTCAGCCGCAGGCACGCCCCCGCCAACCAGAGAACGACAAGGGCGAGAGCGTCCCGCTCGGCGGCGGCGATGCGGCGGAGGATCTTGGTCAATGTTTCGTCCGACATCAGACCCCTGAAGGAGTCGGGACAACGGAACAGAACCTATTGGTCGACCTGGACCTTGCAAAGGGGAAGATTCTTCGTGACGCCGCCCCCGACCTGGCGCCGGTGATCGACCTGCGCGCTATTGGCCGAGGCGGTCTCGGCGAAAAGCGTCCAATGAGGCCGGCCTCGGAATGATCGAGCACCGCCGCCTGCGCCGTGTCAGGAAGACAACGGCCTTCGTCGGGACATCATGCGCCGGACAGATCGGGTGCTACGCGGAATCCAGGGCGCCTAGTCCTTGATAGCTTCGGCCGCGCGGCCAGATCGCCCTCCGCGCGAGCTCGATGACGATCAGCGTGACGAGGCCGCCGAGCAGCACGTCGCTGAGGTAATGGCCGCCGAAGGCCATGCGCAGAAGGCTCGCGCCGATGCCGAAGGCGAAGGCCGCGGCGATCGCCGGCGCCCGCCACGGCGGCGGCAGGACGCTCGCCGGGGCGACCATCCAGAAGCCGGTCGAGGCCTCCCCCGAAACGAAGGAGCAGTTCTTCTTGCAGAGGCCATCTTCCTCGTACCACGGCCGAAAAGGATCGGGTCCGCCGAATGCCTGGGTCTGGTATGGCCGCGGCCGATGCCAGTGGTCTTTGAGCCCCAGATTGACGATGAGGCCCGGTCCGATCGCCATCGTGGCGACGAGAAAGACCACCGCCTTTCCGCTCGGCGTCCAGGCGAGGCGCGCGCCCTTTCGCTTGGCGAGCCACAGCGCGGCGTAGAGCGCCAGCACGACGAAGGGCGTCACGCGGAAAAAATCGCGGCCGAAGCGCGCCAGCGCCTCATGCCCGATGAAGCCGCCGCCGTCGTAGAAGCGATGCGAAATGGCGAGATCGACGCCAGGCCAGATCGCGAAGACGACAAGCGTCAGCGCGGCGAGGGCGACGTAGAGGATGAGCGCTTTCATCCGACCTCAGACGACCCGGTAGGTCTTGCCGGTCTCGAGACCCTCGACGCTGCGGCTGAAGGCGCGCGCCGCCCGGGCGACCGGAACCGGATCGAAGCCGCGGAAAAAAGGCCCGTAGGCGGCCATCGATTCCTCGAACACGGTCGGGCTGACGACATTGATGCGGATGCCGCGCGGCATTTCGATCGCCGTCGCCATGGCGAAGGTCTCGAGCGCCCCGTTGACCATGCTGGCGGAGGAGCCGGCGGCGATCGGCGCCTGCGACGTCACGCCAGCGATCAGGGTGACCGAGCCGCCGTCGTTCAGGGCGTCGCGCGCGGCGAGGGCGAGGTTAACCTGGCCCATCAGCTTGTTGGCGAGCCCGAGGCCGTAGGACGACTGTTCGAGGCGGGCGGGCTTGATCGCGGCGAGCGGGGCGAAATTGACCGCGCCCGCCGCGCACACGACCGCGTCGAGCGGGCCGGCCGCTTTCAGGCCCGCGGCGATGCTGTCCGGATCGGCGATGTCGATGCGGATGTCGCCCGACTTCGATCCTGCCGGGATAATGTCGTGACGGGCCGCGAGCTCGGCCACGATCGCCCGGCCGAGGACGCCGCTGGCGCCGATGACGAGGATGCGGAGGCGTTGTGGCATGAAGGACCTTGAGGCGAACGAAAGCCGGCGGTGCGCCGGATGAGGCCGCTTCCTAGCGGCTCATGGAGAAGTGCGCCAGCTCCCGGTTGCCTCGCGGCGCGCCGGGTCTATAGTTCGACAATCCACCAGCGGAGGGAAGGGATGGTTCGGCTCGACGACAAACTCGCGCGCATACGCGCGGGAAGCCACCGGCGCACGGACTTCATCATTGCTGACGCGAAGGACCCCGACATGGGCCCGGGCCTGCATTCCGTCGGGCCCGCCCGGCAGAAAGACGGGTCGGCGACGCGGCTGCGCACCCGCGAGGAGTTTCTCCAGTCGATCGAGGCGATCATCCGCCAGGACGTCGTCGACGTCATGCTGACCTCGGTCAGCAACCTCGAGCAGCTCGTCAAGCGCAACGTTTTCGCGCGGTCCGGGGTGAAACCGGCGATCCGCGCCAACGACACGACTGACATCTGGCGCCATCGCGGCGCGAGCCACCATCTATCGCCGTCGCGGCCGTTCCGCACCGCTTCCCTCAAGCACGTGAAGCCGCTGACCGATCTTGGCCTCTATTCGATCACCTTCACCAACGACGTCGACGCCGATCTCGCCTCGCTCGAGGCGTTCCGGCACTTTCGCGCCGACGCGGAGGCGCACGGCTTCTCCTATTTTCTCGAAGTGTTCAACCCGAATGTCGAGAAGGGCCTCGACGCCGAGTTCGTCCCTCATTTCGTCAACGACGCGATCGTCCGCTGCCTCGCCGGCCTGACCGAGGCCGAGCGGCCGAGATTCCTGAAGATCGCCTACAACGGGCCGAGGGCGCTCGAGGAGCTCGCCGCCTATGATCCGAGCCTGGTGGTCGGGGTGCTCGGCGGCGGCGCGGGCACGACGCGCGACTGCTTCGAGCTCATCTGCCGGGCGCAGAAGCACGGCGCGCATGTCGCCCTGTTCGGACGCAAGATCAATCTCGCCGAGTCGCCGCTCGACGTCGTGCGGCTGATGCGCGCGGTGTCCGACGGCGCGCTGACGCCGCTCGAGGCGGTCGAGGACTACCACGAGAGCCTGCGGAAGAAGGGCATAAAGCCCGTGCGGGATCTCGCCGACGACAGCGAGATCACCGAAGCGGTCCTGAAACAGGACTGACCGCTCAATGAGCGAACGGCGCGGAGTGCTGTCGGCAGGGACCTTCTGCGTCGACTTCAACAAGTCGATCGCGCGCTGGCCGGACGAGGACACGTCGAACGAGGTCCTGAAGATCGAGCGGCAGGGCGGCGGCTCGGGCTACAATATGGCGATCGACCTCAAGCGCCTCGACCCGAATTTTCCGGTCGAGGCGATGGGTGTCGTCGGCGACGACGATCTCGGCCGGTTCCTCATCGGCGAATGCGACGCGCGCGGCGTCGAATGCAGCGGGCTCAAAGCGCTCAAGGGCGAGGCGACGATGAGCGTCGACGCCTTCAACGTCAAGGAAACCGGGCAGCGCACCCATTTTTATCACCAGGGCGTCGCGGCTAGATTGAACCCAGGCGACTTCGACTTCTCCTCGACCGGGGCGCGGTTCCTGCATCTCGGCATTCCCGGAGCGCACGCGGCGATGGACGGCCCCTGGGGGGCGGAGGCGAACGGCTGGGCGGCGGTGCTGCGCAAAGCGCGCAGCCATGGCCTGGAAACCAACCTCGAAATGATGACGACGGGAGCAGCCCGCCTCGCCGCGCTCGTCCGCCCGTGCCTGCCGCACCTCGATATGCTGATCGTCAACGACTTCGAGATCGGCGCGCTCGCCGGGCGCGAGACGCGCCGCGCCGACGGGTCGACCGACGTCGCCGCGGTTCGGCGGGCGATCGACGAGGCGCTCGAGCGAGGCGCGATGCGCTGGGTCGTCGCGCATTTTCCCGAAGGAGCGGTGGCCGGCTGGCGCGATGGCGCGCGGGCCGCGCTCGGCTCGGTCGCGATCCCTCCCGGCGCCGTCGCCGGCGCGAATGGCGCGGGCGACGCCTTCGCCGCCGGCATGCTCTACGGTCTGCACGAGGCCTGGCCGATCGACGACTGCCTGCGGCTCGCGCACGCCTCCGCCGCCGCTTCGATGCGCGCCGTCTCGACCACCGAGGGAGTCGTCCCGGTTGGCGAATGCCTGGCGCTCGCGGAAAAATGGGGCCTGAGGCCGCTCGAGGCTTGAATAGCGCGGCTTTGACCCGCGCCCTGCTCTTCCACCGGAGACTTCGCGACGTGACGTTTCCCTATCGCATCCTCTTCGTGCGCCACGGGGAGACCCCTTACAACGCGGAGAACCGGCTGCAGGGCCAGCGCGACGTCCCGCTCAACGCCCGCGGACGCGATCAGGCGGCCTCCGTCGGCCGGACGCTGCGCGCCCGCGTTTCGCCCGAAATCGATCGGCTCGAGGCGGCCGGGGCCTTTTTCGCTTCGCCTCTCGAGCGGGCGCGCGAGACGATGGAGATCATGCGCGCCGCGATGGGACTGCCGCTGAAGCGTTATCGCCTGGACGCGGCGCTGATGGAGCTCACCTTCGGCGACTGGGAGGGGCTCACCTGGGCCGAGGTGCGGGCGCGCGATCCCGAGCGCGTCAAGTTGCGGCGGGCCGACAAGTGGGGCTTCGTTCCGCCTGGCGGCGAAAGCTATGCGATGTTGGCCGAACGTATACGGGGCTGGCTCGATTCGCTTTCGGCGGGCGCCCTCGTCGTGTCGCACGGCGGGGTCGCGCGCGTCCTGATGACGCTTCTCGCCGGCGTGTCCGGGCGGGTCGCTGCGGGGACGCCGATCGACCAGGGGCGCGCGATCGTCTTCGACAAGGGCCGCTTCTGGTGGATCGACTGACGAAGCCGCTCACGGGCGTCGCGCAGGCTCCGGTCTCGGCCCGCTCATGGCGGCCTTCCTTCAGACTTCGGTCTGCCGAAGGCCGGACATTGCACCAGGGCAGATAGTCCGCCGCCGGTTTCAGCAACCGGAAGGGTTTCACACCTTCCCGTCGTCCAGGCGGTTCATGTCGTGATCGCGAAGTCCCTCGTTCTCGGTTCCTTTTTCGTCCAACCCGCGATCCTTGTCGTGTTGGCTCTTGTTCCGATTCGACAGCACGCCGGAATCGGGAATTTTCTCAACCTCGGCGTCGGTCATTGCGCCGGTTCCGGCGCCCTTGCCCTGCTCGCCTTTGCCGAAGTGCTTGCGGCTCGCCTTGGCCATCGCTCACCTGCTCTGTTGGCGTCCCTGGTTGGTCCTGTTCTGATGGATATCGCCCTGCCGTCCCTGTTCCCCGAGGTTGCGCTGGCGATCCGCCGTGCGCTTGTTCGGCGCCGTGTCGGTTGCGACCGACGGTTCGGCGCCTGGAGCCGGGCTGCGGTTGGCGGGCGGGATCGGCGGCGGTTTCGTGGTCATCGAGCTCTCCTTCGTGTTCGGAGCGAGAACTGTCGCGATCACGCGAGGTTCCCCGGTGTCCGCCCGAGGTCTCATTGTCGCCACACCAGGCCGGCATGAGCCTGCCGCCGTGGGATCAGCGGTCGCGGGAATATTTTTGCTTGGCAAAGCCTTAACGATCGTCCGGGGCGCCCTCGGGCTACGCAAGACTTTCGCAATTCGCGCGCCTGGCCTTGCCCTCGTCCTCGGCGCGGCGCTCGGCCTTTCCGGCTGCATCGGCCCCGACATGAGCGAGATCGGAGGCGGCGGCGCGGGCCTCATGCCCTTCGCCTCCGCCTCGGTTCCGCAGAAGCCGCGGCCGGTGCAGATTTTCATCGCCTCGACCCGCAGAGGCGAAAGCGGCGCGGCGGCGCGCGAGCAGTCGCCCGAGGCCCATTTCGCCCTCGCCACCATGACCATTCCGCCCGGCCACCACGCCGGCTCGATCGAAGCCCCGCTTTGGGGAGAGCCGAACGGCAGGAACGATATCGTTCTGGCCGGCGAACGCGAGTTGGACGGCGACGAGTTCCGCGCCGAGTTCGCCTCGCACCTCTCCGGCCGGATCGGGGTCAACCGGGACATCCTCGTCTTCGTGCACGGCTTCAATACGAGCCTCGACGAGGCCCGCTCGCGCGCGGCCCAGATCGTCGCCGACACGCATTTCGGCGGCGTCGCAGTCCTGTTCACCTGGCCGTCGCGCAGCGAATTGTTCGGCTACGTGTCCGACAAGGAGAGCGCCACCGCCTCGCGCGACGCCCTGCAGGCGCTGTTCCACGACCTCGGTCAGACGCCGGGCGCCGGCAAGATCCAGATTCTCGCGCATTCGATGGGCGGCTGGCTGACGATGGAGGCCTTGCGCGCCTCGGCGCTCGCCGGCGACCGCGATCTGAGCGGTCATCTCGACAATGTCGTCCTCGCCTCGCCCGACATCGACATGACGGTGTTCGCGTCTCAGATGGCGCGCATCCGCCCAGCGAAGGTGACCGTGTTGGCCACGCCGAACGATCGGGCGCTTTCGCTGTCGAGCCTGATCGCCGGCTCCCGCCAGCGTCTCGGCGCGATCGACGCTTCGAAGCCAGAGGACCGGGCGGAGATCGAAAGCCTGGGCGCCAAAGTGGTCGACATCACCCGCTATGCCGACGCCGACCGCTTCATCAGCCATGCGATCTACGCCGACTCGCCCGAGGTCTTGAGTCAGATCGGCGCGCGGATCGAGGCGCCCCGCGCGGAGGACGCCAATACCGTTTCGGTGATCGACGCGACCAAATACCAGGATCCGGACGAGGCTTCCGCGCCGCCGGCCGCGGTGCAAGCGACGCCATTGCCGGCGCCTTCCGCCGCGCCGGAGACTGCGCGGTAGGCCACCGTCCAGGACGGCCAAGCGCTCCTGACCGGATGAGCGCTTGAAAAGCGGCCGCCGCGGGGCGACATTGAGGTTTCTGGTTTTGCCCACCAACGCATGAGGCCCCCATGCCCAACAAGCTCGAACAATTGCGCGCCATGAGCACCGTCGTCGCCGACACCGGCGACATGGAGTCGATCCGCGTTTTCCGGCCGACCGACGCGACGACCAATCCGTCCCTCATCCTGAAGGCCGCCGAGATGCCGGGCTACGCGCGGCTGGTCGAGGAGGCGATCGTCTGGGGCCGCCGCGCCGGCGCCCTCGTCGGCGACGTCACCGACCGGATCGCCGTCAATTTCGGGGCGGAGATGACCAAGATCGTCCCCGGCCGCGTGTCGACCGAAACCGACGCCGACCTGTCGTTCGACACCGAGGGGATCGTGGCCAAGGCGAAGAGGCTGATCGCCCTCTATGAGGGGCGCGGCATCGGCCGCGAGCGCGTCCTGATCAAGGTCGCCTCCAGCTGGGAGGGCATTCAGGCCGTGCGGCGTCTGCAGGACGAGGGGATCGACTGCAATGTCACGCTCATGTTCTCGCTCGCCCAGGCGGTCGCGGCGGCGGACGCCAAGGCCTTCCTCGTGTCGCCCTTCGTCGGGCGCATCCTCGACTGGCACGTCAAGGCGGGCGGCGGCCCTTACGACGCCGATTCCGACCCGGGGGTGGAGTCGGTGCGCGCGATCTACGCCTACTACAAGTCCTACGGAATCAAGACCGCGGTGATGGGCGCCTCGTTCCGCAACACCGGCGAGATCGAGGCTTTGGCCGGCTGCGACCGGCTGACCATCTCGCCGCACCTCCTGGAGGCGCTGTCGAAGGAAGAAGGCGACCTTCCGCGAAAGCTGGACCCCGAGCACCCGGGCCTCGCGCCGCCTCGCATCACGATCGACGAGAAGCGCTTCCGCTGGATGCTGAACGAAGACCAAATGGCGACGGAGAAACTCTCCGACGGCATCCGCATCTTCAATCACGACCTCCAGGCGATGCGCACTATGGTCGAACAGCGACTCGCCGCCGCCGCGTGAGACGGAGCGACGCTCAGCGCTCGTCGAAGCCGAGGGCCGCCCTCGGGGCGGCCTTGAAGCCCTCGACCCGCGGACGGCGGGGCCCGGCCGCGCGGGCGAGTTCCCTGCCGCAGCCGAAAATAACAGGTAACTTTTCGTTTTGCCGCCGATTCGGGCAAAAATCGTCCCAAAAGGCCCAAAGATTCTAGGTTCATCCGGGAAAATTCCCTACGCGGCCGGCCGGCGCCTTTCTGAGCTTCGTCGCTCGACTTGAGATAGCCCCGCGACTCCATCGCTCGCAGCAATCGGGTAGACCGTACCGTGCTCAACCGGTATCCATGGCGCGTCCATGATCGACTGGCCGTGGATCTCGCGTACGGCGGCGTGGTGCAGGATATGAAGCCTGACGAAGCCAGACAGTAGAAGGTGATACTCGATCGACTTGTCAGCCATTATCGGAACCGACATTAGCTTGGCCCGTTGAGGGACTTGGATGGAGAAAGCTGCCGATGGACGTCATATTGGCTACGCTCAGGCCCATCTTGCGCGTTTTGCCACCCCTTGCGCTTTGGCTCGTTGCGTCGCCGGCGCTCGCGCAATCGGGAATGGCTGATATGCGCACGGCCGACCGGTACGCCTCGCTTGCCGCTAACGCCAGCCGGCTCTCCGATATCCGTCTCAACCTGCAGCATGTCCTCCTCTGTCTCGAGGGAGCGAGTGGACCTGAACATCAGGCCTCCGCGCCCGCCGCATGCTCGAGCGCCGGCGCCGCTGCCGGCCTGCCCATCGGCTCGGCGAACCATATTCGGGTCGAGAAGGCCAGCAAGCTCGCCGCGGTCGCCGTCACGTTCCACGATTTCAGGCCTGCGCACTTTACTGCCCTAGCTGTGCAGGCCGTGCTCGATGAAGGCGCGCGGTAGTCGTCGCCGTTATGGAAAACCGACTCTATTCTCGCCGTGCTGATCGAGGTCAGCTTTATCGGGCATGCGAGACAGGAGCGCGCCCATGACCTTTTGCCCTGATCGACGTTCGTTCCTTACGGCTGGTGTTTCGTTGATCGGGGCGTTCGCCGCGCCCCGCGTCCCACAGGCGGCCGAGCAAACCGCCACGGAAAAAGCCGACTACACCCTGCGGATCGGAACGGGCCTCGTCGAGCTGTCGCCCGATCACATCGTCTCGACGACGCTCTACAACGGCCAATTCCCCGGCCCGCTCTTGCGGATGAAAGAGGGCCGGCGGGTCGTGATCGACATTTACAACGACACCGACACTCCGGAGCTCGTGCATTCGCACGGACTGATGATTCCGAGCAGCGTCGACGGCGCGGCCGAGGAAGGCTCCCCCTTCGTCCCTCCGCACGGCATGCTTCGGATCGCTTATGTTCCGAGGCCTTCCGGCTTTCGCTTCTATCACACGCATGTCGTGGCCGGCGGTGATTTAAGCCGCGGAACCTACACGGGTCAGTTCGGACCAATCTATATCGAACCCGCTGGCGACCTGGGCGCTTACGATCGTGAAGCGTTCCTGGTGATGAAGGAGTTCGAACCCTCGTTCAGCCGCGGTGGCGATATGGCGACGAACATGTTGGCGGGAGCGCCAATCGAGGCGCTCAAGCAGCTTGGGGAAAAGACGGACGAAGAATTCAAGGGCCCGAAGGGCTACGAGGTCGGATACGAGCTGTTCGGCATCAACGGCAAGATGCTGGGCGAGGGCGAGCCGATCCGCGTCAAGCAGGGCGAACGCGTGCTCTTCCATGTGCTCAACGCCAGCGCCACCGAAATCCGCAGTCTCGCCTTGCCCGGACACGTTTTTCGCGTGGTTGCGCTCGACGGGAATCCGGTCCCGACGCCCGCGGAAGTTCCCGTCTTGTGGCTCGGAACCGCCGAACGCGTTTCCGCGATCGTCGAGATGAGAAACCCCGGCGTGTGGGTGATGGGGGACCTCTCCGACGACGACCGCAGCCGCGGCATGGGAATTGTCATCGAATACGCGGGCGAGAGCGGAAAGCCGCAGTGGGAGGCGCCAGCGCCGTTCCGCTGGGACTACACACAGTTCGGCAAAGCCGGCGCCCTCGCCGCCGCGCCCGAGGAGACGCTCGAAATAACCGTCGTCAAACGAAACGGGGCTTTGAACGGTTTCAACCAATGGGCGCTCAACGGAGAAGCCTTTTCGATGGCGACCATGAGGCCGAGCTACCTCATCCGTCAGAGCCGGCGCTATCGGATCAGGTTTCGCAATGCGAGCGACGACGTGCATCCGCTGCACCTTCACCGGCACAGTTTCGAGCTCGTGCGCGTCGGCGGCAAGCCAACCGCCGGAGTCATCAAGGATGTCGTGATGCTGGGCGGTTATCAGGAGGTCGAATTCGACTTCATCGCCGACAACCCCGGACCGACCTTGTTTCACTGCCATCAACAGCTTCACATGGATTTCGGCTTCATGGCATTGTTCAACTACGCGTAGGCCGAAGATGTCGGCGCCCCCGCAACGACTCTCCGGCGGGCCTCTCCGTTCCGGCCTGCATTTCGTTCTTCTGTTCGGGGTAGTCAGTCTCTTCGCGGACCTGACCTACGAAGGCGCGCGCAGCGTCACCGGCCCCTTCCTCGGGACTTTGGGCGCGAGCGGACTTGTCGTCGGCGCGGTCGCCGGCTTCGGCGAGTTCCTCGGCTATTCGCTGCGCCTCGTGTCGGGTCGCTGGGCCGACCGCAGCCGTCTTTATTGGCCGATCACACTCGTCGGCTATATCATGCAGATGCTGGCCGTTCCGCTGCTCGCCGTCGCCGGGAGCTGGCCGTTCGCCGCCCTATTGATCGTGTTCGAGCGGATCGGCCGGGCGACCCGCAATCCCCCGCGCGACATCATGCTGGCGCAGGCGGGCGAAGAAATGGGGCGCGGCTGGGCCTTCGGCGTCAACGAAGGTCTCGACCAGCTCGGCGCGCTCATCGGCCCCCTGGCGATTGCGGGAATCCTCGCCTGGCGATCGAATTTCAGTCTCGCCTTCGCGGCGCTCGCCCTGCCAGCGTTCATCACGCTCGCGCTCGTGTTCGCCGCGCGGCTTCGCTTTCCCGACGCCGGCCGGATCGAACGCGAGGCGACGCCGGCGGAGTTCGCCGGCTATCCTCGGGCTTACTGGCTCTATTGCGTGAGCGCGGGGCTGGTCGCCTTCGGCTTCGCCGACTTTTCGCTGATCGCCTACCGGCTGAACCAGGCCCACGTGGTTGCGGCAGCCTGGATACCGATCTTCTACGCCCTCGCGATGGGCGCGGGCGGGCTCGCTTCCCTCGCCGTCGGCAGGCTGTTCGACAGGTTCGGCCTCATGGTGCTCTTGCCGGTCACCGCGATCGTCGCCGTCTACGCGCCGCTCGCGTTCCTCGGCGGATTTTCGCTCGCCTTGATCGGCGTGCTGTTGTGGGGCGTCGGTCTCGCCGCGCATGAGTCGGTCATGCAGGCCGCAGTCGCCCACATGGTTGCGCAGGAGCGTCTCGGCTCGGCCTACGGCGTTTTCGGCGCGGCCTTCGGTCTCGCGTGGTTCGTCGGCAGCGCGGCGCTCGGCGCCGCCTACGACTGGTCGGTGACGGCCGCGGCGGTCCTGGCGGTCGTCAGCCAATTGCTGGCGATCCCGCCGCTCTTGATGGCCGTTCGCAGCTTCGGCTCTCCCTCCGCGGCCGAAACTGGAGCGCGCTCATGAGCCACGAAAGCCCCCTTGTCCGGCTTCGCCGCTTCGCCTTCGGCTCGCAATGACGCTGGCGCTCGGAACAAGGGGCGGAGAATGGACTTCTGCGCTGTCCAGGACCTCAAGCCCGGATGCCCGTCGATATCGGGCGGTTTTTGGGTTACACAAGGCGCGATGAAGCGCGACGAGATCATCGAGAAGCTCAAGGAGCGTGAGGCCGACCTGCGGGCGCGCGGGGTGACACATGCCGCCCTGTTCGGCTCCGTCGCCCGCGATGAGCAGAACGCGGAAAGCGATATCGACATCCTGTTTGATCTCGATCCCGCGATTGTCGCTACGATCTTCGATTATGCCGGCGTAAAGGACTATCTTGCGAGTTTGTTTCCGGGTTCGGTTGATGTGATCGATAGAGAAGCCTTGAAACCCCGCATCCGCTCCCGCACGATCGCCGACGCCTTCCATGCTTTCTGAAATCGAAAAGGATGCGCCGGAGGACATTCGGGACAACATCGCTCGCGCGATGCGCTTCGTGATTGGTCTCGATCTTGACGGATTCTTGAAGGACGACAAGACCTTTTACGCCGCTACGCGCTGCCTCGAAATCATCTCGGAAGCGTCCCGGCGGCTGTCGCCGGCGTTCAAGGAGCGGCATCCCGAAATCCCGTGGAGGGCCGTTGCTGGTTCAGGCAGCATCTACCGCCACAACGATGCGGACGTTCTCAAACGCCGAATCTGGCAGACGATCCATGAAGCCCTGCCGCCACTTCGCGCTATCGTAGATGTTGAGTTGCGTGAGTGATTCCGTCGCCTCGAAGCGCTGCCTCCCCCCTCGAAGTCCTGCGGGTCTTCCTCAAGCTCGGCCTGACCAGCTTCGGCGGGCCGGTCGCGCATCTCGGCTATTTCCGCAACGCCTTCGTCGTCGAGCGCCGCTGGCTCGACGAAAAGGCCTTCTCCGATCTTCTGGCGCTCTGCCAGTTCCTGCCCGGCCCGGCGAGCAGCCAGACAGGTTTTGCGATCGGCCTCATGCGCGCGGGCCCTCTCGGCGGCCTCGCCGCCTGGGCGGGGTTCACGCTGCCCTCGGCGATCGCCCTGACACTGTTCGCTTACGGCGCGGGCTCGCTTACCGGCCCCGCGGGCGAAGGGCTCCTGCACGGGCTCAAGCTGGTGGCCGTGGCGATCGTCGCCCAGGCCGTGCTCGGCATGGCGCGAAGCCTTGCGCCCGATAGACCGCGCGCCGCGATCGCGATCCTCGCCCTCGCGCTCACCTCCTTTGCGCCCGGCGGAGCGAGCCAGATTTCTGCGATCGCGGCGGGCGGCGTTCTGGGCCTTGCGCTCTGCCGGCAGAGCGCTGAAGGCGGGGCCGGCGGCGGGGAGGCGGCGCCGGGCTCTCGCCGGATAGGGGTCGTCTTCCTCGCCGCGTTCTTCGCGCTGCTGGCGCTCTCCTTCCTGCCCGGCCGTGCTGGGACTCTGGCGTTCCTGGCGTCGATCTACCGGTCCGGCGCGCTTGTGTTCGGCGGCGGTCATGTCGTGCTGCCCCTGCTGCAAGGCGCGCTCGTCGCGCCGGGTTTCGTCTCGCAGAGCGCCTTTCTGGCGGGATATGGCGCGGCGCAGGCCGTGCCCGGGCCGCTGTTCACCTTCGCCGCCTTCCTCGGCGCGGTCGCCAACGTCCCGCCGGGCGGCGCGCTGGGCGCCGCGCTCGCCCTAATCGCGATCTTCGCGCCGGGGATTCTCGTCCTCGTGGGCGCGCTGCCCTTCTGGCATGCGCTTCGCGCCCGGCCGGGGGCGCGCGCCGCCATGGCCGGCGTCAACGCGGCGGTCGTCGGCCTGCTTGCTTCCGCGCTCTACGATCCGGTCTGGACGAGCGCGGTTCACAGGCCCTCCGATTTCGCCGTCGCCGCGGCCGGCTTCGCCGCGCTGGTCGTCTGGCGCGCGCCGCCGCTCGCCGTGGTGGCGCTGGGCGCTGTCGCCGGCGTCATCCTGGGAGTGGCCTCGATAGGGTAGGGCGTTCGCCGCCCGACCCGCTTCCCAGAGACGGCCGGCATGCCTCGTTTCATCGCCCGCACTGTGACCGGCGTCACTGCTGTCGCCGGTGCGCTGTGCTTTATTCAGGCTGAGGAGGAATTGGCATGTTCGACGTGCTCACATACGAAAGTTGGCGGAACGCCGTTCTGATCGAGGAGCGGAACGAGAAGCCGCTTCGCGTTGCCCTATTCGCGGTCGTCGTCGCCTGGACGGTCGGAATCCTGATCGCTCTTGCTTGAGCGAATCGGCCTGACCTCCTGTCCCGGTCCGAAAGGTTCGGCGGCGTTTTGATCAAGTCGAGTCGGCGACCCGGAGCCATCCCAATGCGAAGGGCGCCGTCAGGCCCTGGACGATGACCGAGAAGGCGACCACCGCGAAGGCGACGATGAGAATGTCCTCGCGGAGGGGCAGGTCGCCCGGCAGCGCGAGGGCCAGCGCGAGCGCGAGCGCGCCGCGCAAGCCTCCCCACCAGAGGAGAAGCTGCTCCTTGAGCGGCACCGCCCAGCGCGAGCGCGCAAAGGCGAGGCAGACCGGATAGACGGCGGCCGCCCGCCCGGCGAGCGCCAGCCCGATGGCGATCGCCAGCGCCTGCCAGCCCTCCCGGCTGAATTCGACGGAGGCCATCGCCGAGCCGATCAGCAGGAACACCAGGGAGTTGGCGAGGAACGCGGCGAACTCCCAGAATGCGAGCACGAAGGCGCGGCCCTGCGCGCTGAGCGCAAGGCCGAAGCCGGATTTCGGCGTCAGGACGCCGAGATTGCCCATCACCACGCCCGCGGCGACGGTGGCGAGCACGCCTGAGCCGTGGAAATGATCGGCGAGAAGGAACGAACCGAAGGCGGCCAGGACGGTCAGCGCCGTTTCGACGAGATGATCGTCCGAGGTTCCGGCGACGACGACCGCCGCGGCGCCGACGACAAGGCCGACAAGAAGCCCGCCCCCGGCGCTCTCGCCGAGAATCCTGGCGGCTTCGAGAACGCCGCCGCCCGCTCCGTCGCGCGCGGCCCAGACGAGGACGACCGTGAACAGGACCGTGGCCGCGCCGTCGTTGAACAGGCTCTCGGACTCGATGAGGAGCCTGAACCGCCCGGTCACGCCGGCTTCGCGCAGGAGCGCGATGACCGAGATCGGGTCGGTCGCGGCGATCAGCGCGCCGAAGGCGAGCGCCGGCTCGATGGGCCAGGCCAGCCAGTGAACCAGCCCCCAGGCGACGAGCCCGGCGCAAAGCGCGACGCCGATCGTCGCGAGCGCGAGGACCGGAACGAGGTCGCGCCTGAGCTCTTTCCAGTGCAGGTTCAGCGCCGCCTCGAACAGGAGCGGCGGCAGCACGACGTCGAAGATGAGGTCGTGCGTCAGCGCCAATCCCGCGTTGATGCGAAAGCCCGCCAGAGCCGCACCCGCCAGAACGAGCCCGACGGTGTAAGGCAGCCGCAGCCGCCGCGCTGCGAGCGCCACCAGAATGGCGAGGCCGAGCAGGCCGAGGGCGCGAATAAGGAGAACGTCCATTCGTCCTGTCTAGCGGGGGGCCTGGGGCGGAGAAACAAAAACCGGGCGGCATGGCCCGTTCTTAAGACGAGGTACGGCGTTGCGCGGCCGGCCGCGCATTCGCTTCCCCGACTTCGCCCGGGGAGGGGGTCAGTTGCACGACCCGCCGCCGCGAACCATTCCCCATCTTTTGCTGCGGAAGGTGGCCCGATCGCCACCGCTTCGACGGCGGACGTCTTGCACGAGGGCCACCGCGAGCTTTTCACGGCGCTGCCCTGCTTTCCGTACTCATCCGGCGCCTCGCGCCACCGGCAGGATCGCCGCGGGCAATGGAACCCCAGCCATGCTCTGCCGTTCACATGAGCTGTTTCCCCTGGCCGCTGGCGCCGACGAAGTGAAGAGGACCCCATGATCCGGATCCTGGCCGCGATTGGAATGATCCTGTTCGTCGCAACTCCCGCGCTGGCGTCTGGGTCCCATTGTGCTCAAGTCAGGCAGGCCGTGGCCACCTATGGATATGCCTCAGCGAGAAGGTATGCCCTGGCTCACTACGGGATAGAGGCGGTAAGGTACGGCGACCGTTGTCTGAGGGGCGGGCAGAGAGGGTATCACGTCCAGCACCATCGAGCTCATATGCCATATCACTACCACCATACGTACCACACCCACTATACGCACTACACCCACTATACACACCACTACCACTCTACACGATACTACCGCTGAGCTGTCGGCGGACTTCGATCAACAAGACCTTCGGAAAACGGCGCCGGGCGGGGACCGAACGCGGGCTCGCCGGAGGCGCAGGCGCTCGCCAATTCGGGTGTGTGGCTGACGCGCTCATGACGTCAGGACCGGGGGCCTTGCTCACTCCGGCCCGATGCCCCGTTCGAAACCGGCGTGCGGGCAGGCGCGCGAGCCGCATCGGATGAACTCCAGGAAGAGGTGGCGCGGCTCCCAAAAAGCCGCACCCGGATTGGTCCTGCGCCGGCTAGCCGACCGGAAGAAACGCCCTACTCCCCCGCTCCCATCTCCGCTCCGGCGCGGATGAACCGCTCGGGATCGACCGGCTCGCCGTCGACGCGCACCTCGTAATGCAGATGCGGGCCGGTCGAGCGGCCGGTCGAGCCGAGACGGCCGATGGGGTCGCCCAGCGCGACGCGCTGGCCTTCGGCGACCAGAATTTCCGAGAGATGCCCGTAGCGGGTCGAGAGGCCGTGCCCATGGTCGATCTCGACGGCGTCACCATAGCCGCCCATCGGCCCGGCGTGGGTGACGCGTCCGGCGGCGGTCGCGAAAATATCCGCGCCGTAAGGCTGCAAGAGATCGACGCCGGGATGGAGCGCCGGGCGGCCGAGGAAGGGATCGATGCGATAGCCGAACGGCGAGCTGACGCTCGCCTCCCCCGCCAGCGGCTTCATGAGCGGCACAGAGGGCATCAGGGCGCTCAGGTTTTCCGCGAAGGAGACGTCGCGTGCCGCACGCGCGGCGGCACGCTCGAACGCCGGCGCCTTCGGATCGGCGTCGACAGGGATGAAAGGGCCGCCCATGCTCGGCGGCTTCGGCGCGGCGATTTTTTCCGGATCGAGGCCGACTTTTGCGAGAATCTCCGCGTTGCGCCCCGACGCGCGCGAGGCCTTCCGGTCGATGGCGGCGAGCGCCGTCATTGCGTCCCCCTCGAGGCGCTCGAGCGAGCGGCCGAGAAGGTCGAGACGGGCGCTCGCCTCGAGCTCGGGGTTCGCCGCGATCGTTGCGTAGCTCGGCGCCTGGCGCGGGTCGGCGGCCGACTCCTCGAGCCCGCGCGGAGCGGCGGCGTTCGGCGGCGGGTCCGAGCCGGCTGGCGCGTAGGCGCGCGCCGTGCCGCCGTCGATGAGACCTGCCCCTTCCTGGCGGCGCGGTTTCGGTCCGAGGGATTCGATGGCGCCGACTGCGTCGAGACTGGGTTGCGGGGAGAGGGCCGCGGCCTCAGCGGCGAGCGCAGCGACGATCGCATCGCGCTTTTCGAGCCTTTCCTGGCGAGCCACGAGCGCGCTGATCCTGTCCGCGAGCGTCTTTGGACCGATGGCCGCGCCAAATTGCCGCAGGAGCGAAGAATTTTGCTCGTCCGGATCGGAGGTTTCTATGACCGGCGGCCCGGCCGCCTCCACGACCGCCAGCGGCGCGCGAAAGGCGAGATCGGCGGCGCCGAAAAGGCCAAAGCCGAGCGACAGCGGCAGGAGCGCGACGATCGACCAAAACGACCTCGGCCCAACCCTGGCGGTGCGGATGGCGTCGCCGCGGGAGATCGACAGGAAGTAATGGGTGCTGGGCAGGCCGGCGCGCCGGCTGCGCTCGCTTAAGGGCATGTTCGGCGCTCCGTTCCTGGAAATCCGGGCATGGAGGGAAATGAAAACGATTAAGGTTAACAGCCGGTTGTAGTCCGGTTGTGGCCGTCGCGAGCCAAGCTCGCCCAGCGCAGGGCGCGCGCGGCTGCGGCCTCATATCCGGCTCTACAAATATGCAAAATAGACTTGTATATATCTCCGAGAACGATCCACCGCATGAAGGCCGAACGGCGCTTTTCTCGCAAGCCGCGCAGCGACAACCTTTGGCGCCTAACGTGCTGGAAACGTTCGATCGCCGACAAAACTGGCGGCCTCGGAGGCGCTTCCAGACGTCTGCCTCGCGGCCGGTTGAAAAATCCGCTGTCGACAGCGATCGCCGCTCACAGCGCCTTCGCCGCCGCCAGCGCCTCCTCGGCGTGCCCGGGCACTTTCACCTTGCGCCAGATTTTTGCGACCCGCCCCTCGCGGTCGATAAGGAAGGTCGAGCGCTCAACGCCGAAATATTTGCGGCCGTACATGCTCTTTTCCTTCCACACGCCGTAGGCCTCGATCGCCGCCCTCTCCGGGTCGGCGGCCAGTTCGATGGCGAGGCCGTGCTTCTTTTTGAACTTGGCGTGGCTCGCCTCGCTGTCGGGCGAGACGCCGACGACCGCCGCTCCGGCGGCGTCGAACTTGGCCTTGAGGCCGCTGAAGGCGATCGCCTCGGCGGTGCAGCCCGAAGTATCGTCCTTGGGATAGAAATAGAGGATGACCGCCCTGCCTTTGTAGTCGGCGAGCCGCGCGTGACCGCCTCCGTCAGCCGGCAGCGCGAAATCGGGAGCGGGGTCGCCCACGCCTAGTTCTTTTGCCATGTCGCCCTCGTTTAGTCTCAATGTCGTTTCAATGCGGGCGCAAGAGGCTCAGGCCCGTGCGGCAAGAGTGGCCCGGCGCGCCGGGCGTTTCAAGCGGCCAGGATCGCGACCAGGGCGGCGGCGCGACCGGCGCTGGATCGAAATCAATGGATAATGGATAAGGCGTTCAATATCGCTTTGAGTCACGGAGGGTGATCCCGGATTGGTCGGTTGGTTCGACGTCCGAACCCGCGTGCGCGCCCGGTCCGCCATGCGCCGCATGTGCGCCAGCGCCGCCGGTCCGCGCCTTTCCTCGCCTGCGCGGCGCGCTCGCGCGCGGCGGGCCGCGCGGGTCGTCGGGCGCGTGGCGGAAGCCGCAGCGCTGGTCACGCTCCTCGCGGTTCTGGTTCTTGCGGCGCGCCTCGCCCACGGGCCGATCTACCTCCAGACGCTGCACGACAAGATCGCCTCGAGCCTGCAGGAGCGCGTCGGCGACCGCTATCTGATCGATCTCGGACCGACCTATCTCATGCACGACGCCTGGGGGGTCGGCCTGGGCTTCCGCCGACTGACGGTGCGCGACGCCGCCGGGCGGAAGGTGCTGGCCGCGCCGGGCGGCAAGATCGGGCTCGACCCGTTTGCGCTAGTTCTCGCGCAAGTGAAGGTTCGGCGTCTCGAACTGGACGGCCTCGATCTCCGCCTCAGGGTCGCGCCTGACGGCGCCTTGTCGATCGCCGTGTCGGGCGACGCGAGCGCCGCGCCGATCGCGCTGCCTTCCGGCGCCCCGGGCGCCGGAAGCCTCAACCTCGCCGTTCTGATCCGCGCCAGCGCGGAGGCGATGGCCGGCGCCGGACAGGCGGTCGACCGGCTGACGCTCGCCAACGGTAGTTTCGAGATCGACAACGAGGCGACGCATCGGTTCGTGACCTACCGGGACTTCAACCTCGTCTTCGACCGGTCTGGCGAGCAGGCGGCCGCCAGGATCACCGCCGTCGGGGAAGCCGGGCCGTGGACGATGAAGGCCCGGGCGAGCGACGGGGAAGCGCCGACTGTCGCGATCGAGGCGCACGACGTGAGTCTCGCCGACCTCGAAGCGTTCGACAAGAAACCGCCGCCCCTGTTCGCCAAAGGGCCGATCGGGTTCAAGCTCGAGGGGCGCCTCAACCCGGACCAAACCCTTCAGAGCCTGACCGGGCGCTTCGCCGTGGGAGCGGGGAAGGTTCAGCTCAACAATCCTGACGCCCTGCCGTTTCTGGTCGACGAGGCGTCGGGCCGAGTCGATTGGGACGAGACTGCAAAAAGCCTTCGCATCAGCAAACTTGTCGTCCTTGCGGGCGAAACGCGCCTGAGCGCCGACGGTTGGGTGACGCCGCCCGCCGATCCGAGCAAAGCATGGACCGTACGTCTCGAATCGAAAGACGCCCGGTTTGGCCCCGAACGCCTGGGCGAGAACGCGGTCGTCCTCGACTCGCTCGTCGCCGATGCCCGTTTCCTTCCGCTCGAATCGCGGTTCGTCGTGGACGAATTCGCTGCGAAGGGTCCGACTTTCGACGGAGGGCTCAAAGCCGAGATTGCGCCGGATGGTCCGGGCGTGTCGCTCAAGTTCGACCTCAAGATCAATTCGAGCGTCACCCAGGACGTCATCCGCCTCTGGCCGCAATTCATCAATCCCGACGTGCGCGACTGGGCCTCGCACAATCTGCACGGTGGGCGGATCGAGGGAACGATGGCGGCGAACTGGTCGGCCGCCGACATGGACGCGATGGATCACAAGCGCGGGATCCCGCGCGAAAGCGTGCATGGAAGATTTTCGAGCCGCGACGTCGGCGTCGATCTTCTTCCGGGCCTGCCGATGATGGTGTCGAAGGAGGCCGCCGGAACATTCACCGGCCATGACTTCACCGTCTCCGGCGACCACGCCACAATGACTCTCTCCCCGACCCGGCGCATCGAGGGCGACAACATCGTCTTCACCGTGCCCGACACGACGCCGCGAGCGATCGTGGACGCTGAGGCGCGAGCCCGCCTCAGCGGCACGGCCGATGCGCTCGCCGATTTGCTCAGCCGCGAGCCCCTGCGCAAGCAGGCCGGCCTGCAGATCGATCCGGCGACGATCAAGGGACAGGCGGAGGGAGACCTCGTCCTCGACCTCAAGCTCGGGAAAACCGCCAAGCCCGACGACACGCAGTTCCACGCCGCTGGCGTGCTTTCTGATCTCACGCTCGACAAGTTCATCGGCGAGGAAAAACTCGATCAGGGGAATTTCGTCTTCGAGGCCGACCGCAACACGCTGAAAATGGCTGGCGACGGCGAGGTGTTCGGCGCTGCGGCGCATTTGGACATCGGCAGAGCGCCAGGAGAGGAGGGCTTTGCGACGCTGACCCTGACGCTCGACCAGGCGGCGCGCGCAAAGCGCGGCTTCAATCTCGCTTGGCTCAACGGACCGCTGCCGATCAAGCTCAAAGCGCCTCTCAGCCGGACGAGCGCCGACATCGAAATCGATCTTACCCAAGCAGCGATCGACAATCCCGTGCCCGGCGTGTCCAAGGCGGCGGGCAAGCCGGGCAAGGCGACCTTCCAGATGAAGCCCGCGGTCGAGGGCGCGACGCTCGGCAACCTCGCCGTGGACTTCGGGACCGTCCTGATGCGCGGATCGGCCGATATCGGCCTCGACGGCTCCATCCTGGCCGCGAAGATCACGCAGGCCCGAATATCGGCAGGCGACGACTTTCGCGTCGACGTCGTCAACGGCGCCAACGTCGTCAAGGCGGCCGTGCGGGGCTCCTCGCTCGATGCGCGGCCCTTCATCAGATCGCTGACCGAACAGGCCTCGCCCGCCCAAGCCGGCAAGGATTTCGACATTGACATGAAGATCGCCTCTGTGACCGGCGCGAACAGACAATCGATCATTGGGCTCGAGCTCGACTTCATGCGCCGGGGCGGGAACGATCGCCTCGCCATGTTGCGCGGGCGCATTGGGCAGGGGCGGGTCGGCGCGAACCGGGACGGCGAAGGGGCGCTGCGCCTGATCTCGACCGACGCGGGCGCTTTGGCCAAGTTCACTGACCTCTACTCGCGGATGGAGGGCGGCAGTCTCGATCTCGAGTTGCAGACCGAAGGCGAAACGAGCGCCGGCGAAGCGACGGTGACGAACTTCGCCCTGCGCGACGAACCGGCGTTCCGGCGCCTCGTGGCGGCGGCGCCGGCGCGTTCCGGCGAGGCCGTGGACCCGACCCTGGCGCGCTTCCAGAAGATGACGATCGCCTTCACGCGATCCCCGGGCGCGCTCGAGATCAAGGACGCCGTCATCTACAATCCAACCATGGGGCTGACCACGTCGGGGAATATCGACTTCGCCCGAGACGCAATCGACGTCAGCGGCACTTTCGTGCCTGCCTATTCGCTCAACACCATCCTGACAAAGATCCCGGTCGTCGGCCTGCTGCTCGGCGGAGGACAGAACGAGGGCGTGTTCGGCCTCACTTACCGAGTGCAGGGCCCCTTGAGCCATCCGGAGGTGACCGTCAATCCGCTCTCGGCGATCGCGCCCGGCATTTTGCGCAAGATCCTGAGCTTGACGGACGGAGCGGGCGCGCATGCCATCGGGGCGGGCGAAGAGGTCGCCGCGCCGACCGGCTCGACCGGCTCGACCGGCCGCCGGACCCGGAATTGAGTCCGGAGAGCGGCGGGGCTACGGACTCTCCCGCATCGAGCTCGCGCCGACGGATTTGACAAGACCGGGCGCAGCGGGAACGCGGCAAGGCCAAGGTAACGCCTCCGCACCCTTTCCGCTCTGAGAACAATTGCAGTCCAAAAGAGAGCGAGCGTCGCTGAGACAGAATACGAACTTCAGTTTGTTCCCGAGGCGCATGCGCTGTTGAGCGAAAAGGCTTCTCGCCTCGGAGCCGGCTCGCTGGCGTCAGTCGATGCCGACCATCACGTCGGACGCCTTGATCACCGCATAAGCCTTCTGGCCCTTTGCCAGTTTCAACTGATCAACCGCTTCGTTGGTGATCGAGGCCGTCAGCACAGCCCCGCCGACATCGATCCGGATGTGCGACGTGGTGGCGCCCTTTTGGACATCGACGATCGTGCCGGCAATTTGGTTGCGAGCGCTGATTTTCATGGGAACCCCCGTTTTTGGCGGTTGCGGCCGCGCCGCACCCGATTAGTATCATGGAATATATCGGTTGTGCAGAAGATCATTCCATGTGGAAGCTCGGGCCTCTCTCGCTGACGGGTGGGATCATGTTCCGGACGTTCAGCATGAGCGTGCTGGCCGGCGTGCTGGCGGCATTCGCGGCGCCAGCGCTGGCCGGCCAGACCAATGTCGCAGTCGCCGCAAATTTCACCGAGCCGGCGAAGGACATCGCCGCCCTGTTCAAGCAGAAGACAGGCGACGAGGCCGTTTTGAGCTTCGGCGCCTCCGGCCCGTTCTTCGCCCAGATCGCCCATGACGCGCCGTTCCAGGTGTTCCTGTCGGCCGACGAGCAGCGGCCGAAGGCCGCCGTCGAGCAGGGTTATGCGGTGAAGGGAAGCGAGTTCACTTATGCGATCGGCAAGCTCGTCCTATGGAGCAAGGTCCTGGACGTGACCGACGGAGAGAAGGCGCTGAAACGCGGCGCCTTCTCGAAGCTGTCGATCGCCAATCCCGCCGCCGCGCCTTACGGGACCGCGGCGGTCGAGACGATGAAGGCGCTCGGCGTCTATGACGCGCTCGAGTCGAAGATCGTGCAGGGGAACAATATCGCCCAGGCCTTCCAGTTCGTCGACACGAGGAACGCGGAAGTCGGCTTCGTCGCCCTGTCGGAGCTTTACGGCGTTGCGGACGGCACGCGCTGGCTCGTGCCGCAAGACCTCCATGCGCCGATCCGGCAGGATGCGGTGCTTTTGAAGAAAGGCGAGAACGGCGAGGCGTCGAAGGCCTTCCTCGAATTCCTCAAGGGGCCGGAAGCGCGCGCCGTCATCGAGAAATTTGGCTACGGGCTCGACTGAGCGACCTTGGAAGCCTTCGTCCATATCTGGGAGCCCGTTCGCCTGACGCTGGAGCTTGCGGCCGTAACGACGCTCGCGCTCATCGTCGTCGCGACGCCGCTCGCCTGGTGGCTCGCCCGCTCGCGCGCGCCGTGGAAGGAAGTCGTCGCGGCGGTCGTGTCGCTGCCCATCGTGCTGCCGCCGACCGTGCTCGGCTTCTATCTCCTCATCGCGCTCGGGCCGGGTGGCCCAGGCGGGGCGGTCGCGAGCCTGTGGGGCGCGCGCACGCTCGCCTTCAGCTTCTCAGGCCTTGTCATCGGCTCGATGATCGCCTCGATGCCGTTTGTCGTGCAGCCGATCCGCAATTCCTTCGCCGCCGTCGGCGACCGCCCGCTCGAGGTCGCGGCCACCCTGCGCGCTTCGCCCTCCCGCGCCTTCTGGACGGTAGCCCTGCCGCTCGCCAGCCCGGGTCTGCTCACCGGCGCGGTGCTCGGGTTCGCCCATACGGTCGGCGAGTTCGGCGTCGTGCTGATGATCGGCGGCAACATTCCCGGCCGCACGCGGGTGATGTCGACCGCCATCTACGACTCCGTGGAGACGATGCAGTGGCGCGAGGCCAACATCCTCGCCGGAGGCATGGTTGTGTTCGCCTTCGCCGTGATCTTTTCGATGATCCTCATCGAGAAGCGTTTCGCTCGGGTCCGCGCATGACGGCGGGCGTGATCCGCGCGGGGTTCCGCGGGGCGATCGGCAAGTTTTCGCTCGACGCGGCCTTCGTGGCCCCGGGCAGGGGCGTAACCGCACTCTTCGGCCCGTCCGGTTGCGGCAAGACGACGATCTTGCGTTGCATCGCCGGCCTCTTGCGCCTGAGCGAGGGGCATTGTGAGATCGACGGCGAGCTGTGGCAGGACCGGAACGGCGCCTTTCTGCCGACGCACAAGCGGCCGATCGGCTACGTCTTCCAGGAGGCGAGCCTGTTTCCGCACCTGTCGGTGCGCCGCAACTTGACCTTCGGCGCGCCCCGCAGCGCAGAGGCCCTCCCGCCGGGCGGCGTCGCGTTCGGCGAGGTCGTCGATCTTCTCGGCGTCAGGCCGCTTCTCGACCGATCGCCGCGCAATCTATCCGGCGGGGAGCGCCAGCGCGTCGCCATCGGCCGCGCGCTCCTGTCGCGGCCGAAGCTCCTTCTCATGGACGAGCCTCTGTCCGGGCTCGATCGCGCGACCAAGGACGAGATCATGCCGTTGCTCGAGCGGCTCCGCGACCGTCACCTCCTGCCGATCATTTACGTCTCCCACGACCTCGCCGAGGTCGAGCGCCTCGCCGACCAGATCGTCCTCATGGAGAAGGGCCGCGTGCTGGCCGCCGGGCCGCTCGCCGACCTGCAGAGCGACCCGTCGCTGCCGCTGGCGATGGCGCGCGATGCGGCGGTCTCCCTGGAGGGCGTCGTCGAGGCGCATGACGCCCGCTATGGCCTGCTGACGCTTCGCGTGACGGGCGGGCGTTTTTTGGCGCCCACGCCGCCCCTGCCGATCGGCGAGCGTCGGCGCATCCGCATTGTCGCACGCGACGTCAGCCTTGCTCGCGAGCCGCCCGGACCGAGCTCCATCCTCAACATCCTGCCGGGCCGGGTCATCTCGGCGAAGCCCGTTGCGTCGCACGAGATGCTCGCCGTGGTCGCGCTCGGGCCCGAAGGGCAGGGCGCGCGCCTTCTGTCGCGGCTCACGCGAAAGTCCTGGGAACAGCTCGCGTTCATCGAAGGCGCCGCCGTCTTTGCGCAGGTGAAGGCGGTCGCGCTGGAGCCGCCGCGCGGCGATCTCAGCGAGTAGCCCTGGGCGCGCCCATGCGCCTGAGGGACCGGGTGGGACCGGGCGGCCTCGTGCGCGAAGGTCTATCGCGCCGCCCCGCGGCCGAACCGGTCGAACACCTGCAGGCGCAGAAGGCGCATGGCTTTCTCCGCCGCTCCATATCGTCGCGGCCGCCGCTCGCGCGCCGCATCGTCGCCGCAGCCGAAGCATCCCCTCGTTCGTACGTAGGCCCACGCCGCCGGCGCGGCGCGGCGAAACGCGGCGGCCGCCTCGTCGGACAGGAAGTCGGCGACGATATCGGGCGGCGGCGCGAAAACCTCCGGCATCCTCGAGGACAAAACCTCGTCGCCGAGAATGTTCCACCGCGAATGCCCGCCCATGACCGGTGACGAGAGGCCGTAAACCACCCTGCCGATCCTCGCCTCGCGGATGGCGTAGCTGCACAGGGCGCAGGGCTCGACGTTGGCGTAGAGCGTGCAGTCGTCGAGGCTGGTGCAGACGAGCGTCCTTTGCGCCTCGGTCAGCGCAACGGCTTCCGCGTGCCGCAGGACGTCGTGGTCATGCGACACCCGGTTCGTCGCTTCGACGATCGTGCGCCCCTTTTTCGTGACGATGGCCGCGAAAGGATACCCGCCATCGCGAACGGACCGTGCGGCGAGGGCCAGACACTGCCGCATCGTCTGCTCGTCTCGGGCGAGCTTCGTTAAATCGTCCACGTCACCCTCGCCCGCTGAGCTGTCCCCCAAACCCGGCAGCGCAGGGGTTGGTTCCCAGGTAGCGAGCGGAAAACGGGCGTCCCGCAAATCGGCGCCGCCGTAGGACGCGCTATTGTCCGTCGGAGGGGACGCCCGTGGACATGGCGGTGACCCGCAGGGAAGCTTCCACTCAATCAGCCGCCCGGATTCGCACCGGGACCGACTTGGAGGCAGGCGTTTTCGATTGCTGGTCGTGACGCCAAAGCGGAATCAGCGGATTCATTTCCGGGTAATAGCCGCCGACGCATCCGTCAGGCAGCGAGAAGGGCGTGACTCTCAGCCCTTCGACCTGCCGCTCGACGCCGTCCGCCGCGTCGCTGACGAGCGACACCGTCTGCCCTTCGCTGAGTCCCGCCCGCAGCATCTCCTCCGGATTGATCAGAAGAACGTCGCGCGTGCCCTCGATCCCGCGCATCCGGTCGCTATATCCGTAGATCGTTGTGTTGAATTGGTCGTTGCTGCGCATCGTGATGAGCCGGTAACGGCCGGGCGCGTCTTCGAAGCCAGCCGCGGACAAGTGTTGCGGCGTGGTGAATTCGGCCTTGCCGCTCTCGGTCTTCCACACGCGCTCGCGCGCCGAATTGCCTCGATAGAAGCCGCCGGGAGTCCACATGCGCGCGTTGAAATCGTGGAACTGATCGGGGTAGGTCTCGGCGATCAGGTCGCGGATCAGCCCGTAATCGCCGATCCATTCGTCCCATTTGACTTTCGGGTTCGGCGGCAGGGTCGCCTTGGCGATGCCGGCCACGATCGCCGCCTCGGACTTGAGATGTCCGCTCGCCGGCTTGCGTCGTCCGATCGAGCCGTGGATGCAGCTGAACGTGTCCTCGACGGTCACCGCCTGCGGACCTGTCGCCTGCATGTCCTCCTCGGTGCGTCCGCGGCAGGGCAGGAGGTAGGCGGTCTTTCCGTTGATGAGATGGCTCCGGTTGAGCTTGGTGGCGATCTGCACCGTGAGGCGCATGTTCGTCCAAGCCTTCTCCATCTTCTCCCGCTCCGGGATCGCCCGGAGGAAATTGCCGCCGAGGCCGACAAAGGCGTTCACCGCGCCCGACAGGATCCCTTCGCAGGCCTCGACCGTGTTCATGCCCTTCTCGCGCGGCGGGACGAAGCCGAAAAGCTCGGCGATTTTGTCGAGCGGCGCGAGCTCGGGCTTCTCGGTGATGCCCACGGTCCGCTGCCCCTGGACATTCGAGTGGCCGCGAACGGGCGCGATCCCCGTGCCTTCGCGTCCGATATTGCCCTTGAGCAACAGCAGGTTGACGAGCATCGCGACATTCTCGAAACCGTGCATGTGCTGGGTGAGTCCCATGCCGTAGACGCCGATGACGCGCTCGGCCTCGACATAAACCTGCGCGGCCTCCTCGATCGCCTGCCGGGAGAGGCCCGACTCGGCCTCGATCTCGTCCCACGACGTCGCCCGCGCCTTGGCCTCGAACGCATCGAAGCCGTGCGTGTGCCGCTCGATGAATCCGACGTCCAGCACGCGTTTGCCTTCCAGCTGCGCGGCGTCGTCGGCCGCGAAGACATGCTTGCAGAGGCCGAGGAGGAGGGCGATGTCGCCGCCGGGACGCACCTGGTGATAGGCGCAGCTGATCTTTGTCTCCCAGCCGGTCAGCATCTCCAGGGGATTCTGCGGGTTGATGAAGACCTCGAGCCCCTTCTCCCGGACGGGATTGAAGGTGACGATCGGCACGCCGCGTTTGGCGGCGTCCTCCAAGGGATGAAGGAAGCGCGGGCTGTTCGATCCGGTGTTCTGCCCGAGGAAGAACATCGCGTCGCATTTCTGGAGATCGTCATAGACCACCGTCCCGACCCCGGCGCCGATCGTCTTCTTCAGCGCGACCGAGGTGGTCTCGTGACACATGTTGGAGCTGTCGGGCAGATTGTTGGTTCCGTACATGCGCGCGAACAGGGCGTAGAGGTACGACGTCTCGAGACTGGCGCGGCCCGACGCATAGAAAATGACGGATTTCGGATCGAGCGCCCTGAGCTCGGCCCCGATCGCCGCGAAGGCCTCGTCCCAGGCGCATTGGACATAACGGTCCGCGCTGGGCTCGTACCGCATCGGATGGGTGAGCCGGCCTTCCTGTTCGAGATCGTAGTCCTTCCAGCCCTTGAGCTCGGCGACCGTGTGTCGGGCGAAGAACTCGGGCGTGCAGCGGCGGGTTGTCAGCTCCCAGAGGGTCGCCTTGGCGCCGTTCTCGCAGAATTCAAACGGATGGTGGTCGGCCGGCTTCGCCCAGGAGCACGACACGCACATGAAGCCTTGCGGCTTGTTCTGACGCGCCAGCGTCTCGATCGCCGCCGGCGTCGACCATTCCGCGCCGAAGATCCGCGCCATCCCTCTCAGCGATCCCCACCCTCCCGCGGGCCCATCGTAATGCGCGGTTCGAGCGCCTGCCCTGCGATGCGCCATATCAGCCTCCGATTTCGGGGCTGAATGCGAAGCTCGCCGTTTGGTTCCCAACCAGAAAGCGGAGATTTCTGGCGCGGCGCTACTCGGCGGCGCCGTCGATCAGGTCCTCGTCCGGCAGGGCGTGGGCCAGGCTCATGCGCTGCTTCATCGCTTTGAACTCCGTCTGGAGGATCAGCGGCGGGATCATCGCCGCGGCGAGCGCGTTCACCCGCTTCTCGAGCGCCGCCACCTTCCTTACAGCCGCACCGCCCGTAATCAAACGGGCGTATCTCAGTTTGAATGTCGGGCACGGCGACGGGTTTTCGAACGCCGGCCAAACGGAGCGACGGTGGAGGGTTTTTGGACGCCGGTCCCTTACGAGGCGGTCGTGAGCCAAGCGGTAAACAATTGCCGCGGGGCTACCCTTTTAGGAACGGCCGAACCAGAAGATGCGCCCGTAGCCGCATCTGAGCGAAGAGGGGCAGGTCAATGTCTTCATCCGGGGGTTCGCGCGCGACAGCCAGGAATATTGTCGCGAGAGATTGTCGGTTCTCTGCCGATAGATCCTGCCGAAGATGCGACAGCATCGCTTCAAACGCTGTCGCCGCCGATTCCATGTGAATAGCATGATTGGCCCGCGCATGGCCGCCGTCGCCACCGACATGGTCAGGGTCCAACTCAGACGGAGGGACATCGAGCGCGTTGGCGATACGCGGCACGGCCCGCGACGTGCGCTGAAGGCCGGCCTCGATCGCCGCGACGATCGCCTGACTGACGTCTGCGCGGCGCGCCAACTCGGTTTGAGACAAGCCCAGCGACTCACGGAATTTTTTGACCTTCTCGCCGTCAATCACTTGCCCGCCATCCGCCGCCGCCAGGGCCGCGGCCAACTCCCCACGGAGTTTTATGATCTTCTCGCCGTCAATCATCAGCCTGCCTCCGCCGCCACCATGGCCTGGCGCGTTCGGCCGCCAGCGCGTCGAGGCGGCCAGCCACTCCCACAACCTGGTCGAACCGGCTCAACCACGCTCGGCCGCCCGCGCCGAGAGCCGTCTTATGAGAGCCGAAAACTCGCCGATCGCCCACTCCGCCTTCGCGACTTCTTGCGCCGCCCGCGTCTCGGCGGCGGCAAGCTGGCGCTTCAGGCTGTCGTTCTCGGCCCTCAGGGTCTCGATGTAGGCCTCGAGGATGCGCAGGCGCGCAGATTCGTGGATGGGCGTGGCGCGGGGCATCAGTGCGGGCATGACCATGCTCCGGCATGTGGATCTCAGGCGACCCGGTTGCGCCGACCTCTCGATTCCGTCGTCAGCCCGCGAGCCGCCGCCACCACGGCCGCTCCGTAAGCCGCTCGGCCCGCCCGCGCCACTCGTCGCGGTCCCGCTTGAGGTGGTCCAAGGTCCGACACAGCTCGTCGTGGCTGATCCTGGCCTCGCCAAGGATCTGCTGGATGTTTGCGATGGCGGCATCGGCGGCCGCGAGCTTCGCCGCCAGATCGCTGGTCGCGATCGTTTGCGGCGCCGGGAGCTGGCGCAACGAAACTTTTGGAGTTCCGCCGTCTTCAGTCGACTCGGCGGACATGCAGCCGGGCTCGATCGCGACGGTCGACTCGCCCGTCCCAGTTTCTTCCGCCGCCTTACGAAGCCTCAAAACAGTCATCGCCACTCATCCTGTGAGAATTGTTGGGATGACGCTGCGGCAATATGGTTAACCGAAGGTTAAGCTGTGCTGGACCTCGTTCCGCGGCCGGAGGGCGGCGTCTCGCCGCCCCTCGAGGACGAGGAAGAGCGCGATGTCGGACGAAAGGAAGCACCGAGCGGAACGCCTGCTCAGGGACGAATCGGAATTTGGACTTAGACACGACCCAATCAAACATCATCGTTGACGTCGGTTCGCGCGAAGTCCTCGCCGACGTAGAGCAACCGCGCGCGATGGTGTTTGGCCGCGCCGTAGGAAAGGCAATCGCCCATGTTCAACCCGCGCCGCCCCGCGCCAAATCGCTCGCGCGCGGCGACAGCATGGGGAATCGCCTCGGCGTCGTAGCTCCTGACCTCGATGGCGAGGCGGTCGGCCAAGTCGCCGACGATCGCGTGGGCCGCGGTCGGTTTGAGCTCGCGCTCGCGAACGATCGCGAGCGCAGCTTCGAAGGCGTTGACGCAGGTCGTAAAGGCTCTCGCCTGGACAATCTGTTCGGCGATTTGTCGCCAGCCCGGCTCCTCGAGGACAATCGCGACCAGCGCCGACGTCTCGACCATCAGCGCTTCGGTCACTCCTCCCCCCATTCGCGATCGAAGAACGCCTTGTCGGCCTTTCGGCCAGTGCGAGCGGCGGCCCGCGCGCGCTCGTGGATATCCGCCAGCCGCTCGGCGAGCGGTCGCGCTCGTTGCTCGCGCTCGAGCGCTTCCTCGCAGGCGACGCGAACCGCTTCGGTCAGCGTGAGTTTCCGCACCCGCGCGAGTCGGCGAACCGCCTCAGTCGCAGCGTCGTCTTTGATGTGAAGCGGCGGCATTCGGTGCGCCTATTTCGATGTATACAGATATGCAAGCAATATACACCGATCGCGGCTTGTCGCAATGCGGAGGGGCGGCATCTCGCCGCCCTCGAGGACGAGGAAGAGCACGATGTCAGAGGACAGGGAAGGCGCGCGGGGTGGACAGGGTGGCGAGACGCCGCCCCTCCACAGGGGGTGGTATGTCCCGCGCGCCCTGCCGCATTTCGATTCGCCCGAGGTTGTCCAGGCGATCACCTTTCGGCTTCTAAGCCCTTGATCTCGAAAGGGCTGGATCGCGCGAAAGCGTGCGGGCAAAATTTAAATATCGACATTCTCGCGTTTTTGAGCTACAATGTGGCTCAGGAATAGGAGTTATTGCCATGGCCGAAAATGCCGTTGT
>DASRSL010000090.1:0-11154 GCA_035656495.1 Roseiarcus sp.
GGGCGCTCACGCTGTGGTTTCTCGGCGAGGCGGTGGTGACGCTGCTTTGTCTGGTCAGCGTCAATCGCCTGCCTCTGTCGAAGCGCACGCACGCCGTCATCTGCGTGAGCGGCGCATTCGCGGCGGCGACGCCGCTCATCGCCAACGCGGCCCAGCTTGTTACTCAGCCGCTCCTTGCGATCGTCGCTTCCAGCCTGTGCGCGGCGCTGGCGCAGGGCGGGCTGTGGGCGATCGTCTATCTGATGACGGGCATTGCGCTCGACTGGCTTGGCGGCCGGCCGCCCCGCTTCGACGCCGTTTGGAATCACTGGCGGACCGGCTTCATCAAGGGAGCGATCTATGGCGGGCTGTTCATGGGGTTCATCCTCATCGCCGCCTTCATCCTGCGCGTGCCGGGCGCCAGCGGGACTCTCGTTCGTTACGCCTTTGTGTCAGGCGCACTCATCGGCGCCTTGCTGTTTCCGCTCGGCATGACCGTCGTAGGCAGCGCCGACGGAACCCCCCCGTTCTTCGGCCGTCTCGCGGCGGCCTATCGCGATCCCCGCGCGCCGGCGAGAGGCCTCGTCGCGGGATTGGGCCTTGCGCTCGCCTACCAGGTCGATCTCGCCTCCTTCGGCGGGAGCGTGCGATTTCTCACGATGTTCGCGGTCGGGGCGCTGTGCTACGGCGGCGTCGACCTCGCTTTCGACGCCGCAAGCGTCGCGCTCGGCGCTCGCACGAGGCTGCAGAGCTGGCGGCTCTACGCGCTCGGCGTCGGGCTCGGCGGGGTCGTCGCCGGGGCGCTCGGGTGGTACTTCGACGCCGCCCAGCTTCACGTCGTCATCGCCAAGTTTTGGGCCTACGCCGACGTCAACTATCGGCAGAGCGGCCGGGCGCTCGGCGATTTCACCACCTATCCGATCTTCAACAAATACGGCATGTTCAACCTGGGCGAAGTCGCCGGCGGCGTGCGGCTGTTCTGGGCGGAGTCGCTGGCGGGCGTCATCAACTGGTCGCTCGCCGCGCCCTTGTTCTCGATCAATTACGTGCTCCTCGACGCGGCGCTGCAGCGAAGCCTGCGGCCGATCAAGAATCTCGTGAGCGCGCAGGGAGTCGAAGGCCTCGTCGAGCAGCTGGTGCGCGTGTTGCGTTGGGGCCTCTGGATGGCCCCGGTCATCAACTCGTTCCTACGCCAATCGCCCGATCCGAGCTGGTACAACCAGGACGGGGCCGTCCGGACGCTTGTCGCCACCGGCGCCGACCTCACGCAAAGCCCAGGCGACTTCCGCCGATTCAGCCTTTTCCTGTTTCTCGGCCTCCTCGCCTACGACTGGCTGCGCATTCTCATCTGGTTCGACCACATGGGTCTCAGGGTGGCGAGTCTCGTGAACTTGTCGTTTCTCGGCGGCGATCGGGCGGACGAAGCGGCGGCGAGGTTCATCGGCCACAAGGGCCGGACTCGCGCCATCCCCGATGGAATCCGCCGGTTCGGCACCTGGGCGCCCCTGTTGATCCCTTTCTACATTCCCCGCGGCGCAGAGTGGGACAAGGCATGGACGGGCGCCGAGACGCTCGCTCGCGGCGGCGCGCCCATGCCGGGGCCGGTGCACACACTTACCTACGCCTATGCCGCCGCCATAGCCGTCTTCGGCGCGGCCGCGGTTGCCGGCGTCGCGCGGGCGCGCCGAAGAACGGGGCCGCCGGCCCCATGGTTCGCCGGCGCGCCTCTCGATCTGGCGCGCCGGCCGGAGAAATACGTGTTCAACAACGGCGCGGTCGGCGTCGAGCTGATGCGCGACGGGCGCGGCGCCGCTTTCGTGATGGGCGCCGAGCGCGGCGGCGCCCCGATCGACTTCATCCGTCGCCCGCTCGACCCTTTGCAGGCGCGCGGCCATTTCTTTTATCTCAGCGAGGAGGGCGAGCCGCCGTGGTCGATCGGCTTCGAGCCGGCCCGCCGCGCGGGCGACTATCGGATCGAAGAGCCGGGCTTCAATCGCCTGGCGTTCATCCACACGCTGAACGGCGTCGAGGCGCGCATGGAGGTCAGCCCCGACGAGGGGCAGACCGCCGTGCTGAGCTGGCGGATCCGCGTTTCCGACGAGTCAGGCAGGCCACGACGGCTGCGGCTGACCAGCTTCTGCGAAATCGCCGGCCACGAAACGGAGGCCTATGCCCGCGATCTCGATTTCGCCGGCATGCATGTCGAGACGGTGTTCGTCCGCGCGCTCAACTCGATCTTCGCCCGCAACAGGCTTCTGCGCTCGCCGCGAGCGGACCGTGGCGAGACGTCCTTCTTCGCCGTGAGCCCGGGCGCGGGCGCGGAAATGGTGGGCTACGAGGATTCGCGCACCCGCTTCCTCGGCGAGGGATCGCTCACGAGGCCGACCGGGTGCGAGCGCTGGCGCTGGCGGAAACTCGACGACGAAGGCAAGCTCTGGCCGCTCGACCCCGCCGCTAGCTTCACGCTCGAATTGACGCTCGAACCCCACGGCGCGGCGGAGGCCGAGTTTGTCGTCGGGCGCGCCGACAACGCGGTCTGGGCGAGCGAGCTCGTCGCCCGACGGCTCGGCAAGGCGCCGGTCGCCGAGAACGAATTGCTGCTTCGCTTCTACGAAACCCGCGCGCTCGAGCCCTCTCACGCCCTGCCGACCCGCTGGCCGTTCGCGATGTCGAAGGACGGCAAGCGGCTCGATTTGACTCATCGCACGCCCCGGCCATGGGCGCATGTGATGGCCAACGAGCTCGGCATGGCGACGATGGTCTCGAACGACGGCGAAATCTTCTCCGCCTTCGGCAACGCGCGGCAGAACGGCCTGACCGCGTTCCGCTTCGACAGCGCGACCGTCGTGCAGCCTGGTCAAGTCGTCTATCTGCGCGACCTCGACACCGGGGAGACGGACGCGCCCGGTTTTGCGCCTTTCCAGCGAGAGGACGCGATCCACGAGGTCGCCTACGAACCGGGCGTCGCGACATTCGTGAAGAGGCGTGGCGATCTTTCTTCGGAATATGTGGCGTTCGTTCCCCCTGCGAGGCCGTGCGACGTGCGGCTGCTGACGCTGCGCAATCACGGCTCGCAGACGAGGCGCCTGCGCGTCGCTCCCTTCTTCGATCTCGCGCTCGAAGAAAGCCCCAATGAGAGCGTCGACAAGATCCGCGACGAGACGGCCGGATCGACGCTCCTCTTTCAAAATCCCCGCAACGATTTCGAGCGGGGCTTCGCCTTCGCCGCGACCAGCCTCGAGGCGCCCGCGACCGAGACGGTGCGCGCCCGCTTTTTCGGCGGGCCCGGACGAGACATTCATTCGCCCGCGATGGTCGAGACGGGTTATGGCGACGGCGCGGCGCGCGACGACGGCCGGCGCGTGGCGGCGTTCTGCGGCGAAATTTCGATTCCGCCCGGGGGCGAGGAGAAAATCGCCATCGTGTTCGGCCAGGCGCCGAGCCGCGACGAGGCGCTGTCGGCCGCGCGGCGAACGTCGGTCGCCGATGCGGAGGCCGATCTGGCCGCGACGCGCGCGTCCTGGGCGAAGCGGCTCGGCGGGGTCGAGGTCCACACCAACCGGCCGGATTTCGATCGCCTGGTCAATACGTGGCTGCCCTATCAGCTCTACGCGTCGCGGCTCTGGGGCCGCGTCGGTCCGAACCAGCGCGGCGGGGCGACCGGATATCGGGACCAGCTCCAGGACGTGATTCCGCTCATCCTCACCGAGCCGCGGCTGGCGCGCGCGCAGATCGTTTTGCACGCCAGCCAGCAGTTTCGCCAAGGCGACGTGCTCAAGTGGTGGCATCGCGCGCCCGACGGCGGCACCGGCCTCGGCCAGCGCACAAAGGCGAGCGACCCTCATCTCTGGCTGCCCTATGTGCTGTCGCGCTATGTGAGCCAACAGGGCGATGCGGGCGTCCTCGACGTGACGACGCCCTATCTCGAGGGCGAGGCGGTGCCCGAAAACGAGGAGACCTGGATCGTCGTTCCCCGCGCTTCGCGGGAGACGGCGACCGTCTACGAGCACGCCCGCCTCGCCATCGCGTTCACCCTCGACCACATCGGCGGGAACGGCCTGCCGCTCCTCCGCGCGGGCGACTGGAACGACGGAATCGACATGCTCGGCCGCCGCGAGATCGGCACCAGCGTCTGGATGGGCTTCTTTCTGGCCAACGTGCTCGACGGCTTCATCCCGCTCGCTCTCCTGAAGGGCGACGAGGGCTTCGCGGCGCGATGCAAGGAGGCGCTCGAGGCGCAGCGGGCGGCGCTGGAGGCCGGCTGGCAGAGCGACCATTTCGTGCTCGACTTCGCCGACGACGGACGGCCGGTCGCCATGGCCAATGCCATGACCACCGGCTGGGCGGCCTATTCGGGGGCCTGCGACGACGCCCGCGCGCTCGCGGCGATCGAGGGAGGCCTGAAGACGATCGAACGGGCGGACCGCGTGCTCCTCCTGGAGACGCCGTTCTACGAACATTCGCAGCCGTACCCTGGCCGGATCGCCGATTATCCTCCGGGCGTCCGGGAGAACGGCGGCCAGTACAGCCACGGGGCGTCATGGATCGTGGACGGCTTCGTTCGTCTCTCCGAACGGGCCCGAGCCAGAGGCGACGAGAAGCTGGCCCTGCGCCTCAGCGCGCGGGCCTTCGAGATCTTCGAGAAGATTTCGCCGCTGAAGAAGACGGAGCCCGAGCGGATTGCGGTCTACGGGCTCAATCCCATCCAGCAGCCGGCCGACATTTACGACGGATGGGGCCATGGCGGGCGGGGCGGCTGGTCGTGGTACACGGGCTCCGCCGCGCGCATGCTCTCGGCCGCTTACGCGCTTCTCGGGATCGCGCAGACCGAGCGCAAGATCGAGGTTCGGGACGGCCTGTTCGAGCCGAAAGGGGAGTTGCGGGTGGAATCGCTGAGGATCGGGGATCGGGTCTGGCGGCGGTAGAGGGCCGATCCTTGCGCTATGGCCGAGAGCGCGCGAACAGGAGTCGCCTCGGGACGAACGGAGTACGCGCGAAAGCCGTCATTCCATTGCGAGCCCCAATTAGGCTTTACCGCCCGAAGCAGGCGTCGACCGGAAGCCCCAACCGAACGTCGCGATGGGTGGGTAGCGAGCATTTCGATTGGTCAAGTCAGCGGCCGACCTTCCGTCAACACCAAAGCGGAGAGTTTTCCGACGACCTTGAAGGTTGATCTGCCGCGGAGGAACATTGATGCCCTGCGCGGGCGAGGGAGCGATCTGGCTAGCCGTGGACCGGCTCGCCCGCCCGGGCGCGCCTTACGGCAGTCCGAGTGGAATCATCGGCCCATCCTCGCGTAGAGCGCGCTGGCGTCGACAATGGGCGCTTCATTGTCGAAATCGAGTTGAAAAGGCGCCAAACCGTTTAGATATTCGCCAAGTCGACGACGACTGAACACGTGACGAATGACACGAGGGCATATTTTCCGGTCATAAGAATTGGCGTCATTCCGCCCTTATATCTCAGTTATTCGTACCTATGTATCCTTAAACAGGGGCGTGGTCCCGGCAGCGTTTGCGTGCGATAGGTTCCACTTTGCGACCAAGCAGAGCGCGAGGGTTCCGTCCGCGAGCACGCCAAAACGGACGCGCTGAGGTCCAGGTATGACGACCCGGAGCAACGAGACGACGCTGACATTTTCCAAAGCGTTCGCTTTGTCCGAAGTGGATCGTCCGCTGCCGGCGGGAGCTTATCGCGTCGTTGTCGACGAGGAAGACATACCCGGTCTTTCTTTTCTCGCCTTCAGGCGAACCGCGACAATGCTGCACGTTCCGGCGCTGTCTGCGCCCGGCGGCCACAAAGAGATTTTTGTCGTCAACCCGGATGAGCTTGCGGCGGCCCTCGAAGCCGATCGCGGGCAGGATGAGACCTAGCGGCATTCGAACGAGCTTAGTGATGCCATAGGAAGGCAAAAATGTCGCAAGACATACAACTGCAAGAGTCCGTAATGATCGAACTCGGTTGGGAGCCGAGCATCGACGCCGCGCGTATCCGCGCACGCGGGCGTCGTGACCCAGACTGGGCATGTCCAAAGCTTCGCACAAAAGGTCGCGGCGGAGAGGGCGACGGCTCGTCAGAGGCGCTGTAAATGATTTGCGCGCCGCCATTGGCCACAGCGCGCCGGCGGCCCTGGCGGCTCCCGCAGCCATGCGACTCCCGGCAATCGTCTCTCCGGTTACCTTGCATTCGCCGCTTGAAGCAGACTATACTCGCTCATGGGCGTAAAAGCACGGCCGTCTGCATCTTGCGGATAGCGATGAACATGCTTCTTGAGGCTCGCTCAGCTAGCGGCCCGCAATGCTTTGCACTGCATGCACGGACTAATTTCAATAGGCGATAATGGCCAAGTGCAAGATTAGCCTGGCGCGTTTGGAAGTGATAGATCCTATCGTCGATCGGCTTATTCGAGCTACTTTCAACATAAAGTGTCAGGAAACAAGTTTTCAACTACCGATTACCTTGGAAATGAAGGTTTTTGACGACACAGAAATCATTCAAGCGGCGCGAGATACCTTGCATCGGATATTCGCCGAGCTCTCGGCTGAGAGCAAGCGATGGAAATTGACGCGGCAAGAGCGCAAGATTCTCTCCAATGAGAATTTGCGTCCGAACACCTAGTCTAGGAGCCTGTCCGAATAAATGTAGGATTACAAGACGCCGTTCCCCCGGTAGGTCATCAAGTTCCTACGACACACCGTGCCCAGGCGCTGGAAACATTTCTGCGACCGAATCACCGACAAGTTCCGCGTCATCGGCCGCGCCGATTTTCGGCTTCTCACTTAGCCGGCGTATACCAGACGGATGTTTGCATGACATTTCCTCCTACTTTGGGGACGAAGAATTCCACCCCTTCCGGCGGCGCACGGCCGATCAGATAGGCGGCGCGTTAGCGCCCCATCCCGGTCATCGTCGAGCGATCAGTAGTCCATTCCGCCCATGCCGCCGCCGGGCTGACCATTCTTCTTCGGCGTCTCGGCAACCATGGCTTCGGTGGTGATCATGAGGCCCGCGACCGAAGCCGCGTCCTGCAGGGCGACCCGCACGACCTTCGGTGGATCAACGACGCCGGCGTTCAGCATGTCGACATATTGTTCGGTCTGGGCGTCGAAGCCAAAGGACTGTGACTTGTTCTCAAGAACCCTGCCGACGACGATCGAACCCTCTACGCCCGAATTCTCGGCGATCCGCCGGATGGGCGCTTCGAGGGCCGTCAGCACTATGTTGATGCCGGATTGGACATCTTCGTTTTCGTCGCTGAGCTTTCCGATCGTCTTGGCGCGCAGGAGGGCGACGCCGCCGCCCGCAACGATGCCTTCCTCGACGGCGGCCCTCGTTGCGTGCATGGTGTCCTCGACGCGATCCTTCTTCTCCTTGACCTCCACCTCGGTCGAGCCGCCAACGCGGATTATGGCTACGCCGCCCGCG
This sequence comes from Roseiarcus sp., assembly GCA_035656495.1. Lineage (GTDB taxonomy): Bacteria > Pseudomonadota > Alphaproteobacteria > Rhizobiales > Beijerinckiaceae > Roseiarcus. The sequence continues at coordinate 7,405 of DASRSL010000090.1, forward strand.
AGCTTGGCGAGCCGCTCCTGCAGTTTCTCCTTGTCGTAGTCAGAGGTCGTCTCCTCGATCTGCGCCTTGATCTGGGCGATCCGGCCCTCGATGTCGGATTTCTTGCCGGCGCCGTCGATGATCGGTTGCATGCCTCGGCCTGTAAGAAGGGGGAGAGGGAGGCGAGGGAGGGGGTTGCAAGAACCGGCGATAAAGGTCTGAAAACATTGATTCCAGAAAAGGAAAAGAAAGGAAATGCAAATCCCTCACGCTTCTCTTTCGCGCGAAAGAGAGGCTCGGCCGCATTGCGGAACAGTTCTGCAAATTCCCCCGCGCGGGTCCGGGCGACGGCGGTCTCGCAAAGCGCCGCTTGGTTTGCGGGCGACCGGTCGCCGAGACGATTCGCCACGGGTCGTAACCCGGCTTTTCGTCGAAAGAAGTCCTCAAAAAACCGACGTTGTGCGTTGCGGCGGACGACGCTTTCTGGCATGAGGCGCGCACAAAAAGGGGCGGGCACGCGCTCGCCGCATATCAGGGGCTGAACGCTATGCTCATGGGCTTGATCATCCTGTGTGGACTGCTGTCGATCGTTTACGGCGTCTACACGGTCAATAGCGTGATGGCGGCCGATACCGGCACTCAGCGCATGCAGGAAATCTCGGGCGCCGTCCGCGAGGGCGCGCAAGCCTATCTCAAGCGGCAATACACCACCATCGCGGGGGTCGGCGTCGCTGTGTTCATCATCCTCGGGCTCCTGCTCTCCTGGCCGGTGGCGATCGGCTTTGCGATCGGCGCGATCCTGTCCGGATCCGCCGGTTTCATCGGCATGAACATTTCGGTGCGCGCCAACGTGCGTACCGCGCAGGCGGCGACGAAATCGCTCGCCGGAGGCCTCGACATCGCCTACCGGTCGGGTGCGGTGACCGGCCTTCTGGTCGCAGGCCTCGCGCTGCTCGGCGTCTCCTGCTATTTCGCCATCCTGACCGGCGCGCTCGGCCATGGGCCCGCCGACCGCGTCACGGTCGACGCGCTGGTCGCGCTCGGCTTCGGCGCATCGCTCATCTCGATCTTCGCCCGTCTTGGCGGCGGCATCTTCACCAAGGGCGCGGACGTCGGCGCCGACCTCGTCGGCAAGGTCGAGGCCGGAATTCCCGAGGATGATCCGCGCAATCCCGCGACCATCGCCGACAACGTCGGCGACAACGTGGGCGACTGCGCCGGGATGGCCGCCGACCTGTTCGAGACCTATGCGGTGACGGTGGTCGCCACCATGGTCCTCGCCTCGATCTTCTTCGACGGGACGCCCGCTCTTCTTCCGACCATGATGTATCCGCTGGCGATCGGCGCGGCCTGCATCGTGACCTCGATCATCGGCACGTTCTTCGTCAGGCTCGGCGCCAACAACTCGATCATGGGCGCCCTCTACAAAGGCGTCATCGCCACCGCCCTGCTGTCGATCGTGGGACTCGCGATCGCGACCTTCGTCATCGGATGGGGCGATGTCGGCACGGTCGACGGCAAGGCGGTGATCGGCGCGAATCTGTTCGTCTGCGGCCTCGTCGGCCTCGTCGTGACGGGCCTGATCATCGTCATCACCGAATATTACACCGGCACCGGCAAGCGTCCGGTCCTGTCGATCGCCCAGGCTTCGGTCACCGGCCACGGCACCAACGTGATCCAGGGGCTCGCGGTCTCGCTCGAAGCGACGGCGCTCCCGGCGCTCGTCATCATCGCGGGGATCCTCGCGAGCTATCAGCTCGCCGGCCTGTTCGGCATCGCGATCGCGGTCACCACCATGCTCGGCCTCGCCGGCATGATCGTCGCGCTCGACGCTTTCGGCCCCGTCACCGACAACGCGGGCGGCATCGCCGAGATGGCGGGATTGCCTAAAGAAGTGCGTCAGTCTACCGATGCGCTCGACGCGGTCGGCAATACGACCAAGGCGGTCACCAAGGGTTACGCGATCGGCTCGGCGGGCCTCGGCGCGCTTGTTCTCTTCGCGGCGTACACCAACGACATCAAGCATTTCTCGAGCATCGGGGCGCCTTATTTCAAGGATGTCGGGGTCGTCTCGTTCGACCTCTCCGGTCCCTATGTGGTCGCCGGGCTTATCTTCGGCGGCCTGATCCCCTATCTCTTCGGCGGCATCGCGATGACCGCGGTCGGCCGCGCTGCGGGCTCGGTGGTCATGGAGGTGCGGCGTCAGTTCAAGGAGATGCCCGGCATAATGGAGGGCAAGCAGCGTCCGGACTACGGCCGCGCGGTCGACATGCTGACGAGGGCCGCGATAAGGGAAATGATCGTGCCCTCGCTCCTGCCGGTGCTCGCGCCCTTCGTCGTTTATTTCGTCGCGCTGTGGATCTCGGGCTCGAAGGCGAACGCCTTCGCCGCGCTCGGCGCCTCGCTGCTCGGCGTCATCGTCAACGGCCTGTTCGTCGCGATCTCCATGACCTCGGGCGGCGGCGCCTGGGACAACGCCAAGAAGAGCATCGAGGAGGGCTTCGTCGACAAGGACGGCGTCAAGTGGGTGAAGGGCTCCGAGGCCCACAAGGCCGCGGTGACCGGCGACACTGTCGGCGACCCCTACAAGGACACCGCGGGGCCGGCCGTCAACCCGGCGATCAAGATCACCAACATCGTCGCGCTGCTTTTGCTGGCGATATTGGCGCGTTGAGGCCGGTGGACTCTTCTTGCGCTTGCGGGAGAAGAGCCTGCCACCGGCTTTGACCCGGTGGTGGCCGAGAAGCGGCCTGGCGACGGTCCGGACCGAAACGCGCTCGTTTTCGCGCGGGCTGGAATGTGCTAGCCTTTGACAATGCCTAGCTTTCGAACTTATCCGCTGACGATCGAGGCGCACCCCGAGGACGGCGGCTATCTCGCGTACTTTCCGACGTTGCCGGGTTGCCAGACGTGGGCCGAGACCTATGAAGCGGCGGTGCGGAACGCCGAGGAAGCCCTGACTGTCTACATTGAGACGTTGACCGCCAACGGCGACCCGATCCCGGAAGCCGAGTTGAGCGCCAGTCCGACGTCACTCGGAATCATTGTACGGACGGACATCGCCGCCTGATCCGATGGCGGCGCGGCTTCCGAGCGTGAGCGCGAAGGACGCGGTTCGCGCTCTGGAACGCGCGGGATTTGTATTTCAGAGACAAAGAGGCAGCCATGCGACTTTGCGCCATCCGGGATCGCGTCGGACGATCGTTGTTCCGATGCACAGCCGAGACCTCAAGCGCCCGCTCTTGAAGACGATCCTTCAGCAAGCCGGTCTCAGCGAAGACGAGTTTCGGGCGCTACTGTAGTGGCATCTCGTGACTACGGTGGCGATGGCGCCGACCGAATCCACTTCTGCGGCTGATCGGCGTTTACTCGATTGATGCGCGCCGCACTACAGCCGGCGAAGCTTCCGTATTTCCATAGGCGAGAACGCCGGCAAAGCCGGAACTTCGGAGATCCAGCGCCCGTCCTCCTCGCGCTCGAGCTCGACTTTCAGCACGCCGACACTTCGGCTTTATCAGCAATATATTTCCTTCGCGGAGTGCAAAAGCAGAGGGCGTCTTTTCTCCGCCGTCGGCATCCTTTGCGGAATCATCTGCCGGGAGGCGGCGTGAGCCGATCTCAGTCGGCTTGCGAGCGTGAGCGCGAAGGACGCAATTCGCGCCACGGAACGCTCAGGCAAAATGCGTGCGCTCGTCGACCTGGTGAGTAATAATGTCGCATGCCAGGGCCAACATCGACCATTGCGGCGCGGTTGCGCGAGGCGTTCGACGC
>DASRSL010000091.1:0-2094 GCA_035656495.1 Roseiarcus sp.
TGATCGCGCTGCACGCCCGAGACGATGTCGCGGAAGAAGGCCAGTTCGGCGGGATTGTATTGATCGCCCTCGACCTCCTGCCCGATCCAATGCGCCTCGAATTCGGCGAGAATGTCTGCCAGACCCTTGTCGGCGACCTCCATCTGGTAGAGCGCCTGGGCGGCGGCGAGGCGCGCGGCGGAGCGGCGTCCGGCCTTGCTCACGAGGCGCTCAGTCTGCGTTTCAGCGCGGCCAGCGTCAGCGCCGCGCGGGCGGCCTCGCCCCCCTTGTCGCCGCGCTTCGGATCGGCGCGCTCCTCCGCCTGCGCGAGCGTATCGACCGTCAGGATGCCGTTGCCGAGGGCGAACCGGCCCGCGACCGACAGGTCCATCAGCGCGCGTGCGGATTCTCCGGCGACGATCTCGAAATGGAACGTCTCGCCCCTGACGACGCAGCCCAGCGCGACGGCCCCGTCATACGGACGCCCCGCGGCGCTCGCCGCGTCGAGCGCGATGGCGATCGCGGCCGGAATCTCGAGCGCGCCGGGAACGCCGATCGTCTCCATCGCCGCGCCCGCGGCCGCGATCGCGGCGCGCGCGCCCTCGAACAGCATGGCGCCGACGGCCTCGTAATAGCGGGCCTCGACGACGAGTATGCGCCCGCCCGCCAAGAGCGGCGCGGCGGCGGGTGCGCGCAGCGGTTCTGCCATGACGACCCTGCTCGGAGAAACGACGGCTCTCTCCTAGAGGGGACGCGCAAGCGTGGCAAGGCGAGCGTCCGCTGTAGACGCGGTCGCCGACCGCGTGGGTTCGGCTTGGTCGGTGCTCGGAAAATGTGGCGCTCTACGACTGCCGCGCTCGGCGAGCGCGGCTACAGTTTCATGAGCGACTCGTCTGTCACGCGCGAAAACCCGGGTCGAGGCGATCGAGCTTGCGCAACAGCGCCGGCCAGACCAGTTTTTCCGCGAGTTTGGACATGCCGCCGGACCTGGCGAGCGCGGCGTTCTTCTCCACCACGTCGGGCGCCGTCGGATGGTCGGCTTCCACGCCGCCGAGCATCCGCGTGCGCACCTGCATGGTGCAGGCGCGCTCCAGAAAATACATTCGCAGGAATGCTTCCGCGCAGGTTCGCCCGACGGCGAGGGTTCCGTGATTGTGTAGAAGCATGATGTTCTTCGCGCCGAGGTCTCTTTGCAGTCGCGGCCGCTCGTCCAGATCGAGCGCGACGCCCTCGTAGTCGTGATAGGCGAGGTCCGGGAGCACCAATTGCGCCGTCTGGTTCAACGGCAGCAGACCCTCCGACGATGTGGATACCGCGGTTCCGTCGGGCGTGTGCAGATGCATCACGCATCCCGCGTCTTCGCGAACTTCATGCACGGCCGAATGGATCGTGAATCCCGCGGCGTTGACGGGGTAAGGCGAAGTCCCGATGACCACGCCCTTCGGATCGATTTTCACGAGGCTCGAGGCCGTGATCTCCTCGAACATCATCCCATAGGGATTGATGAGAAAATGATGTTCGGGTCCGGGGACGCGCGCGGAAATATGGGTGAAGATGAGATCGTCCCATCCGTACAGCGCCACCAGTCGATAGCAGGCGGCCAGATCGACCCGGATCTCGGCTTCGGTTTTCGACGCCTCCGGCGGCAGCGGTTGAGCATGTGCATTCATCTCTTCCTCCCATCGAAGTCCCGAGCATATTGTCGAGAAGAGAGCGGGGATACAAGCGCCGAATCGATCGCCCTCGCCCTTGGGGTGCTATTCGGATGCGCCCGCTGGAGACCTCCCCGCCCTACGGTCGACACCATCGCCCGCTATGCGAGGGAGCGCCGCAAGTCGGGGCACGGCCATGGAGCTTCTCCCGATCGGCGCCCAAATGCGGATCGCGTTGGGGGGCGCGTCCTATTGGTCCGACGACGGGGCGGGAGAATTCATGCCGCGGGGAGGTGGCGTCTTCCCGAATTTGGAGGCCACGACGATGGCGACTTTGCCGGCCGACGAAGATTATGCTCGCTCGGTGCTGACGATCTTCCGCGGTAGGCGCGTGCAAGCGAAACAGAGCCTGAAATCCACTCAAGTCAAAGCCGAGTTCCTTTCCCACAATCTGGGAAGGGCT
>DASRSL010000092.1:0-4684 GCA_035656495.1 Roseiarcus sp.
AAATCGATCATGCCCGTCGTCTTCGGCCGGTCGAGGCCGATGAGGTCGGCGATCGCCCAGACGAGCGCGTCGGCCCGGTCCGGCGAATTGCCGGCCCGCCGGTCGAAGTCCGGCGTCAGCGCGCAGAGCTGGTCCTCGAGCTTTTCAAAAACCCCGGCGTGGAAGACGAGGCCGCGCTCATAGGCCGCCGCGACCGGCTCGGCGCGCAGGAATTTGCCGCGTGTCGCATGGACGGAACGCACCGGCAGTTGCGGCTCGGCCTGGCGCAACACCTCCGCCACCATGTCGCCGCCGTTGTTGATCTCGGCCACCACGCGGTTGGCGCGAAAGCCGCGATAGGCCGAGCCGACCCGCGAAGCCCATGTTGCGGGCGAGTCGCCCTGGCTCGTCAGATCCGCCAGCACGTAGAGGCGCCCGTCGGAAGCTTTTGCAGCGACGACGAGCCCGCATTCGTCGGCGTTTCCGCCCGAACGCGCCGGCGGATCGACCGCGACGACGACTTCCGCGAACTCCCGCGGAGCGGCCTCGGGGGCGACGCGCTGGCGCTCGATCAGCGCGCGCGTCCATAAGGCGCCCGGCGTCTCCTCGACGATCTCGGCGAACAGCTCCTGCCGCCCGATTGCCCGGCCCTCGTAGCGCTTGGCGATCCGCTGCAAGAAGGCCTTCGCCAGATGGCCCTTGTTGTCGAAGGTCGAGCCGCGGGTGACGATCGTGTCCTTAGCCGTGACGAGACTCTTGATGATCCTGGTCGGCCGCGGCGTGGTGGTGACGACCATCTGCGGCTTCTCGCCGAGACGCAGGCCGAACATCGCCTGGTCGAAGGCGTCGGGCCGCCGCCAGGCGGCGAGCTCGTCGCAATTGTGCACGAGCACTCCGTTAGCAAAGAACTCATTCCCATCCTCGACGGAAATGTCGAAGACATCAGCGCGCTTCGCCAATCTTTCCACGGAAACGATTGCCGCCGTGGAAACGAAGAGCGCAGGAACGGCCGCAGAATCGCGCGTTTGAGCGGCCGCTTGTGAACACCGCGCCGCATTGGGCGCATTTGACCTCTCGGACCGTCGCTTCTCGCTCGTAGCAAGCCCGCGCATTGCAAAGGCGAGAGCAATAGCGTTGAACGCGCTTCTTGGCGAGATACTCCTCGCCGCAATGCTCGCACTTGCGGATTTGTCCTGCGAAGGCCCCCGAGCGCGCGGCTTCGACGCAACGAGAGGAGCAGAACCGAGTCGGGTGGCGCGCGCCGCTTGTGTACTGGCCGCCGCACTGGATGCAGGCGAGCTGTCTGAGCTTGCGGTCGGCGCTGTTGCGTAGACGGGCGGCAAACGCATTGCGCAAAGCCCTTCCACGATGTGGAGCAAGCTTTGCCGCGGCGTGACGGGCGCTGTGTTCCCCGTGCGAAAGAAGTTCAAGGCTTTCGAGACGGTTGTCGCCCTTGTCGCCATTCTTGTGATGGACGTGAAAGCCTTCGGGAATAGGCCCGTACCCTTTCTCCCAGACCTCACGGTGCAGTCGGACGATCGTCGCGTAGTGGCCGCCCTTGTAGCGATGCCATATCTTTCCGCCCCATTCGATGCACGCACCACACATGCCGTCATCCCAGGCCGAATCGTTGAGAGCGGACGAAATCCGCATCCTTCGATCCATACTGGATGGTCTGGCGTGCCTTCAATCGCTTGTCCGGGGGCGGTGGTTAAGCGAATCAATTTGGCGTCGCGTTTGGTTAACGCGCTCGCGATCACTTTGCGAGCTCCGCGACGCGTGAACACTGTGTCCCCCACGACGATAGAGTCGAGCCGCTTGCGGGATTGGTCACCCATCGTCACCAGCGTCTCGCCGACGAGGCACCACAGCTTCATGTGCTGCTTGCCGCGCAGCCGATCGGGCTCCTCGGCTGAGAAGAGGAGGCTCGTCGCCCCGTTCGGCCATTCGAGCCTGGCGGCGGAAGCGAGATAGCGCGGCCGCTCGTCCTTGCGGCAGCAATTGAGGACGCCCGAGTCGCCGAGCACCATCACGTCGCGCACGTCGTCCGCCGTGGGGCCAACCAGGTTGACGGTCGGGAAGGACCGCGACCACAGCCGTACCGCTTCCGCACCGGCGCGCGTCTTGCCCGCGCCGCGTCCGGCGAGAATGAGCCAGACGATCCAGTCGCCGGGCGGCGGCGCCTGGTCGGGGCGCGCCCAGAGCGTCCAGTCGTGAAAGAGCTCGGCGCATTCGCGCGGCGTCAGGGCGCCGAGCAGGCGCGCGCGCTCGCTGCGGCTGAGCGCCAGAAGATCGCCGATTCGCCGGATGGGCCTCTGCAAAGGATGCGGCGGGCGAGGTTTCGGCTCGGCCTCCGTCGTCGGGTCAGTCATTGGTCGGAACCGCTGTCCGGCGGCTCGTCGTGGAGTCGCGCGGCCACCGCGTTGAGCTTGTCGAGCAGTTTTTGGCGCTCGTCGTCCTCGTAGCGCTCGATGGCGGGGCTCGCGCGATGGAAGCCGTGGTAGCGGTCGAGCCGGTCGACGATCTTGACCGCCCGGTCGATCGCCCCGAGCTCGCCGCTGTCGACTCTGTCCATCACGTGCAAACAGAGGTTTTCCAACCTGGCGATCTGGATCTTGGCGAAATCCGCCACCGGCGCGACCCAGCGCTGGCTCAGTTCCTCGTGCAGGATCGCCTGGACCTCCTCTGCCGGCAGCCGCTCCTGCGCCGCGACGGCGTCGAGGTCGGCGCCCTCGATGAGGGCCGCAATGATGCGCTTGGCGCGCGAATGGTCAGTCTGGTTGGGTTGGGTCATAGGGACGGCTTCTTTCTGAGGAAAACGCGCGCACGGCGAAGCGCCCGCCGCTCAGCGGGGCGGGGCAGGGGCTCTGGCGCTCAAAGGGAAAGCCGAGAGCGCTTCAGGCGCGCTTCTCGACATTGGCTGATGACGACGCGAACGGCGTCAACTTGCGCAGCAAATTATTTCAGCACGAAGGTCACGAAGATTTGGCACGAAGGGCACATGCTCTTCGTGGAATCTTTGTGGGCTTGGCGGTGAATCTTTTCTTTGTCCCGCCGGAAGTTTGGGAATCTTACTCCCTGAGCAGCTCGTTGATCCCGGTCTTGGCGCGCGTCTGCCCGTCGACCGTCTTGACGATCACCGCGCAATAGAGCGACGGGCCGGGCGAGCCGTCGGGAAAGGGCTTGCCGGGCAGCGAGCCGGAGACCACCACCGAATAGGGCGGCACGAAGCCGACATGGACCTTGCCCGTTGTCCGGTCGACGATCTTGGTCGAGGCGGAAAGGAACACCCCCATCGAGATCACCGAGCCCTCGCCGACGATGACCCCCTCGACGACCTCCGAGCGCGCGCCGACGAAGCAATCATCCTCGATGATGGTTGGGTTGGCCTGCAGCGGCTCGAGAACGCCGCCGATGCCGACGCCGCCCGAGAGATGCACGTTCTTGCCGATCTGGGCGCAGGAGCCGACGGTGACCCAGGTGTCGACCATGGTCTTCGAATCGACATAGGCGCCGAGATTGACGAAGCACGGCATCAGGACCACGTCGCGGGCGACATAGGCCGAGCGGCGCACCATGCAGGACGGAACCGCGCGGAAGCCCGCTTCGCGGAAACGCGCTTGCGTCCACCCCTCGAACTTCGAGGGAACCTTGTCCCACCACCCCCCGCCGCCCGGCCCGCCGTCGATGAAGCGGTTGTCGCTGAGGCGGAACGACAGGAGCGCCGCCTTCTTCAGCCACTGGTTGACCTTCCAGGAGTTCGGCCCCGTCGCGCCAAGAATCTTCTCGGCGACCCGCGCCTTGCCGGAATCCATGAGATCGAGCGCCCGCTCGACCGCGTCGCGCACGTCGCCCGTCGTCTGCGGGCCGATCCGGCCGCGGTCCTCGAAGGCCTGCTCGATCAGCGTCTGGAGTTTCGCGTCGGTCATGCGGGTTCCTCGTCCTTATGACGGGGCGACGGTTTCCGACGCGCCGGGGCGGGTTGTCAATGGCGCAATCCCCTCTCCCGCTCGCGGGAGAGGGTGGCCGAGCGAAGCGAGGCCGGGGGAGGGCCAGGGTCGAGGAATCGATTGGCCGAACCCCGCTTCGCCCGCAGGGGAGCGGCCTTTGGACGCGGGCATTTTCGGAAGGGCAGGGCGGCGCTCTCATCGCCGCTCGCACGCTCTCCAGTATCCCAGACTATGCCACGACCTGAGTGTGGGGTCAAGAAAATGTTCGTTTTTTGTTCTACATCAGCCGCAAGACAAATTGCCGAGCCGTAACTCCTCGCTCAATGCCCCTCGAAGGCGATCAGCGCACGCACCGGGACGCCCAGGTCGGCAAGCTTCTTCGCCCCGCCGAGGTCGGGCAGGTCGATGACGAAGCAGGCGGCGACGACGTCGGCGCCGAGCTTGCGCAGGAGCTGCACCGCGCCGACCGCCGTGCCGCCGGTGGCGACGAGGTCGTCGACAAGGATGACGCGCTCGCCGGGTTTCACCGCGTCCTGGTGCATCTCCATCTCGTCGAGGCCGTATTCGAGCGAATAGGCGATCGACACCTTGAAATGCGGCAGCTTGCCCTTCTTGCGGACCGGCACGAAGCCGGCGGACAGCTGGTGGGCGACGGCCCCGCCGAGGATGAAGCCGCGCGCCTCGATCCCGGCGACCTTGTCGACCTTCGTGCCGGCCCAGGGCTGCACGAGCTCGTCGACGGCGCGGCGGAACGC
>DASRSL010000093.1:0-9409 GCA_035656495.1 Roseiarcus sp.
CACTCGATCGCCGTGGTGACGGGGCCTGCATAGTCCGGAAAGGACACGCCGAACATCCGTTCTCCTACTAAAGGGTCGCGACATAAGCGGTTTGCGTCATTGTCGCCCTTCAATTTTCGCGATTTCCGTTTCGACCGCCGCCTCGAGCGGCGAAAGATGATCCTGCACTGTCGCCCAAATATAGGAGTCCAGGACATTATCGTACTCATGCCGGTAGAAATTGCCGACATCCCGAATCGAGCGCCATGGCAGGTTCGGATGTCATGCCCGCAATTCGTCCGGCAAGCGGCGGCTCGCCTCCGCCGCCCGGTTCGAGATGTCGACGCGTTCGGCAAACAAATCCTCGATGGCATGGACGACGCCAATATACTGGGACACGTCCATCGGATGGCCCGGCTCAATTTCGATAAAGATGTCGATATCGCTTCCCGACCGGCCCTCGCCGCGGGCGCGCGACCCGAACAGCGCCGCGTGGCTCACCCCGTGCGTCTTCAGAACCTCCTCATTTTCGCGCAGTTTCGCACTCCGTATCACGAGCGGGCTTGGAACAACCAGGCTTTAGAGCCCGCATTTCGGCTCACCGCTCCGCATGCTCCCGGTCGAACCGCCACACCTCCTCGAAGCCCATCAGCCGGTTCATCTCGGCGAACGGGTAGAGCGGCGCTCCGGAGCCGAGCGAGGAGCCGGTATCGCGGATCTGCCGATACACCGTCTCGAGCGCCGCGGCGGCGCTGAGCAGGCCGGCGACCGGATAGATGGCGAGGGCATAGCCGATCTCGGCGAGCCGCGCGGGAACGAGCATCGGCGTGCGCCCGCCTTCGACCATGTTGGCCAGGAGCGGCTTTTCGCCGAGCTCGCGGCCGATCTCGATCATTTCGGTTTCCGTTTCCGGCGATTCGACGAAAAGGATGTCGGCGCCCGCTTCGGCGTAGAGTCTTCCCCGCCGCAAGGCCTCCGCGAGGCCGAGCGAAGAGCGGGCGTCGGTCCGGGCGATGACGAGGAAGTCCGGGCTCTTTCGGGCTTCGACCGCGACCCTGATCTTGCGGACCATGTCCTCGGCCGAGACGACCCGCCGGCCGGGCGTATGGCCGCATTTCTTCGGGAACTCCTGATCCTCGAGCTGGATGGCGGCCGCGCCGGCCCGCTCATAGCCTTGCACCGTATGCCGAACGTTGAGGAGCCCGCCGTAGCCGGTGTCGCCGTCGGCGATCAGCGGCGCGTTGGCCATTCCCGCCATGGCCTCGATCCGGCCTACCATGTCGGAAAAGCTCGCGAGTCCCGCGTCGGGAAGGCCGAGATGCGAGGCGACCGTCCCGTAGCCCGTCATGTAGAGGGCGTCGAAGCCCATGCACGCCGCCATGCGCAGCGACACCATGTCGAAGACGCCGGGGGCCGCTATGATGCGATCCCTCTGCCGGGCGTTCAAGACTTCGCGAAGATTTTTTTGCATGGGCGCTCATCGATTTGGCCTCGCCGACCTGGCAGGCAGGAACGGGGGCTCGCGAGGGATAGGACGGCGGCATGATTCCGGCAATATGCGGGCCGAACGCCCCGACGTTGACGCCTTGCCCCACCGAGATCATCCTTCCTTGCCCTGCCCGTTGAATGGCGTCGGGCGGTCCCGAGCGGCCAAGCCGGGGCTTCGGGCCAAAGGGAGGCGGAAGTGACCATCATCAAGCACAGCATCGACGCCGAGACGGCGGAGAAAGCGGTCGCCGCGGCGGCGGCGAAGGCGGCGGAGCTCAATCTCAAAATGTGCGTCGCTGTCACCGACGAGAGCGGCGATCTGAAGGCTTTCGCGCGCATGGACGGCGCGCCGAGACTGTCGATCCAGATTGCGCAGGACAAGGCGTACACCGCCGCTTCCTTTGGGATCGCGACCCACGCCTGGTTCGATTTCATCAAGAACGACCCGCCGCTCCTGCACGGCATCACCCACACGCCGCGGCTCATCGTGTTCGGCGGCGGATATCCGATCGTGATGAAGGGCGAGATGATCGGCGCGATCGGCCTCAGCGGCGGCCATTATTCGCAGGACATGGAATGCGCGCGCGCGGCGCTAGCGGCGATCGGCGCGGACGCCTCTTAAGGCAGCCTTCGGCTGCGTGCGGCGCCTCAAGCGCTGATCGTCGCTGGCGGCGGCAACGACAGGAGACGCGATGCAGTTCCATCTCAACGGCTTCAAGACCGGCAGCCCGGAAGTCTCCGAGCCGGCCGCGCCCTACGCGTCGCAACCCTCGGATGCGCTTCCCGCGGAAGTCGACGTCCTGATCGTCGGCTGCGGCCCGACCGGTCTGACGCTCGCGGCGCAGCTGGCGGCCTTTGCCGACATCAGGACCCGGATCGTGGAGCAGAAATCCGGTCCGCTGCTTCTCGGCCAGGCGGACGGCGTCGCCTGCCGCACGATGGAGATGTACCAGGCGTTCGGCTTCAGCGAGCGGGTCATGAAAGAGGCCTACTGGGTCAACGAGATCGCCTTCTGGAAGCCGGACGACGCCGACCGGGCCAAGATCGTCCGCAGCAGCAGGATAAAGGACACGGAAGACGGACTCAGCGAGTTCCCGCACGTGATCCTGAACCAGGCGCGGGTGCATGATTTCTACCTGGACGTGATGCGCAACGCGCCGACGCGGATGGAGCCGCACTATTCCCGTCAATTGCTGGATCTCGAGATCCAATCTTCGCCCGGCGGCGAACCAGACGCGCCTTACCCCCTGACGGCAAGGCTTGCGCGGCTCGATCCCTCGCACGAGGGCGAGACGGAAACCGTGAAGGCGCGGTTTCTCGTCGGATGCGACGGCGCGCGCAGCGCCGTGCGCAAGGCCCTCGGGCTGGCGGTGCACGGAGACTCGGCCAACCAGGCCTGGGGCGTCATGGATGTCCTGGCCGTCACCGATTTCCCCGACATCCGCATCAAGACCGCGGTCCAGTCGGCCAAGGAAGGCAGCCTCCTCATCATTCCCCGCGAGGGCGGCTATCTCGTCCGCCTCTATATCGAGATCGACAAGCTCAACGAAAACGAGAGGGTCTCGAGCCTCAACGTCACGACCGATCATTTGATCGCCGCCGCGCGGCGGATCCTCAATCCCTATGCGCTGGAGGTGAAGGAGATCGCCTGGTGGTCGGTCTACGAGATCGGACAGCGCCTCTGCGACAGGTTCGACGACGCGCCTGACAAGGAGGCGCCGGAGCGGCCGCCGCGCGTTTTCATCGCCGGCGACGCCTGCCACACCCATAGTCCCAAGGCCGGGCAAGGCATGAACGTCTCGATGCAGGACAGCTTCAACCTGGGTTGGAAACTGGCGTCCGTCCTGCGCGGGCGGTCCTCACCCAAAATCTTGCGCACCTATTCGGAGGAGCGCAGGGCGGTCGCCAAGGAGCTGCTCGACTTCGACCGCAAGTTCGCAAGAATGTGGAGCGCGCCGCCGAAGGACCCGACGAAGGCCGACAGCGACGGCGTCGATCCCGCGGAGTTCCAGAAATACTTCGCCAGGCAGCTCCGCTTCACCGCGGGAGTGGAAACCTGCTACGCGCCGTCGATCATTTCGGGCCAGCCCAGTCATCAGCATCTCGCCGAGGGGTTCGCGATCGGCATGCGCTTTCATTCGGCCCCCGTCATCCGTTTGGCCGACGCCAGGCCGATGCACCTCGGCCACGCCCTCGAGGCGGATGGCCGCTGGCGGCTCTTCGCTTTCGCCGCCGGGGAAGACCCGTCAGCTCCGTCGTCCCGATTGCGGGCTCTCTGCGCGTTTCTCGCCGGGTCCCCTCAATCTCCGATCAGAAAATACACGCCGGAAGGGGCGGACATCGACTCGGTGATCGATGTCCGGGCGATTTTCCAGCAGGACCATCGCGAGCTTGCGATCGAAGCCATGCCGTCTTTCCTCCTGCCTGCGAAGGGCCGCTACGGGCTGCGCGACTACGAGAAGATGTTCTGCCCCGACTTGAAGAACGGGAACGACATTTTCGATAGGAGCGGAATCGATCGGCGGAGCGGCTGCGTGGTCGTCGTTCGGCCGGACCAGTACGTCGCCCACGTTCTCCCGCTCGACGCCCATGCCGAACTGGGAGAGTTCTTCGACGGGTTCATGCTGGGCCGATGAAACCCGGGCCGGCTTGCCGTTTCGGCCGGCCCGCCGAGCCGGCCGCGGCCTGTTTTAGGTGTTTTTGGGGGGTTTGGACCGCTTTCCGCAGGAATGTGTCACGAAAAGCTCTTTTCTTTCAATTTGTTGTCCAAATATATGCTCTATTCGACAGTAGAATTAACAGGGGTATTTTTGCCGCCTAACAGGGCGTTTTTCCCGCGTATCAGGGGAGTTTTCTAGCGCATCAGGGAGATAACAGGCGGCGGAGGAGCAAGGCCGCCGCGCCGCCTGGCGCGTCCCGCAGCCGCGCGTTGTTTTCCTCGAGGCATTCGTTAGCGAACGACGCCGGCCGCAGAGCAACGCTACGGGAACTTTCGCTCGCGCAGACTGTTTGCGCTCACCTACTGAGGCTGTCGGTCGAGGGCCGTGGCGTCAAATGCGCGGATCAAGAGACTGCTGGATGCGGCGTCGGAGGCTCTCCTCGCTTTCGACGCTTGGCTTGATTCATCGACCTTCGGCGCCCGCGAGAGGGTCATCGGCGTCCTGTGGACGATCGAGGAGGCGTCCGATCGGCTTCATCTCTTCGGCGGCCCGCGCATCCTTGTCGAGCTGGCCTGCGAGGCGCTGACCCTCGGGCTCGCCGGCCTCTTCGTCCTGTTGACCCTGGCCATTCCTGCTTTCCGGGAGACGGCCAACGGCGACTGGCTCAAGCCCAGTGACCTCGCGGTGACCTTCCAGGACCGCAATGGCGTCGAGATCGGCAAGCGCGGCGTCAAACATGACGATGCCGTACCGGTCGACGAGCTGCCCGACTATTTCATCAAGGCGCTGCTGGCGACCGAGGATCGCCGATTTTACAGCCATTTCGGGATCGACATCGTGGGCGCCATCCGCGCGCTCACTGTCGACGCCAAGGCTTCGGGCGTCGTCCAGGGCGGCTCGTCGATCACCCAGCAGCTCGCGAAGAACCTGTTTCTCAGCAATGAGCGCTCGATCGGGCGCAAGATCGAGGAGGCGTATCTCGCCCTATGGCTCGAGAGCCACCTGACGAAGAAGGAAATTCTCGAGCTTTACCTCGACCGGGCTTACATGGGCGCCGGCGCCTTCGGCGTTCAGGCGGCTGCGCAGACCTATTTCGGAAAATCCGCGCGCGACATCAATCTCGCGGAAGCGGCGATGCTCGCCGGCCTGTTCAAGGCGCCAACCAAATATTCGCCGTTCGTCAACCTGCCGGCGGCTCGGGCGCGGGCCAACGACGTCCTGAGCAACCTCGTCGATGCGGGCTTCATGACCGAGTCGCAGGTTTTCGCCGCCCGCCGCAACCCGGCCACGCCCATCGACCAGAGCGACGCCGACACTCCCGGCTGGAGTCCCGACTGGTATCTCGACTTCGCCTTTTCCGAGGTCAAGGCGCTCGCGGCCGCCGGCAAGCTCGGCGGCGAGCGGACCCTTATCGTGCGCACGGGCCTGGACCAGGCGCTGCAGACCAAAGCCGAGTCCGTCATCGAGACCATGCTGCGCGACAGGGCGCCCGCCTTCCATGCCCAGCAGGCGGCGGCGGTCATTGCGACGACGGACGGCCTCGTGCGCGCGATGGTGGGAGGACGCGACTATGGCGAAAGCCAGTACAACCGCGCAACGGAGGCGGAGCGCCAGCCCGGCTCGTCATTCAAGATCTTCGTCTACATGACCGCGCTCTTGACCGGAAAGTTCGACGCCGGCACGCCGATCGACGCGTCGGGCGTCTGCATCGGCCACTACTGCGTGCACAACTTCCGCGGCGAAAGCGCAGGAATAATTCCCCTTTATCGAGCGTTGGCGGAATCGCTCAATACCGCCGCGATCCGCCTGTCGATCAAAATCGGCGAGGCCTACTGGCCGCCGAAGCAAAGCTATCACCTCGCCAAGATCGCCGAGCTCGGCCGCGCCAAGATCATCGCGACGGCTCACGCGATGGGCGTGACGACGCGGCTCGTCGATGTCGCGTCGCTGCCGCTCGGCGCAGACGAGGTCAAGATGATCGACATGGTCGGCGCGAACGCGACGCTGGCCAGCGGCGGCGTGCGGGCCACGCCCCATGCGGCGATCGAAGTGCGCAGCTCGAACGGCAAGCTCGTCTACTCCCACGACAAGGACAGCGGGCCGCCGTCGCGCGTGCTTCCGGCCGACAAGGTCGCCGAAATGAACAATATCCTGACCCATGTCGTGACCGAGGGCACCGGCCGAGCCGCCCAGATTCCCGAACTCGCGATCGCCGGCAAGACCGGCACCACCAACAACTCGACCAACGCCTGGTTCAACGCCTTTACCGGAAATCTGGTCGGGAGCGTCTGGTTCGGCAACGACGACAATTCGACCTGTGAGAACATGACCGGCGGGACGTTGCCGGCCGAGACATGGCGGGACATCATGGCCTTCGCCCACCAGGGGCTTGAGGCCAAGCCGCCGTTTGGGGTGGCGGCGCCAGCGCCTCGCAAGCCCGCCGCGGTCGCGTCACGCAAGGCTGCGCCCGCAAGCATTGACCCTCCGCGGCCGGCCAACGCCATTTCGCCAAGCCTGCTGAAAGCCATTCTCGGCGTCGGTGAGCTGGCGCGACAGGCTCAGACCAACGCCCGGACGTCGGTTGTTCGGCGGTCGGCAGACCGACCGAGAGCAGGGCCATAGGCGGAGGCGGGGCCTTGCCTTGAGCGCGAAGGAGCTTGGAGGAGGAGACCTGGGCGCCGGTCAGTCCGCCCGCACGATGATTATGCCTCTCTCATCCGACGCCCCCCTATGTCGAAATTCTCTTCTTGGCGTTGCGACCACCGGCTGACCGATTTCGGCCGCATCTCCGCCAAGGTCGGAATCAAAGGTTTTCTCGCAATCGCGCGCCCATCTCATAAGGAAAAATCCGCCGATGCGTTCCATCGCCCTCGCCCTTGTCGCTTGCTTTGTAGGGAGCGCCTGCGCCGCCGAGACGCTCACGCCCGACGGTCACGCCTACGGGAAGCTGAGCGACAACGATATCCTGCAAGCCTGGAGCCTTGCCCATGAGGCCTGTCTCAAGCGCACGCCCGGCGCCTGCGACGAAGCCGACGAAATCGACCGCGAAATGCCGCCGCGAGGTTTCTGCTACAAGGGCGACGGCGCCGAAGCGCGCTGGACCAAATGCGACGGCAAAGCCGTCGCTGCGGCCCCGGCGCCTGCGCCCTCGCAAGAAGAAGCCCCGCGTGCGTCCCCGCGAGAAGCCGCCCCGCCTGCGCCCCCGCAAGAAGCCGCCCAGCCTGCGCCCCCACAAGAATCCGCTCCGCCTTCGCTCCCGCACGAAGCCGAGCGCCAAAGTCCAAGCCCAAGGGAGGCGGCCCTGTGCGAGGCGATGCGCTACGCCATGTTCACAAGCCCCCAAGCCGCCGCCCGGGTCAGCGCGCTGTGCGACGGAATCGTCGCGCCCGGCCAGCGCTGGGCCCGCGGCCCCGGCGGCCGCTGGGTCTTCATCGTTCCCGATCATGGCCGATGGGGACGCCCCTCAACCGGCCCGGAGAACTGGGATTGGGCGTATCCTCGGCGACAATGGCGGCTCGACCCGGCCGACCGATGGTCCCCTGCCTACCCTTAAAGCCCTCGGAGAGGCCTTCACGGCGCCAGGCTGGACGGCCGGAATCGGACCTCGTCGAAAACTCCTCGAAGGGGGACCAGGCGAAGCCTTGTCCCCGGCCAATCGCCTGGCCCCGCGCAGCGTTCAAACAAGAACGCTGCGCTTGCCTCCTATGACGCCGATTGGAACGGACGTCTGTCCAGAAGTGTGCACAACAGCGGCTGATAGCTTTGGCTTTCGTTACCAACGCGAGCCCCGAACCTCTCCTTGTCGCACGCGCGTCGCTGGACTGATTCGCCATCCAGCGGCGCTGTCGGCTCAGGCGACTACGAAGGGGCGGTTGGCTGTTCTCCCTGGCGAGCCACGGCCGACGATGAGGAGCGGGATGTCTACGCTGCACCCCCGATAACCGGCGTCAGTCCGCGAGCCCCATGACAAAGGCCAAGGCGATGTTGAGACGCCCGATATCGACGTCGCTCAAGCGTCCGACCAATTGTCCAAGCCGTTCCCGCCGGATCGTGACCGGCTTGTCGGCGATGACCTGTGAACGGGTGCGCAGGCCGTTATTTTCATTCGGTTCGATCGTGACGCGAAAATCCGGCGCATCGACGACATCGGAGGTCATCCGGCAAATTACGACAGATGGATGGCTTTCTGGAAAAGCGTCGGTCTGCACCACGACCGCCGGTCGCGGCTTTCCATGATCGCCAGCCGCCGCGACGACAACAACATCGCCGCGTTTCATTGTCGGCTTGGAGCAGGCGCGTCGAACTCCGAAACGGCTTCAATCCAGCTCAAGGCTTCTTCTTCCCGGAGCCGGTCGAGACGAGCGACCTGGGCGGCAATCCGCTTTCGGACAGACGCCAGCCGCGGGTCAGGCACGACAAGGCGCAATTCCCGCAGCCCTCGCTGACGCCGCCGCGCGCGCATCGTTCTCATCCGTTCGGCGGTTGCAGTCATTTCGATCCCTCGGGCAGGCCCGACGCCGCCACTGTAACGCGTTACGGCCCTCGGGGCAATGGCCCATAAACGCCTGACAACGTGGGGGAGGGTTCTGGCATAGGCTGGCCACGACCGACGATGATGAGCACTATTCTACGCGATAGCGCTCCGCTAGCCGACGCTGGCCGTGAAGGGGTTTAGCGTGCGAACGTCAAAACCCTCAAAGTCTCGTACATTACGAGTAACAACCGTCAAATGGTGAATTGCAGCGGTGGCTGCGATCATGGCGTCTTCGATGAGATCGTCCGTCCGACGATGCATCAGGCGCGCCCATGCACGAAAGGTCCGTGCGTCCATGCTTAAGACGTTATAGGTCTCGGCAACCTGCTCTAGCCAGGCATCGATCTCGGCTGCCTTGGCTTGATCCTGCTCGCGAGTGATCTCGATGCCTGATTGAATCTCGCCGACGGTTACGGCAGAGACGTGCAAATCCTCGTCTCGCGCATCTCGGAGCCAGGCGATTACCGCGCCATGCGGACGCGCCCGGCGCAGTTCGGAGACAATATTCGTGTCGAGAAGGTACATCGGATGGGTCAGACGAGGCCGTCGACCTTGCGACGGCGCCTGCCGCCGCGTGGAGGAACGTTCAGATCTCCCCGTGCATGGTCGGTCAAGAGCAACTCCTTGAGCGTGGGCTTGGCCGCGCGTTCGAGTCTTCGCCAATCCGTCACGGGCACCAGAACGGCAGCGTCGGCGCCCCGCTTGGTGACGACCTGCGGGCCGTCCCGCAAGCAGGTTTCAAGCATCT
>DASRSL010000094.1:0-3549 GCA_035656495.1 Roseiarcus sp.
CCGCAAGCGCCGCCGAAAAGAAGCTCGTCATCCTGGCCTCCTCGCCCGGCCTCAAGTTTCCCTTCTTCGTCCACATGATGAAAATGACTCAAGACGAGGGCAAAAAGCTCGGCGTCGAGATTCTCGTCGGCGACGGACAAGTCAGCTCGACCAAGCAAACCGCCGACATCGAGGCCGCGATCACCAAGAAGGTCGACGGCATCCTCGCCGACCCCAACGAGGTCGACGCGCTGGCGCCGGCGCTTCAGGAAGCCGTCGACGCCAAGATCCCCGTCATGACGATCGACCGCCGCGTCGACAAAGTGCCCGGCCTGCTCGGCCATGTCGGAGCCGACAATTCGAAGGGCGGCGAGGCCCAGGCCAACCTCATCATGAAGCTCTTTCCCAATGGCGCCACCATCATGAACCTGCAGGGCCAGCCCGGCGCGGGCCCCGCCATCGATCGCAACAAGGGCCTGCACGACATCCTCGACGCGCACAAAGACAAGTACAAGATCGTGTTCGAGCAGACCGCCGAGTTCGATCGCGTCAAGGGCCTGTCGGTCACCGAATCGGCGCTCGCCGGCATGAAGACGCCGCCCGACGTGATCGTCGCGGCCAACGACGACATGATCCTGGGCGCGATGGAGGCGGTCAAGGCGCGCAACCTCAGCGGCAAGATCG
The DNA here is from genome assembly GCA_035656495.1 of Roseiarcus sp. GTDB lineage: Bacteria > Pseudomonadota > Alphaproteobacteria > Rhizobiales > Beijerinckiaceae > Roseiarcus. The sequence continues at coordinate 664 of DASRSL010000094.1, forward strand.
TCCTGATCGGCTTTGACGCGCTGCCGGAATCGCTGGCGCGCATCAAGGACGGCAGCCTGGCCGCCACGGTCGAGCAATTCCCGGGGTTGCAGAGCGCCAAGGCGCTCGACAAGCTGGTCGCCTTTCTCCGCGACGGCACGAAGCCGGAACCGCAGACCGAGCTGTTGACGCCGATCACGATCACGAAAGACAATCTCGACAAGGCGGAACGCCTGAACGAGATGCAGTAACCCGCTCCGCGCCTCTCCTCGCGGCGCCCGGCGCAACCGTTTTGAGGTTGGCCGGGCGCCTCTGTCTTGCCCCGGTCGAGTAGGATCGCCATGGCGACGCCATTGCTGCGAATGGACCACATTTCCAAGCGGTTTCCCGGCGTGTTGGCGCTTGACGACGTGTCCCTCGAAGTCCTGCCGGGGGAGGCGCATGGGCTGCTCGGCGAGAACGGAGCGGGCAAGTCGACCTTGCTCAAGATCTTGTCGGGCGCCTACCAGCCCGATTCGGGCGCCATCGAACTTTCCGGCGAACCCGTCGCGTTTCAGACGCCGCTCGACGCCCAGCGCCACGGCATCGTGACGATCTACCAGGAATTCAATCTCATCCCGACCATGACGATCGCCGAGAACATGTTTCTCGGCCGGGAGCCGGGGCGACGGCCCTTCGTGTCCTGGGCGCGCATGTGTTCGCAGACGGCCGCCATTCTGCAGCGGCTCGGGCTCGACCTCGACCCGCTGGCGCCGGTCAGCGACCTCTCCGTGGGCGAGCAGCAAATGGTCGAAATCGCGCGGGCGCTCTCGATGGAGTCCCGGGTGATCGTAATGGACGAGCCGACCTCGGCGCTCAGCGAGCACGAGGTTCGGCGCCTGTTCGAGATCGTCGGAAAGCTCAAGGAACGCGGGATCAGCGTGATCTTCGTCACCCACCGGCTCAACGAGGTGATGGAGATCTGCGACCGGGTGACGGTGCTTCGCGACGGCAGATTCGTGGGGAGCGGCCCGGTCGGGCAATTGGGAATCGACGACTTCATCAAGATGATGGTCGGACGGTCGACGGCGCAATTGTTCTCCCGCATCGGCGGGGGGCGCACGCCGGGCGCCGTCGTCCTGCGCGTCGAGGGGCTCAGCCACGAGCGCGATCCCGCCAATCCGCAGGCCACCCTGCTGCGGGATATCTCGTTTGAGGTGCGCGCCGGCGAGATCCTCGGTCTCGCCGGGCTGATGGGCGCCGGGCGGACGGAAACCGCCCGGTCGATATTCGGCGCCGACCCGAGGCAGCGCGGCGTCATTTCGATCGACGGCCGCGCCGTCGACATCCGCTCGCCGACGGACGCCATCCGGCACGGCATCGGCCTGGTTCCCGAGGACCGTAAGCAGCAGGCGCTCTTCCTCGAACTCGCGGTGCGGCAGAACCTGGCCATTTCGAGCCTGGGGCGGCTGAGCCGCTTCGGCTGGTTTGTCAGCGACGCGGCGGAATTGAATCTCGTCGAGCGCTATCGAACCCTGCTGGGGATTCGCATGGCCTCCCCGGACAGTCAGATCGTCGATTTGTCAGGGGGAAATCAGCAGAAGGTCGTGCTGGCCCGATGGCTCGCGCTCAAGCCTAGGGTTCTCATCGTCGACGAGCCGACGCGGGGCATCGACATTGCGGCCAAGGCGGACGTCCATGAGCAGCTCGACCTGCTGTCGCGGTCCGGAATCGCGATCGTCGCCATTTCCTCGGAGCTGCCGGAAATCCTCGCCATCAGCGACCGCATCGTCACGATGCGCGAAGGGCGGGTCACCGCGACGCTGCCGCGCGATCAGGCTGACGAGGAGACGTTGATGCACTTGATGACCTTGGACGCGCCCGCGCCGCCAGGGGGACGATCCGACGTTCGTCTTGAGGAACGAGCATGACCGACCTGACCGCGTCCAAGCGCCGCTCGCGAAGCACAGGGAGCGCGGCCATCATTCCCTTCCTGAGCCGATACGCTCCCGTCCTGTGCCTCGCGCTGCTGATGGCGATATTTTCCTTCCTGGAGCCGGGATTCTTCTCGTCGCTGAATCTTTTCAACGTCATGCGCCAAATCTCGATCGAGGGCCTGATCGCGGTCGGCATGACGTTTGTCATCCTGACCGCCGGCATCGATCTCTCCGTCGGCTCGCTGGTCGCGGTCTGCGGCCTCGTCGCGGCGATGATCGCGAAAGGCACCACCGTCAGTTCCTTCTCCCTGAACGCGTCCGGGGCGCAGGGATATGGCTGGTTCGCCGCCATGCTGGGCGCCGTGGTGGTCGGGATTGCCGGCGGCTTCATCCAGGGCACGGCCATCACCCGGCTCAAGGTGCCCCCGTTCGTCGTGACGCTCGGCGGGCTTTCGGTGTTTCGCGGCCTCGCTTTGATGATTTCCGGGTCGGGTCCCATCAGCGGATTCGACGCCTCCTATCGCTGGTGGGGACAGGGGCGCATCGGCCCCGTGCCCGTCCCGGTCATCATCTTCCTTGTCGCGGCGGCGATCGCCTTCGTCGTCCTGCGTTACACGCGCTACGGACGTCAGATCTATGCCGTCGGCGGCAATCGCGAGGCCGCGCGGCTTTCCGGCGTCAATGTGCGGCTGGTCCTGCTGTCGGTCTACGTCGTCATCGGCTTTCTCTCAGGGCTCGCGGGCTTCATTCTCTCGGCGCGCCTCAATTCGTCGGAGGCCGTCGCGGGCACGGGATACGAACTGACGGTGATCGCGGCCGTGGTCATCGGCGGCACCAGCCTGTTCGGCGGCGTCGGCACCATTTTCGGCACCGTCGTGGGGTCGGTGCTGATCGGCGTGCTGATCAACGGGCTGGTGCTGATGGACGTCAATCCCTACGTCCAGCAAATCACCATCGGCTTGATTCTCGTCGCGGTCGTCGCATTCGACCA
>DASRSL010000095.1:0-4203 GCA_035656495.1 Roseiarcus sp.
GACGAACTCGAACAGAACCACGTGCGGTTCAGCGGCCAGGTGCAGAACACCTTCGTCAGCACGCTGTTGTCGTGGATCCTTCCCACGTTGATGTTCTTCGGCATTTGGTACTTCTGGTTCCGGCGCGTAGCGCAGAGCCAGGGCGGCATTGGCGGGCTGATGTCGATCGGGCGCAGCAAAGCGAAGGTCTATGTCGAGACCGACACCAAGACGACGTTCAAGGACGTGGCGGGGGAGGACGAAGCCAAGGCGGAACTCGAGGAAGTCGTCGAGTTTCTGAAGCATCCCGGCGAATATGGCCGGCTGGGGGCGCGAATGCCGAAGGGCATCCTGCTGGTCGGGCCGCCGGGCACCGGCAAGACTCTGCTCGCTCGCGCGGTGGCCGGCGAGGCCGGCGTGCCGTTCTTCTCGATCAACGGCTCGGAGTTCGTCGAAATGTTCGTCGGCGTCGGCGCGGCGCGGGTGCGCGATCTGTTCGTGCAGGCGCGCGAGAAGGCGCCGGCGATCATTTTCATCGACGAACTCGACGCGATGGGCCGCGCCCGCGGCGCCTATCCCTATATGGGCCACGACGAGAAGGAGCAGACGCTCAATCAGTTGCTAGTCGAACTCGACGGCTTCGATTCCAAGAGCGGCCTAGTGCTGCTCGCTGCCACCAACCGCCCGGAAATCCTCGATCCCGCGCTGCTGCGCGCCGGCCGTTTCGACCGCCAGGTACTGGTGGACAGGCCAGACAAGCTCGGGCGGATCGAGATCGTGAATCTCTATCTGAAAGGGCATCGGCTCGCCGCCGACGTCTCGGCGCAGAAGATCGCCGAGCTGACGCCCGGGTTCACCGGCGCGGACCTCGAGAACCTCGTCAACGAGGCGGCTCTCGTCGCGACGCGGCGCAACGCGAATGAGATCGGCATGAACGACTTCACCGAGGCCGTCGAACGAATCATCGCGGGCCTCGAGAAGAAGAAGCGCGTCCTCACGCCGAAGGAGCGGCAAGTCGTCGCCTATCACGAAATGGGCCACGCTCTGGTGGCGATGTCGTTGCCGAACGCCGATCCGGTGCACAAGATTTCCATCATCCCACGCGGCGTCGGCGCGCTCGGCTACACCCTCCAGCGGCCGACGGAGGACCGTTTCGTAATCACCCGCGACGAACTCTTGGACAAGATGGCGGTCCTGCTGGGCGGCCGCGCCGCCGAATGGGTGGTTTTCCAGCAACTGTCGACCGGCGCCGCCGACGACCTCGCCAAAGTCACCGATATCGCGCGCGACATGACGACCCGTTTCGGCATGGACCCGTCGCTCGGGCCGGTCTCCTACGAAAGCGCACCCTCGCCTTTCCTGAGCGGGCCGCCGGAGCTCGGAGGAATGCGCGAGAAACGCTACAGCGACGAAACCGCGCATGTGATCGATCAAGCGGTACAACAGATCGTCGACGCCAGCTTCAAACGCACGTCGGGCATTCTGAAGGCGCATGAAGCCGTGCTCGACCGTGGCGCCAAACTTCTGCTCGAACGGGAGACGTTGGACGAAAATGCACTGAAGCCGATTCGCGCCGAGATTCAGGCGGGCATCCCCCCGCCGGGTGTTGGACGGCTCGCGCAAGGTTGAGCAAAGTCTCGCTCCGCCGCCGCCTGCCGTTCGGAGCCAGAGCGGTCCCGTCGCTCTCTCCGTAGCCAATGATCTATATCGATGAGATCCGGACCGTTCGTTGACAGACTGTAAGGGCGGGAGTGTGCAGATTGCACGCCCGGAGGATCTGCCTGCCGACTGCGCGCGGACTTGCCATCTGCGCAACAGGAGCTATATAACACGTTGATATCCCTACATTAGAACGCTTCTAAACTGCGAGCCCAACTTGATCGTCTGTTCTTGCAATGTCCTGTCCGATACTCAAATTCTCGCCACGCTCCAGACTCTCGACGGCGCGGATCCCTGTTCACCCGGTCGAGCTTACCGGTGCCTCGGCTGCGCGCCTCGCTGCGGGCGATGCATCGTCACGGTTCGCGCTCTTCTCCTCAAAGCGCACGTCGCCAATTGCGAAGTCGGCTGCGGGACCTGTCCGGGCCAGGAGGCGAACAACGCCGAGGATCGGCCCGAGGAACCGAAGTTTCTGATCGCCGCCGAGTGATGGTCGAGGCGGGTCCCACTGTTGCGCCGCGGGACTTCGGCCCGTAGGATGATTTTCACAAATGGCCGCAGCAGCTCGGAGGCGACATGAAGGGCGACGTGAAAGTCATCGAATATCTCAACCGCGGCCTGCGGAGCGAACTGACCGCCGTCAGTCAGTTCTGGCTGCACTATAGGTTGCTCGACAATTGGGGGCTCAACAGCCTGGCGAAGAAGTGGCGCGAGGAATCGATCGAGGAAATGCGCCATGCCGATCGCTTCATCGATCGCATAATCTTCCTCGAAGGCTTCCCGAACTTGCAAGTGCTCAACCCGCTGCAAATCGGTCAAAATGTCGATGAGATCATGGCTGCCGACCTCGACGCCGAGCTTTTTGCCCGGGCGCTCTATCAGGAGGCGGCAGAATATTGCCTCAGTGTAAAGGACTATCCCAGCCGTGATTTGTTCGAGGAGCTGATGACCGACGAAGAAGGTCACGTCGACTTTCTCGAGACCCAGATCGACCTCATCAAGCGGATCGGAGTCGAGCGTTACTCGCAAGCTCACATCGGGGGTCTGGGGGAAGGCGGCGCTCCGGGTTTCCGCAGCGAGGATTGAGGCCCGGGTCGATCGACAGCGCGCCCGGGTCTTTCCTTGGCCGTCCCGACGAGCCCTCTCAGACGCCCGCTCGGGCGGCGCGGCCGGCAGCAATTCATTAACCATATTCGTCAATAATTGAGCGCCGAGAAGCAACGCGGGACGTGGGGCGACGCCTCTCCCGGCCCAGATGTGCAACCGGAAGCCGCAATGTTCATTTTTGGCAGGACGGCCGCGGCCAGGCAGGTCGACGCGGCGGCGTCGCGACTCGCGGGATCGCCACCGGCGAACCTGGTCCTTGCGGTGGGAATTGCGCGCCGCAACTTCGCCCTGATCACGGCGGCCGGCATGGGCTGCGGGCTGCTCGCCTTCGGCGCGGGCGAGCTGTTGACGCCCCGTTATGTCGCCACCGCGCAAATTTACATCGATCCCAGCGCCATGCACGGAAGCGACGTACAGCCGATCGTCCCGGGCTGGGATTCCAACAGCTTCGTCAGTTATGTCGAGAGCCAGGCGCTGATCGCCGCGTCTCAGTCGGTTCTCGACCGGGTTGTCAAGGCGCAGAATCTGGATCGCGATCCTGAATTTGCCCCGAGCGCGGGCAGTTCGTTGTTCGGACGCTTGATGTCAGCCGACCGGAATGACCAGGATGCCGTCGCCGCGGCGGCGCGCTCGCTCGGCGAGCGCCTTCAGGTCGAGCGTCCCGAGCGCACTTTCGTGCTCGACATCTCGATATCGAGCCGCGATCCCGCGCGCGCCGCCGAGCTCGCGAATGCTGCGGCGCGCGCCTACATCGACGAAGTCGACGCGATGCATGCCGACGCCGCCCACCAGAGTGGCGCGGAAATCGCCGCCCGCCTGGAAGCGCTTCGCGCACGCGTGGTCGAAGCGGAGAAGAGCGTCAAGGATTACAAGGTCGCCAATGGGCTGGCAGGCGCGAGCGACATATTGCTGGTCCAGCAGCAACTGAAGGTTCTGAACGACCGGATCGTCGCGGCCCGCCAGCGCATGAGCGAGGCGCACGCGCGCGCCGACCAGATCGAGGTGGCCAGACGAAAAGGCGGCGATGTCGGCGCGGACGCCGCGCAGCTCGACCTGACGAGTCTCAGGCCGTTGCGGGCGCGGCAGGCCGAGGCCCATAAGAAATTCGTCGAGGCCGCCGAATTGGGGCCTCGGCATCCGCAAGTCATCGACGCACAGGCTCGCCTGCGTGCGGCCGACGCCGCCGTCGTCGCCGAATTCGCCCGCTTGACGCAGATCCAGCGCACCGATTATGCGGGCGCAAAGGCGCTGGAGGCCTCACTGACGCGTCAGGTCGACGACCTCGAGCGACAGACCCACGCCAACGACCCGTCGATGATCGGGCTTCGCGATCTCGAGCGAAAGGCCAGCGCGGCGCGCGATGTCTACGAATTCTTCGTCAACCGATCGCGCGACACCGGCGAAACCAAGCAGATAGAGCCGACGGGCGCCAAGATCATTTCCACCGCGGCGCCGCCC
>DASRSL010000096.1:0-3725 GCA_035656495.1 Roseiarcus sp.
CTTCGCCAATATCGGAGGCGACACGGAGCAGGAGCATTTCGTCGACGGGGTCAGGAGAGCCTCACGACCGACCTGTCGCGGATACGAGGCGCGGTCGTGATCGCCCGCAATACGGCGTTCTCCTACAAGGGCAAGCAGCTCAACGTGAAGACGATCGGGCGCGAGTTGAACGTCCGCTATATCCTCGAAGGCAGCGTCCAGCGCGGCGGAGACCGCATGCGCGCGTCAACGTCCAGCTCATCGACGCCGAAACGGGCAGTCATCTCTGGGCCGAGCGGTTCGATAAGCCCGTGGCCGATCTCTTCGACATGCAGGACGAAATCGTCGCGCGCCTAGCGAACGCGCTGAACGCCCAGCTCGTCGCCGCCGAGGCGCGACGCGCCGAACAGACCCCCGAACCCCGACTCGATGGACTTCTATTTTCAGGGGATGGCTCGGTTCAATAGGGGTCTGACCCCTGACAATGTCGCACAAGCGTGCAGCTTTTTCAATCGCGCGCTATTGGCCGATCCCGACTATGTCGACGCGCTCGTTGGATCGGCGAGCGCGGAGGCGATCGAGGGCGCAAATTCCTTTGTGACTGATCCCATGGCGGCCTTCGCGGCCGCCGAAGCAAAGTTGACCAGGGCCTTGTCCTCGGTCCCGGACCATGCGCTCGGCCACATGTGGTTAGGACTCGTCGAAATTTTGACCAAGCGCGCTGCACAGGGCATCGCCGAATGTGAACATTCGTTGCAGGTCGATCGAAATCTCGCCAACGCCCATGCCATTATCGGATTTGGTAAGATACGTGTCGGTCGCGCCGAAGAAACAGAGGCTTACATCGTTGAAGCCCTGCGCCTCAAGCCCACGCGATACCTTAACTTATGTCTGGATGAGCCACGCCGAGCCCGATTCATAATGCTCACCTCGCCATCTCATTGAAAGTTCAGGGGTAGCGCCGGCTGATCTTCAGACGGCGGAGTTCTGGGCGCATGCTTCCTTCGCCGCTCGGCAGCGGAAGCGACCTCGGCGCTCTGGATATCGGCGGTGCGGATGACCCAAGGCGCCCCTTTGCAGATCTGATTTGCGGGAAGAGCGCCTTCGACAATCAGGCGGCGAACGGTCGCGGGACTGACGGCGAGGGTCTCGGCCGCCTCGTCCAGCGTCGCCTCGCCGCGCTCGGCGCGTTCGCCCTCTCGGTAGACGGCGATGCCGTGAATGTTGCGCAGAGTGGCCACCCGCGTTCGCGTCCACGAATGCCCCTTGGCCGTCGTCTTCCCGGTCCGATTGAGAGCGGCCGCGATCCCCATGTCCGGCATCTGTCGGGCCATCGCCCGCACCAGATTGACGACATCGGCGTCGACACGCCAGCGGTGCTCCCCCGTGCGGTTCTTGCGCACGCGGAGTGCCGTATGATCCTCGCCCGCCCAGCGGATGACGAGATCGAGACCATCATCATCCACGCGTACGACGATCTCCTCGATCAGCGTGCGCACGATCCGCTTGCGTGTGGCGATGGTCGCCCCTTCCGCATGCCAGGCGCGCTCGACGTCGGCGCCGAGCCTCATGAGCGCTTCCCGCTCATCTGGAGTTACGCCGTTCGAAGGCGTGGCGCTGAACGCATCGAGTTCGTCCTGAAGCCGTCGCTCCTCCTTCAGGCGCTCGTTCCAGCGCCGCTCGAGTTCGCCCGCGACCAGCCGGTTGTCGGGATCGACGGCGTCATATTGCCGTCGAGCGTGCGCAGCCTCGAAACGCGCCTGCTTGAGCGCCAGCTCGACCTGTCGGCGCTTCTCGGCGTCCTCGCGTCCACGTTCCTGAAGAGCCGCCAGAGCCGCTTCGACGCCCAGAGGCTGAATGCGCTCGATGACTTCGGCGGCGACCGCGGCGTCGACGCGAAGACTGCCGAAGGAGATGCAGCGCTTCGTCCCGTGGTTGAGGAATGCGCCCTGGCAGTGATAGCGCGCGACGTCGCCCTTCGTTCCGCCGTAAGCGACATGCAGCTTGCGCCCGCAATGGCCGCAGCGGAACAAGCCAGCGAGCAAGGCTTCCCCTCGCCGCACGGCGCCCCGGCTCGCCCAGCTCTTGCCGTTGGCGTTGTCGCTGATCAGGCGCTGATTCCTCTCGAAGGCATCCCAGCCGATATAACCCTCATGGTGGTCGCGGATCAAAACGTCCCACTCAGGCCGCTCGACCCGAACACCGCGCGTGACGCGTTTTCGGCCATTCTCGATTCTCGTCTTGCTGATCGACCGGCCGTACGCATAGGCGCCGGCGTAAATCGGGTTGGTGAGGATGTGATGGATCGTATTGTAGACCGGCGGCTTCCACTCCAGGCCCCGGCCTTCCGCGCCGTAGCAGACGGCGGGGAGCAAGATCCTCTCCTGCCGAAACCAGAGATGGACCTGCCGCACGCTCTGCAGTTCTTCGAACTTCCGAAAGACGAGCGCAAGCGCTTCGACCACGCGAAGGTCCGGGTCCTTCTCGATCCGATCGTGGTGGTTGCGCACGTAGCCGATGGCGACCGAGGTGAAGAGCTCGCCGCGGCGCGCCTTCTGCTTGAGCGCTTCATGGGCGCGCTGGCGCAGGATCGTCAGCTCCATCTCGCTCATTGTGCCTTTCATGCCGAGCAGGAGCCTGTCGTTGGGAAGACGGGGATCGTAGACGCCGTCCTCATCCGCGATCAGCGTCCCGACCAGCCCGCAGAACTCGAGCAGCGTGTGCCAGTCACGCCCGTTGCGGGCCAGGCGCGAGGCCTCGATCGACACCACCGCGCCGACCCGGCCTTCGCAGATCGCAGCCAGCAGCTTCTCGAACCCGGGGCGGCTGACGCCCGAACCGGAGCGTCCGAGATCGTCGTCGATGACGCTGACGTCGGCCCAGCCGAGTTGCCGGGCTCGCTCGACCAGCCCATATTGGCGTCGACGGCTCTCAACGTTGTTGTTCACCTGATCGACCGTCGACTGGCGGACGTAGATGATCGCCTCCCGGGCGAGATGGTCAGCCTCGATCCGGCTCATGGCGCGCCTCCTTCCGGATCGAAGCCGAGACCTTCTGCGAAAGCGCCTCCGCCAGAAGCGCTCGCAAACTCTCCACCATCGCCCGGCGGCGTTCGTTCGGGATTGGTCGCAGGCGCGGCGGCTCTTCGAACAGGTCCGGTTGTCGGCGTTTCAGGCGCATGATCAGCTCCGTCGGTCAGGGGCGAATCCCCACGGTCGGAGCCTAGAACCGCATCGAGATAAGCGCGCAGATCACGCAAACGCGCCAGGCAAAGCCGCGGAGCCGTACGAAACTCGCAGGCTGCAGCCGCAGGCCGCAACATCCACTCTGGCGTCAACGTCAGCGTGCCGTCGGCAAGACGAATCGTGAGATGCACATCGCCCCCGAAAACGACGCGCCGACCGCTCGTGGCCACCGCCCTGCCAGCGAGTGGATGAAAGGCATAGTAGATTGTCTCTTCGCTCGCCAGAATTCCGGCGCCATGTCGCTGTCTCGACCGGCGCCGGCAAGACGCACGCAGTGATCGCCATTGCGCGAAGCTGCATCCGCGCCGGACGGCGCGGGCGCTTCTTCACCACCGTCGATCTCGTCAACCAGCTCGAGGCCGAGACGCGCGCCGGGCGCCAGGGCCGCATCGCCGATTATCTCACCCGCATGGACTTCGTCGTCCTCGACGAGCTCGGCTACCTGCCGTTCGCCCAGGCCGGCGGCCAGCTTCTCTTTCACCTCGTCAGCCGGCTCTACGA
>DASRSL010000097.1:0-3476 GCA_035656495.1 Roseiarcus sp.
TCGTCCGGCAGGTGGACGAAGCCGTTCTCCATCACCGCCGTCTGCGCATGCAGGCGCATGGTCTTGTCGCCGTCGGGGCAAAAGCGCGCGACGCGCGAGACGCCCTCGTGGATCAGGTCCTGAATGAGCTGCGTCCCCGAGGCGCGGTCCTCGATGAGGATCGTTTGCGGGCGGTGGAGCGCGTTTTGCTCGTGGGCGGCGCGCTTGAGCTCGGGGTAGGTGAGCTTCTTGCGCAAGACGCCGAGGAGCCAATAGCGCGAGGCCCTGATCCCCCAGGTGGTGCAGACGGAATAGTCGGCGAGCTCGCTCACCTTGTTGGCGGTGTCCCAGCTCTGCACGATGCGCTCGAACGGCGAGACCATGCCGGCCGGATAGCGGGGGAACCAGGCCGCCTTGACCATGCCGCCGCCGGCGGGGGCCGGCCGCTGCTGGTATTGCGCGGCGAAATCCGTCTCGCTCATGGTCGTGCGGATGGTCTCGAGCGTTAAGAGCGATTCGCGATCCGGCTGCAGCGCCTCTCCCGCCGCGCGAGAGAACTCCTGCCGGCCGAACGGCGTCTCGACGACGTGGACCTCGTCCTCTTCCGCGATCGCGGGAAGCGACAGGCGCTCCCAGCCGCCCTGCTCCATGAGATGGCCGACGAGATCGTCCTCGTGCAGCCGCTGCATGACGATGACGATCGCGCCCTTTTCCTTGTTGTTGAGCCGCGGATAGAGCGTGCCGCCGAACCAGTCGTTGACCGCGCGACGCTGGCTCTCCGACATCGCCTCCTCGCGCTTCAGCGGGTCGTCGATGATGATCACGTCCGCGCCGCGGCCGGTGAGCACGCCGCCGACCGAGGTCGCGAGGCGAAAGCCGCCCTCAGTGGTCGCGAGCTCGGCCAGCGGCTCGCGGGGCGAGGCGAGGCGGGTCGGAAACAGGTCGCGGTACCAGTCTGACGCCATGATCGTGCGGCACTTGCGGGCGAAATCGTCGGAGAGGCTCTGCGCGTAACTCACGTTGATGATGGCGAGCCTCGGATCGCGCCCGAGGAGCCACGCCGGCAGCGCGACGGACGCGGTCAGCGATTTCAAATGCCGCGGCGGAACGTTGACGATGAGCCGCTTCGTCTTCCCCTCGCCCACGCCCTGAAGCCGCGAGGCGAGCACCTGCGTGTGCCACGCCGGCGTGTATGCGTGGCGCCCGTGAAGCACGCCGATGCAGCGCACGAGGAAGGAGTGGAAATTCCTGCTGAGCGCGACCCGAACCTTGTCGAGCCCCACCGTCCGGGCGGAGACCAGCTGAAGAGTCATGGCCGCCTCATGAGGTAACTCCCAAGGTGGGCTCGCCCGGCCTCCGCGCCCTCACCCTGAGGAGCCCGCGAAGCGGGCGTCTCGAAGGGCGCGGGCGCGCTTTCGCGGCTAGCGAGCGTCCTTCGAGGCCCTTTGCCTCCGGCAAAGGGCGCCTCAGGACGAGGTCGGAGGACCATCCACCTTGCCACATCGAGTCCACCTTGGGAGTCGCCTCATGGGGTCATTGCAACGGCCGGGACAGGGTGCGGACGAGATCGGCGATGACCAGGTCGTCGTTCTCGTCGAGGCGCCGAGGCTGAGAGGGATCGGGGCGGGCCTGCTCCTCGCGCAAGAGCGAGAAGACGAGCTGGGTCGCGTGGCGGTCGCCGGTCGCCGCGCGGTTGACCAGCTGCGTCACCGTGAGCTCGAGCTTCGTGAGCGTGCGCATGGCCCCGCTCTTGTCGGGGAGGTCGACCGTCTCCTGCAGCGCTCTCGCCACCAGCTTGCTGATCCGCTGGCTTTTGGCCACTCCGCTCGGGTTGCCGGACTGGCCGGGACGGAAGCGGGTCGCTCGCGGCGGCCGGCCATAGCCGACACGCTCCTCTTGGGCGACCCCGTTCTGTCCAGGGGTTAAGGACGAGGGTTCGTCCGCATCGAAAACAGGCGTCTTCATCGTCTTCATCGAGCCGCGTGCGCAAGCTTCGCCGGGCGTCGGCCGCGCGCGGTCGCGGCGAAGCTCTCTTTGGTGGACTCCAGTCGGGCGCTTTCGCCCGACTGCGCTTGCCAACGCCGGATCGCGTCGTCGACCGCGAGGAAGGCGTCGTCGTCGCCTTCGCCGCAGAGAAGACGATGGGGCCCGAGGCGCCATGCGTCGCCTGCCCGGGCGACGGGCCGCGCCTTCCCCTTCCCCGTCCCCGGGCTTGGACCCGGGGATGACCCGGCGATTGCCGGGGAAGGGTGAGGGGCGGGGCAACTGGACGCGGCGGCTTCCTCCCCGCGCCCCCCTCGCTGCGCTCGGGGCAGGCTCTCATCCGGCCGGGGCCCGCCCGGCCGCCTTCTCCCCACAGCGCGGGAAGAAGGCGCCGCGGGCGCAAAATCGATCATCAGGTCGATCTCGCTCAGCGAGAAGCCGGTCGCGGAGAGGGCGAAATCCAAGTCGAGGCCCCCGAGCTGTTTGAGCTCCAAGCCGAGCAGGGGGCTGTCCCAAGAGGCGAACTCGGCCAGGCGATTGTCGGCGATCATGAACCCCCGACGCGCGGCGTCGTCGAGATGCGCGAGCATGATCGTGGGGACCTCGTCGAGCCCGAGGCGCTCGGCCGCGAGCAGGCGGCCATGGCCGGCGAGCACCCGGCTTTCGCCGTCGATCAGCAAGGGAACGTTGAACCCGAACGCCGCAATGCTGTCGGCGATGGCGGCGACCTGCCGCTCGGAATGAACGCGGGCGTTGTGCGGATTGGGCTTGAGACCCGCCACGGGGCGCCAGCTGACCGCGATGCTCGCGGCGGAAGGTCCGATTGTCATGGGGTTTCCTTCGAGGGAGATCCGGATAGCGCACACTGTCTACCTGTCGAAGAACGTATTATAGCCAGCTGCGCGCGAGCTGTCAAGAACAAAACAGGAATATATGCATATTGTTGTTTGAGCCCAGCCGCTTACGGTGAGAAATTGAGAAATTGACAGTGCGGCGTTTCGTCGTCGCCAAATTTCCCTGCCTCCCCCCGACCAGGGAAATTCAAATTCCCTGCCTACTGCTGCCGCCTTCGTTAACATCGCCCTGTAAGCAACTGATTCCAGGCGGTTTGCCTGTCCAGGGAGATCCCAAGCGCGGTCGTTTTTCCCCAGGCAGGGAAAACCAGGGAAAGCAGGAAGGTCAGGGAGGGAGTGAAGCCGGAGCGAAACCCGATCAAAAACCGGCGTTGGGCAAGTCCGCTAATCGCGCCGCCGCCGCGTCATCGGATCGGCGCGCGGTCGGCGCCGGTCGGGGACAGGGTGAAAATCTCGCAGCCGGTCTCGGTCACGCCGACCGTATGCTCGAACTGGGCCGACAGCGAGCGGTCGCGCGTTACCGCCGTCCAGCCGTCCGACAGGATCTTCACTCCGTAGCCGCCGAGATTGATCATCGGCTCGACGGTGAAGAACATGCCGGGTTTGAGCGGCGCTCCCTCCCCCTTGCGGCCGATGTGCAGGATGTTCGGCTCGTCGTGA
>DASRSL010000098.1:0-2583 GCA_035656495.1 Roseiarcus sp.
TGCGCTCGGCCGACGAGGCCAAGGCCTATGTCGGCAAGCTGCGCACGATCATGCGCTACATCGGCAGTTGCGACGGCGACATGGAGAAGGGCAGCCTGCGCGCCGACGTCAACGTCTCCGTGCGGCTTCCCGGCGCGCCCCTCGGCACGCGCTGCGAAATCAAGAACGTCAATTCCATTCGCTTCATCGGTCAGGCGATCGACGCCGAGGCGCGCCGCCAGATAGCGATCCTCGAGGACGGCGGCGCCATCGTTCAAGAGACGCGGCTGTTCGATCCCTCGCGCGGCGAGACGCGCTCGATGCGCTCCAAGGAAGAGGCGCACGACTATCGCTATTTCCCCGATCCCGATCTCTTGCCGCTCGAGCTCGACGAGGAGTTCGTCGCCGCTCTGGCGGCCGAATTGCCCGAGCTGCCGGACGCCAAGAAGGCCCGTTTCATGGCCGATTACGGGCTCAATGCCTATGACTCGGCGGTCCTCGTCGCCGACAAGGAGACGGCGAACTATTTCGAGGCGGCAGCCCGGTTCGAAGGCGCTGCTCGCGACGCGAAGTCGGTCGCCAACTGGATCATGGGGGACCTCTCCGCCTTCGCCAATGCGCACGCGGTGGGCGTCGCCGAAGCGGGGCTCGGCGCGGGCGCACTCGCCGCGCTCGTCGATCTCATCAGCGAGGGAACCATCTCCGGCAAGATCGCCAAGGACGTGCTCGCGATGCTGCTCGGACCCGACAAGGGCGCCGACCCGCGCGAGCTTGTAAAGGCGCGCGGTCTCAACCAAGTCAGCGACGCCGGCGCGATCGAGCGAGCCGTCGATGCGGTGATCGCGGCCAACGTCGCGAAGGCGGAGCAGGCGAAGGCGAAGCCCGGCATGCTCGGCTGGTTCGTTGGACAGGTGATGAAGTCGACCGGCGGCAAGGCCAACCCGCAAGCGGTGAGCGACGCCTTGAAAGCCAAGCTCGGGCTCCTCTGATCGAGAGGAATCCGCGGGGTCGCATGGCGCGTTCGTCATCTGATTCGTTTTGGAATCGGACGCGCCAGGCGATCGAAATTCGTTTCCGCGAGAAAAATGCGACGCTCATCACCAAGAAAAATTCGATCGCGATATGCCTGACGCGGGCGCTGTCGCTCGACGCTTTCGCAACGGCGATGCGGACTCTCGCGACCTGGCGAGCGCGCGGCGCGTGGCCCTCGCGCGGCCGCGCGAAGCAACCAAGCACGGAGAGCGAGAATCGCGCAGTGACCAGGAAAATATGGTCATTGCGGAAATATCGGATGGCCGGGCCGAAGCCGACGATGTAATCGGTCCAGCGTTTCGCGAGCCGGTCTCGGCGCCACGTGGAGGACAGCGACGCGCGATGGCGCGGAGCGAGTTGATTGCCTCGCGCGCGTGATTATTCGATAGGCCAGCGCTCGGAACCCCTTGCTCCGCCGCGCGTTCGCTTGATCTGAGAAAAAAAGCAAAGTTAACGTCGGAGTCGTACGTCCTTCGCGCGAACGCGTTTCGCACGAAGGGATCAACCGAGAGGGACTGATCACAATGGCGAAAGCTGCTGCGAAGAAAACGACGAAGAAGGTAGCCGCGAAGAAATCTCCAGCCAAGAAGGCGGCGCCGAAGACCGCCGTCAAGCCGACGGCGCGCAAGGTCGTCGCCAAGAAGGCGACGCGCAAAGCCGCGGTGAAGAAGAGCGCGGTGAAGAAGCCTGCGAAGAAAGCCGCCGCGAAGAAGGGCGTTGCGAAGAAGGCCGCCGGGAAGAAGGTCGCCGCCAAGAAGACCGCCGTCAAGAAAGCCGCGCCGGTCAAGCGCAAGAAATCCGTTCCGGCGCCGCCTGCGCCCACGGAGCCGCCGGCTTCGACCTGACGGGGACGACCGATCGACGGCTGACCAGATTCGGCGCGCGGCGTTTCGCCGATTCCGATCAGCCGGTTCGTGCTCGCGCGCCTCGTTGGATCGAGAGATTGGTCCGAACGTCGGCGGTGGGGCTGGCTCTGTCGCTGGCTCGCGTCACGATGCTCCGACCTCAATCAGGGAGCTGATGAAGGCCGCGACGACTCAACGGATGCCGCTCTTACTGGCCGATGCCGAACGGCCGGAAGATTTCTATCGTGCTCGAGGAGTGCGGCTTGCCGTACGCGCATGGTCGACATCGGACGCGGCGAGCAGTTCGAACCGAGCTTTGTCGCGATCTCGGCGCGATGGCTGAATACGCTGCTGGCGCGGGCCGGCGGTCATCCCGGTCGGCGAAAAGCCCCCGGATCGACGGAGCGTGCCAAATCCTGTTCGGCCGGCGGTGGCCGCGAGCCTGCGCGCGGGTCTTGCAATAGGCGCAGGCGTCGGGCATATCCCGGGGGCGGAGTCCCGACGCGCAGCGGAGATGTGGCCGAGAGGCTGAAGGCGGCGGTTTGCTAAACCGTTATAGGGTTGTAAAGCTCTATCGAGGGTTCGAATCCCTCCGTCTCCGCCAACCTTGACTGCTAACTTATTGATATATTATCTTTCAGGTGATTTTTCCCACCCCAGCATCGGTCCCAATAGCCGGCGAAGACTCGCTATCGTCGACGGGGCGGGGGCATCGATCTGCACGGTG
>DASRSL010000099.1:0-2130 GCA_035656495.1 Roseiarcus sp.
CGCAGCGACTTGTCGACGGCGAGGCGCTCGATCAGGGCGTTGGTAGTGGGAACGCCCAGCATCGCCTTGGCGACGAAGGCCCTGGCGAGGGCGCGGCGATCCTCGGGCGGGCGTCCGGGGCCGCGCGGCGGCTAAGGCACAAAGGCTTCGAGGCCGATCACGTCGAGGGTGGTGACGAGACGCCCGAGCGCTTCGGTGATCGGGTCGACTTCCTCGCGCAGCCAAGGAAACAGAGAGCCCCGGATGTGGTTCCAGCGCGCCATCATGACGTCGAGAGGATCGTTTGTCATGCCCGTTGTTGCGAATCAGCGTGAACGAAACAAAACAATACTGAGATGAACTGCAAAGGGAAACGAAATATTTTATAATCTGGCACTTGAAAACGGAGGGTCGGTCTAGATATTTGAGCTCGACTCAGGAAGAAATTCCAATAATTTTGCAAACTTGCTCCAGTAGAGTTTTTTTTACCATGGCGATGCATCCCGCTCGGCCGCGAACTTCTCGCTCCGTCGCCGCGACCCGCTCGTTCGCCCAATCCTGCAACGCCTCGCGGCCCAAATGCCGCATCTCCTCGACGAGCCGCCCTTCGGCCGCGTCCGCCTCCCCGAGGTCTCCGTCCAAGTTCCCCACCGCGCCCACTATCGACGCCAATCTGTCGCGAAAACTCGGATGGGATTGAAAAACGCCAAAAGCGCTTCGTCGCTGACTTTCACCGTCGCCATTAGTCGAATTTCCTCGATTGCCGAATCCGCCAGGTTACTCCCCACAAGGTTGAATCGCACCCGTCAAGATTTGGCGAGCGCCTCCGCCGCCTCGAGCAACCCGTCGAAATGCGAGATCACCCGATCGGGCCCGAGTTCGCTCACGGGAACGTCGGTATAGCCGAAATCGACCGCGATGACGGAAGTTCCCGCCGCCCGCGCGGTTCGGATGTCGGTCACCGAATCGCCGACCATGATCGCGCGGCCGACACCGCCTCCAACCTTCAGGATCGTCTCGACGAGCGGCCGGGGATCTGGCTTGGCGGCGCCGAACGTGTCCTGGCCGCAGACGAACTGGAACCTGTCCGCGACGCCGAGCGCGCTCAGCAGCAGGCGCGCGGAATGTTCGAGCTTGTTGGTGCAGACGGCCAGCCGCCAGCTCGCCGCTACGCATGCGTCGAGACAGGCCTCGACCCCCGGAAACAGCCACGAATGGTCGGCGATATGGGCGTTGTAGTGCGTCACGAACCTGCCGAATAGAGCGTCCAGCTTCGCCTGCGTCAAATCCCGCCCGGCCCGCGCGTAGCCGCGTTGGATCAGCGCCCGCGCGCCCGCGCCGAGCAGGGATCGCACGGCAGAAACGGGAACCGCATCGACGCCTTCGCCCGCGAGCACGAAGTTGAGCGCGCCGACCAGGTCTCCCGCCGTCTCCGCCAGAGTGCCGTCGAGGTCGAAGACCAGCGTCCAAACTTCGTTCATCTCGTTTTCGCCAAGATCGGGGCTAGCCGTTCCAGAAGTCCGGCTCGGCCGGCGTCAGCCTGCCTCCCAACCGCAGCGGGGCGATTTTCTTCGCAAGCCCATCCGCGCCGGTCTCGACCGCGACGCCGCAGAGCGTGGCCGCGCCCATGGCGGGTTCGAGGCGGCCGGAGGGTATTTTCCTGACGAAACGGCGAAGCGGCTCGTCCTTCTCCATCCCGATGACGGAATCGTAATCCCCGGTCATGCCGACTTCGGTGATGAAGCCGGCGCCCCGGCTCAGGATGCGCGCGTCGGCGGTCGGCGTATGCGTGTGCGTGCCCACGCAAAGGCTGACGCGCCCGTCGACGAAATAGCCGAACGCCTGCTTCTCGCTGGTCGCCTCCGCGTGAAAGTCGACGATCGCCGCGTCGCAACCGACGCCCAACGGGCAGGCTGCGAGCTCGTCTTCGATGCGTGCGAAGGGATCGTCGAGCGCATCCATGAAGATGCGACCCATCATGTTGACGACCAGCACTTTCTCGCCATTCGCGGCTTCGATCAGGTTCGCGCCTCGTCCCGGTGCGCCTTTGGGGTAGTTTGCAGGACGGATCAGTCGGGGTTGCCGCTCGATGAAGACCAGCGCTTCCTTCTGATCGAATGCGTGGTTGCCGAGCGTGACCGCGTCGGCGCC
>DASRSL010000100.1:0-22491 GCA_035656495.1 Roseiarcus sp.
TCATCTTTTCCTCCCGCTCGGCGACCAGGGCGAAGTCGATCATCATGATCGCGTTCTTCTTGACGATGCCGATCAGGAGGAGGACGCCGATCAGCGCGATCAGGGTCAGATCGGTGCGCGTCGCGATCAGGATCAGAAGCGCGCCCACTCCCGCCGCCGGGAGGGCGGAGAGAATGGTGATCGGGTGGATGAAGCTCTCATAGAGCATGCCCATGATGATGTAGATCACCGCGATCGCCGCCATGACCAGGAGCGGCATGGTGACGAGCGAAGCCTGGAACGCCTGCGCCGTGCCCTCGAACTGCCCGAGCAGAGTCGGCGGCGCGTCGAGACTCGCCTTCGCCGCGGTGATGGCGTTGACCGCCTGGCTCAGCGATGCGCCTGGGGCGAGATTGAACGAAAGGGTCACTGACGGAAAGACGCCCTGGTGGTTGACGCTCAGCGGCTCGACCTTGACCGTCTCGTGCGCGACCGATGCCAGAGGGACCTGCCCGCCAGTCGCGTTCGTGACGTAGGTGCTCGACAGGGACAATGGCCCTATTTGGAATTTCGGCTGGACCTCGAGGATCAAATACGCCTGTTGGGTCGGCATATAGATGTTCGCGATTTGCGCCTGCCCAAAGGATTCCTGGAGCGCCGCGTCGATGTTTTCGATCGGCACGTTGAGGCTCGAAGCCCGATCCCGATCGACATTGACGACGATATGGGGCGAGTTGATCATCTGGTCCGAGGCGACGTCGGACAGGATTTTCATGCCCTTGAGCTTTTTCAGCAGGATCGGGGCAAAGTGATCGAGCTCGTCCGTGTTGGTGTCGGTCAGCGTGTACTGGTACTCCGCCTGCTCGAGCCGGGCGCCGATTCTGATGTCCGGCACAGCCTGCGTGAAGATCTTGACGCCGACCACCTTGGTGAGCTCGGGCCTGAGCCGCGCGATCACTTCCTGCACCGGTGGGCGCTCCTGGAAGGGCTTCAGCTGGATGAAAAGACGGGCGACGTTCTCCGCGGCGCCGGCCGTCGCGCCGGTGAAGCCGACGACGCCGGACACGGCGGGATCCTTGAGGATGATGGCGGCAATTTCATTCTCGTTTTTCGCCATCGAATCGAAGGCGATGTCCTCGCGCGCTTGCGCCGAGACCATAATCAGGCCGGTGTCCTGGGGAGGCAGGAACCCCTTCGGGACCGCGACATAAAGGAACACCGTTCCGGCTATCAACGCGATGGTGACGAGCAGCATCAGAAACTCGTGCCGCAGGGCCCAGACCAGCCCTCGGTCGTACATGTCGCGCATGCGGTCGAAACCGCGCTCGAGCCAGCGGTTGAAGCGGCCCTGCCCCTCGCGGTTCTCGCGGGTCAGAAATTGCGCGCACATCATCGGCGTCAGCGTCAGCGACACGAAGCCGGAGAGGAAGATCGCGAGAATCGTCACCGCCCCGAATTCGTGGAAAAGCAGTCCGACCACGCCCGACATGAAAAGGACCGGAATGAAGACCGCCGCCAGCGACAGCGTGATGGAAAGAATGGTGAAGCCGATCTCGCCCGCGCCGTCGAGGGCGGCTTGCAGGGGCGGCTTCCCCGCCTCGATATGGCGGACGATGTTCTCGATCATCACGATCGCGTCGTCGACAAGGAAGCCGATGGCGATCGTGAGCGCCATGAGCGACAGATTGTCGATGCTGTAGCTGAGCAGATACATCCCCGCGAACGTCGCGACGATCACGACCGGCAAGGTAATGCTCGGAATCACGGTCGCCCAGAACTTGCGCAGGAAAAGGAAGATGACCATGACGACGAGCGCCATCGCCAGCAGGAGAGTGAACTCGACGTCCGAGACGGAGGCGCGAATCGAGAGGGAGCGGTCGGAGACGAGGTTCATGTGCACGGAATGCGGGATCGCCTTCTCGAGCTGCGGCATCATCGCCTGGATCCTGTCGACGACGTCGAGCGTGTTGGCGCCTGGCGCCTTGAAGACCAACAGAACCTCGGATCGCTTGGTCCCGAACCAGGCGCCCGTGCGCGGGTTTTGCGGTCCGTCGACCACGGTCGCGATGTCCCCCAGCTTGACCGGCGCGCCGTTGCTGTAGGCGACGATCACCTTGCGGAACTCTTCGGCGTTGGTCAGCTGCTGATTGACGTCGAGCGGAAACTCCAAGTGGCGACCTTCGAGATTGCCGGTCGGTTGGAGAACGCTTTCCGAGGTCAGCGCGGCGCTGATCTGAGCGAACCCCAGTCCTTTCGCCGCGAGCGCGTTGGGATTGAGCTGCACCTGCACGGCGGGCTGCGCCTGCCCGGCGATGATCACCTGGCCGACCCCGTTCACACGCGAAAGCGACTGAGCCAGAAGGATGTTGGCGTACTGATCGAGCTCCTGGATCGGATAGGCGTCGGAATGAATCGCGTAGATGATAACCGGCGTGTCGGCCGGATTGGCGACCCGGTAGGTCGGCGGGGTCGGCATGTTCTTGGGTAAGAGGCCGCTTGCGGCCTCGATGGCTTGCTCCACATAGCCGGCGTCGCGAGTGAGGCTTGTGCTCAGGTCGAACTGCAGGGTGATCGACGTCGAGCCGAGCCCGCTCGTCGAGGTCATGGAGGCCAGCCCGGGAATAGCCGTGAGCTGGTCCTCGAGCGGCGTCGCCACGGTCGAGGCCATCACGGTGGGGGTCGCCCCCGGCAGCCTTGCCGTCACCGAGATCGTCGGGAATTCGACGTTGGGCAGCGCGGCGACCGGCAGCAGAGTGAAGCAGACAGCGCCGAAGGCGAAGAGCCCGGCGGTCATCAGCGCGGTCGCGATCGGTCGGCGGATGAAGACTTCCGAGATGTTCATGGCGAGGCGCTCGCGGTCGCCTTGGGCTGTTCGATCGCGACCTTCACGCCGTCAGCGAGATTGTACTGCCCGTTGACGACGATGCGCTCCCCCGCCGAGACGCCTTTTGCAAACACCGCCATCCCGTTCTGGCGGGCGACGACCTGCACGGGGACGCGGTGAGCGACATTGTCGGCCGAGAGCGTGTAGACGTAGTCGCCCTCGGGACCCGACATGACGCTCGTGATCGGAGCGGTCATGGCGTTTTGCCGCATTCCGAGAATGAGGGCCACGTTGACGAATTCGCCGGGCCACAGCGCCTGGTCTGTATTCGGGAAGGTGGCGTAGATCGTGTCGGCGCCGGTCGTGGTCGCGATCTGGTTGTTGATGAAGCTGAGCTTGCCGTCGCCAAGGAGCTTTCCCGCCTGCGACCACCCGTGTACGTCGAGGGGCGCCCTGGCCTGCGCCGCCCGCACCTCGTCAAGCTGGGTCTGCGGGATCGGGAAGGACACGTAGATCGGCGAGATCTGGGTGATCGTCACCAGCGTCGTGCCCGCGCCAGCTTGCACGTAATTGCCGGGATCGACCTGCATGGCTCCGGCGACCCCGTCGGCAGGGGAGTCGATATGGGCATAGGCGAGGTTCAGCTTCGCCGTCTCCACATTGGCTTGATCGAGCTTGACCGTGCCATCATCCTGCTGGACGACGAACGCTTGGTCCTCGGCCTGCTGCGCGGCGATGGAATTCTGCCTCAAGAGGAGCTGGTAGCGGGCGAGGTCGGTCTGCGCCTGCTTGAGCAACGCCTGATCGTGCGCGAGCTGCGCCTGAGCCTGGTCGAGCGCCGCCTGATAGGGGCGCGGATCGATCAGGAAAAGCGGGTCGCCCTTCTTCACGTACTGTCCTTGGGTGAAGAAGGCCTGCATGATCTGGCCGTTCACCCGCGACTGGACGTTGACCATCTCGATCGATTGTACGGTTCCGAGCGCGTGGATGAAGTTGGGGACGTTGCGTTCCGTCACGACGGCCATCGTGACGGGGACCGCAGCGCTCTCCGCCCGTTCCGTCGGCGCGACATTCGACGTTGGATGTCGCGTCTTATCGACCACAGCGACCGAAGCCAGAATGACGGCAACGGCCGCGAGCGCCCATCGGGGGCGAACGCGCATGTCCTCCTCGCCATTCTGCTTGTTGGGATAACGCGCCGGGCCTGCGCCTGTTTCGCGCGGGCCCGGCGCGCCGTCATCACAGTAATGTCATCGCGGCGTTCGAATGCCGCCGGCGGTTATCCCGCCTTCGGGAATGCGAAGGCGACGAACTTGTCGTTGCCGTCGGCGGTCTGCACTCGCATCATGAAGGCCTTCTTGCCCTCATGCTTGGCATTGGCGATCTGGGACCTCACATCGCTCGGCGAGGAAACCGGCTTGCCGGCGACATCGAGAATGACGTCACCCGTCGTCAGCCCCTTCTGGGCCGCTTCGCCGGCCGGATCGACTCCGACGATCGCGACGCCCTTCTGATTCTGGCCGTTGGCCTCGGGGGCCGGGGCAAGCTGAAGACCGAGCTTCGGCGTCTCGGTATCCTGGTTCGTCTCTGCGCTCGCCATCGTCTCGGGCTTTTGCTGAGCGAGCGAAATATTCGCCGTCTTCTCCGCGCCGTCGCGCCAGTAAGACAGCTCTATCTTCTCGCGCGGCTTCATCAGGCCGATCTGCCGGGTGAGGTCGCCTGCGTCCTTCACGTCCTGCCCGTTCACTTTGGTGATGATGTCGCCCGCCTTGAGGCCTGCATCGGCCGCCGGCGTCCCCGACATCGTCTTGGCGATCATCGCGCCTTCAGCGTGCTTGAGTCCAACGGCCTCCGCGATATCCGGGCCGACCGACTGGATTTCGACGCCGAGATAGCCGCGCTCGACGACGCCGCCGTGCTCGAGCGAGTCGACCACCCGACTGACCGTGCTTGCGGGGATGGCGAAGCCGATCCCCACGCTGCCGCCGGACGGCGAATAGATCGCGGTGTTCACGCCGACGACCTGGCCTTCCTCATTGAACGCAGGCCCGCCGGAATTGCCCTTGTTGATCGGCGCGTCGATCTGCAGGAAGCGGTCGTAGGGGCCGTCGCCGATGTTGCGGCCCTCAGCCGAAATGATGCCGGCCGTCACCGTGCCGCCGAGGCCATAGGGGTTGCCGATCGCCAGCACCCAGTCCCCGATCTTCGGCTCCCCTGTGGCGAAGGTCACGTAGGGATAATTGCCCGGCTGGTCGACCTTCAACAGCGCGAGATCCGTCTGCGGGTCGGTTCCGACCACCTTCGCGTCGAGAACCTTGCCGTTGTCCATGGTCACCGTGACCGACTTCGATTTCTGCACGACGTGGTCGTTGGTGACGATGTACCCGTCGGACGAAATGAAGAATCCGGATCCCTCGCCCAATATGACCTGCCGCGGATTGCCGGGAGCGCCGTTCGGCTCGCCGAACTGCTGGAAGAACTTCTGTATCTCGGGCGGCAGGTTGCCCAACCCCCCGGTGTTCGAGTCGCCTTGGTCGACGATTTTGACCTTGACCGCGACCACCGCCGGCTTGACGCGCGCGATCAGCGGCGCGAACGACGGAAGGGTCTGCTGCTGCTGTGCGGGCGTCGAAACGTCGGCGGCCTGCACGGAATGCGGCGCGCTCAAGGCGCCCTCGCCGATCGCGCCGGCGGTCGCCAGCGTGAGCACGGCGACGGAGGCCAGAATGCGGTTGCGGTGCCGCGAAAGGGGGGAAGAACCAAATACTGACATGGTTTGACTCCGATCCTGTTGCAATTCGAACGTCGTCCCCGACACGCAACAGGATGCGCCACTTCGCATGTCCGCGCCTTGGCCAATCCATTAAGTTTTCTCAAGGTACTGTCCAGCATGGCGGAATGCTGCTGCGGCTGACCGACCGAACCGTTTCTGCGGGTGGCGGCTGGCCGTCTCGACGCCAGCCTGATGAGCTTGACTGCGCCTTGGTCCTGCTGGACCCCATAGACGGTCTTGCGCCTGCCGCCGTACGATCGAGTTTTCCCTCTCGCGGATTTTTCAACAGCGGGCGACTGCGGTCCGCGGCTAAGTAGAATTTCGCGGACTACCACAGGCTTCAATGGAGGGTGCGCGGGAGGGCGCGCGTCCCGCGCACCTTGGGCGGCGGGACGCCGCCCCTCCGACTCACCGCGATTTCCGTGGGACGGCCAATAGGACTTTGCTTAAGGAGAGCTGTCCACAACGCGACGGGGTTCCGCGCGGGTTTCGCGCGGACCCCGTCATCACAGTGTTGTCATCGCGGCGCATCACAGCGTTGTTATCGCGGCGTTTGAATGCCGCCGGCGGCTATCCCACCTTCGGGAACGCGAAGGCGACGAACCGGTCGTTGCCGTCGGCGGTCCGCACCCGCATCATGACAGCCTTCTTGCCCGTCTGTTTCGCGGTCGCGATCCCGGAGTTGACGTCGCCCGGCGTGGAAACCGGCTTGCCGTCGATTTCGAGAATGACGTCGCCTTTAGCCAGCCCCTTCTGGGCGGCCTGGCCAGCCGGATCGACGCCGGTGACTGCGACTCCCTTCTGATTGGGGTCGATCTCATGCGCCGGCGCGAGCTCGAGGCCGAATCCCTGGGGCTCCTCGGGCGCATTCGACTGCGCCTTGGCGACGGTCTCGTTCTCCTGCGGCGCGAGCGTCACCTCGGCGGTCTTCTCGGCGCCTTTGCGGATAAACGAAATCTGGACCTTGTCGCCCGGCTTCATTGCTCCGATCTGCCGGGTGAGGTCGCCGGCGTCCTTGACCTCCTTCCCATTCACCTTGGTGATGACGTCGCCCGCCTGAAGGCCCGCGTCCACGGCGGGCGTACCCGACATGGTGGAGGCGACGATCGCGCCTTCCTTGCTCTTCAGCCCGAGGGCCTCCGCCATATCCGGATTGATCTCTTGAATCCGCACGCCGAGATAACCGCGTTGGACGACGCCGCCGTGCTCGAGCGCGGTGACCACCTGATTGACCGTGTCTGCGGGAATGGCGAACCCGATGCCGACGCTGCCCCCGGAAGGCGAAAAGATCGCCGTGTTCACGCCGACGACCTGGCCGTCCTCATTGAACGCAGGTCCGCCGGAATTGCCCCGGTTGATCGGCGCGTCGATCTGCAGGAAGCGGTCGTATGGACCGTCGCCAATGTTGCGGCCCTCGGCCGAGATGATCCCGGCCGTCACCGTGCCGCCGAGGCCGTAGGGATTGCCGATCGCCAGCACCCAGTCTCCGATCTTCGGCTCCCCCGTCGCGAAGGTCACGTAGGGATAATTGCCCGGCTCGTCGACCTTCAACAGCGCGAGATCCGTCTTCGGGTCGGTTCCGACCACCTTAGCGTCGATAACTTTGCCGTTGTCCATGGTCACGGTGACCGACTTCGAATTCTGCACGACGTGATTGTTGGTGACGATGTAGCCGTCGGATGAAATGAAGAATCCGGACCCCTCGCCCACAATGACCTGCCGCGGATTGTCGGGAGAGCCGTTCGGCTGGCCGAACTGCCTGAAGAACCTTCGCAATTCGGGCGGGAGGTTGTTAAGCTGACTGTTCGAGTTGTTCGAGTCGTCCTGGTGGACGATCTTGACCTTGACCGAGACCACCGCCGGTTTGACGTGCGCGATCAGCGGCGCAAACGACGGGATGGTCTGGTGCTGCGGGGCCGACGTCGTAACGTCGGCGGCCTGGGCCGAATGAGGCGCTCTCAAGGCGCCTTCGCCGATCGCGCCGGCCGTGGCCAGCGCGAGCGCGGCGACGGAGGCTAGAATGCGGTTCCGGTTCCGCGAAAGGGGGAAAGAGCGGGATGCTGACATGGTTCACTCCGATCCTGTTGCAATTCGAGCTGCGTCCCCGATCGCCGCGTCGCGGCCAATTCGCGGACAGGCTGCGCCTTTCCTCATGTCCTCGCTTTGGCCGATCCATTTAAAGATTTCTCAACGTATTGACGACCACAGCGGAATGCGGCTGCGCCTGTCCGACCGAACCCCTTCGCGTGTTCGCAGGTTCCGCGTCGCGACAGATTTCTCGCCTCGACTCTTGTTTTCTCTTGTTCGACTCGGTCTGGCGCGCCGGTCAGCAGTGGTCTCTTACGTCAATTTTCGAAGTCCTTACGGCGCGAGGCTGTGCATCTGACACTTTACGCCTCGCATATTGGCGAAGGCGCCGTTCGCACTCTCCCACGCGGACACGGCAGAGCCGACAACCGCGCAAGAGCCGCATGAAACTCTTTTCAGTCCTGTTCTGGAGCCTCGTGCTCGCGGCAGCTTTGGTGAGCTACCGGTGGGGCAGCATGGCCGCCCTCGTCTTCTTCATCGCACTGTTGATGACGAGCGCCTTCCTCGCTTCGCACCTGGCTTTGTAAGCCCGTCCGCCGCCGTTATCGGGGCGGCGTCCGACAAGGGCCTGCTCTTTCTGATGATCCTTCTTCTGATGATCCTTCGCCGCGACGCCGCCGCCGGCAAATTTTCGACCGTCCGGCCTCCTATTCGGGCGCGATGTACAGGCCGTAATTCGCAATCCGCTTGGCGACGTTCGCGACCTCTTCGGACGTCAGTAGCGGCGGCTCGCCGCCAAGCTGCAGGCAATTG
Organism: Roseiarcus sp.; assembly: GCA_035656495.1. Classification (GTDB taxonomy): domain Bacteria; phylum Pseudomonadota; class Alphaproteobacteria; order Rhizobiales; family Beijerinckiaceae; genus Roseiarcus. The sequence continues at coordinate 8,418 of DASRSL010000100.1, forward strand.
AAGTATTGGCGGGCGAGGTTTTCGACTTCGATCGCGAGCCACATGGCGCTGCGCAGGTCGTCGCCGAGCGCGATCATGCCGTGGTGGGCGCGTCCGGCGCTTCCTCATTAGGCGGCGCCGCGAGAAGCAACAAGCCGTCGGGAGTTCGAGCGACGGCGCAAAGGGCGCGGGGCCAAGGACTGCAGCGGACGACAAGGGGACGACAAGGCGGTCGGATTGACCGGCCCCCGTCCCTTTGCTAGCAAGCTCCGCAGGTGAGGGCCTCGAGCATGTTCGGCCATTCGCGTCGCGAAGGTCAGGACGAGATTTGAAGGGGGGCGTCGGGTGGGAATCGCACTTCGCGGCTGGGCGTTTGCGCTCGGGGCAGTGGGAACAGCGTCGCTGGCGGGTTGCCAGACCGAGTCCGCGCCGCCTCCCGTAGCCGCGATACCGAGCGTCACGTCGGACCAGATCATCGGCAAATGGGGCCTCGCCTCCTACCATCGAGACAGTGACCGCGACCGCACGATCAAGGAAGCGAGGGCCCAGTGCAACAAGCCCTATGTCATCGGCAAGGGGCCTAGCGGCGGCGTGATGATGTATCTGGCCGACCAGCCGCAGCTCTCCGAGCTTGTTCTCAAAGCCGGCCCCGACGGCAAGACCTATCTCGGGCCGCCGGGCGACGCGGGGACGGCTGACGATCGTCAGGTCCTCGACGTCGACCCCGCTTCGTTCACCACGATCTGGGTGGATCCGGACAACGCCGCGCGCTACGGCACGATGGTCTACGAGCGGTGCGGCAAGCGGGCGTGACACGCATCCTATCCAACCTTTCACCGGAGCGGGCATGACGGTTCGAGCAAGGGTTTTGGCGCGGGCGGCCGCTGCGGCGATCGCGGCCGCGGCGATGGTTCTTCCCGGCCTGTTCGCCACGGCGCAGCAGATCGACATGAACGTCGTCGACCAGCCGGGCTACCAGCCGACGCCGGGTGAGGAGCAGCTGACCGGCGCCTACGAGCGACAGGAGGTGTTCTTTCGAACTTCCGAACCGCCCGGAACGATCATCATCGACACCAACCAGCGCTTTCTCTATCTCGTGCAGCCCAACAATCGCGCGCTGCGCTACGGCATCGGCGTCGGCCGCCAAGGATTCCAGTGGTCGGGGCTCGAGCGCATTGCGCGCAAGCAGGAATGGCCGGACTGGCGTCCCCCGCCGGAGATGATCGAGCGCCAGCCCTATCTGCCTCGCTTCATGGCTGGCGGGCCGGGCAATCCGCTCGGCGCGCGGGCGATGTACCTCGGCAAGACCGTTTATCGTATCCACGGCACCAATCAGCCGCAGACGATCGGCCACGCCGTCTCCTCCGGTTGCTTCCGGCTGGTCAACGAGGACGTGACCGATCTCTACGATCGCGTGCCGGTTGGAACCAAGGTCATCATCAAGCAGGCGGTCGCGCTCTGACCGCCGCCTAGCTTAAGCCTTTCGAGGGTGATCATGCTGAAATTCTCGACCCTTCTGGCCGGTGCGGCGGCGTTCGTCTTCGGCGCCGCGGCCAGCGCCGACGCCCAGACGCTGAAGACCGTGCAGGATCGCGGCAAGCTCATTTGCGGCGTGAGCCAGGGCATCGCAGGCTTTTCGATCAAGGACGACAAGGGCCAATGGTCGGGCTTCGACGTCGACTTTTGCCGCGCGCTGGCGGCTGCGATCTTCAATGACCCCTCGAAGGTCGAGTACGTGCCGCTCAACGCCTCGGAGCGGTTCGACGCGCTCAGGGACAAGAAGATCGACGTTCTGTCGCGCAACTCGACCTGGACAATGGGGCGCGAGAACGATGCCGGCCTCGTCTTCGCCGGCGTCACCTACTATGACGGGCAGGCGTTCCTGGTTCCGAAGAGCCGCAACCTCACTTCCGCGCTGGAGCTCGACGGCAGCAAGGTCTGCATCCAGAAAGGCACGACCTCCGAAGCCAACGCCGCCGACTTCTTCGAGACGAACCACATCAATTACGAGCTCGTCGAGGGCGAGACGGTCACCGAGGTCGTGTCGGACTATCTCACCGGCAAGTGCAACACGCTGACCACCGACGAATCGCAGCTCTTCGCCCTGCGCTCGCAGTTCCCCAAGCCGAGCGATCACATGATCCTGCCTGATGTCATCTCGAAGGAGCCGCTCGGTCCGGTGGTGCGCCAGGACGACATGCAGTGGTTCAATATCGTCAAGTGGGTCAATTTCGCCCTCCTCGACGCCGAGGAGCTGGGAGTCGGCTCGAAGACGATCGACGAGGCGATGCAGTCGCAGAAGCCGGCGGTGAAGCGGCTCGTCGGCGCGGAGGGCGACTTCGGCAAGCCCCTCGGCCTCTCCAACGCCTGGGCGGTCAACGCGATCCGGGCCGTCGGCAATTACGGCGAAGTGTTCGACCGCAACGTCGGCGCCCATTCGAAACTCGGCGTCCCGCGCGGCTTGAACGAGCTCTGGGACAACGGCGGCATCCAGTACGCGCCGCCGATCCGCTGAGGTCGACATCCGCGATACGCGCCGGGCCTATTAGCAAACGTTCGTCCGGCCACGGTAGCAGTTGCCCAGATTCGGCGGCGGCGAGTCGGACGGCGGCGCGGTGGTCTTTGGCGGCTGAGCCCGTTTGGGCGTCGGCATCGGCGCGACGGGCTTCTGCTCCTGCGGCGGCGGGACGATGATCACCGGGTATGGGCTCGACATGAACTGCGCCCGAGCCGGAGCGCCTGCCGCGAAGGCGAGCGCGAGACCGGAAGCCAAGCCCAGAATCTTCGCTTTCATCGTTGGCTTCCCAGGCCCCCGGTTCTCGACCTTCTGACGTCTTCGCTATTGAACCGCCTGAGCGTCGAATTGTCGATAGCCAGATGCGGAAAGGCCTCTTCGCCTCGGCGCTCGCTTCGCGCGCGGAAAGGCGGCGGTTTCAGCTCTTGCCGCGCCTTTCGCGGATCATGAAATTGTCGAACGAGTATTCCGCCACCTGCCACCACAGATACTCGTCGGCGCGGAACGCCATGTAGGATTCGGCGATCGTCTTGAAGCTCGGATTCTGCTCGGCGAGCTGAGCGTAGAGCTGCGTCGCGGTCCGATAGCAGGTCTCCAGCACCTCCTGGGAAAACAGACGAAGCTGCGCCCCGCCGATCACCAGGCGTTTCACCGCGCCGGGGTTTGCCGCGTCGTATTTCGCCCGCACCGAGCCGTTGGCCAGGGCCGCCGCTGCGCGCAACGACGCCTGATACGACTTCGGAAGCCCGAGAAACTTGTCCCTGGCGACGACGAGATGCAGTTGCATGTCGCCCTTCCACCAGCCGGGGTAATAGTAATAGGGCGCGACCTTGGCGATCGGCTCGCGGGCGCCGTTTTTCAGGTCGCTGAACTTCTCGTCGTCGTACGGGCCGACCCACTCGAAGGCGTCCAGTTTTCCCTGCGACAGCGCCGCGAGAATTTCGTCTTTCGGCGCCGCGACCGGGACCGCCCCCAGAGCCTGGAACACCTTGCCCGCGAAGCCGCCGATCCTCACCTTCAGCCCCTTGAAATCGGCGGGGCTGCGGATCTCCTTGCGAAACCAGCCCGCCATCTGAGCACCGGTGTCGCCGAGCGGCAAGGCCATCAGATTGCGTCCGGCGAGCAGATTGTCGAGCAGGTCGCCGCCGCCGCCGTCCATTAGCCAGGAGGTCTGCTGGCGGGCGTTCATGCCGAACGGGGGGCCCGTCCCGAATATGTAGGCCGGGTTGTTGTTCCAGGAATAGGCGAGCGCGGTGTGCGCGCAGTCGGCTTTGCCTTCGGCGACCGCCTCGAGCGCCTCCAGCGCCGGCGCGATCTCGCCGGCCGCCGAAACGGCGACGGTGAACTGGCCGTCGGTCATGTCGGACAGCACCTGGGCGAAAGTCTGCGCGGCGGCGAACAGAAAATCGAAGCCCGGCTGAAAGGCGGACGCCAGTCGCCACCGGATTTGCGGATTCGTATTGGCGACTGCCGGACCCGCGACGGCGAGACCGCCGGCCGCCGCTCCCAGCGCCGTCACAAGCCGCCGTCGCGCAATTTTCATGTCAGGCCGCCAGCCGAAGCGGACCAAGGCGGCCGGAGATCCGTCGCCGACTGTTCTCGCGGGTCATTTTGGATCCATCTCCGGTGCGGCGCCGGCGCCTGCTGGCTGCTCATCGGTTTCTCGTTCGTCGAGACGAAATGCGTGATGCGCCAAGCATACGGCCGCCGTGATATACGCCGATGACGGCCGCGAAAACAAGCGCGTCGACGCGTCCCCATCGACTGGTCGCGCCAGCATCTCAATCGAGATGCATCGTCTTCATGTGAACGCGGATCTCCCGCGTCAGCTCCACCAGCGAAACCATCAGCAGGACGAGCGCCACGACGAACATGGCCGCCATGACGACGCCGTGGCCGATGCCGACCAGCGCCGCCAAGAACGCGACGATCAGGAGGGCTGCGGTGATCAGCGCGCTCAGCACCGCGTAGTAGATGGCCCGGCTCAGGAGCTGCATCCGGCGGGCGAAGGACTTGGCGATCGCATCCCTGAGCGACGGGTCGAGCGCGCCGGCGCCGGCAGACTGCAAGGCGCGGTTCCGGTCGACGATCCGCTCCATCCGGCCGACCAGGACCGACAGAAACGCCGCAACCGCTCCCAGCATGAACGCTGGCGCGGTCGCATGCGAGATCGCCGTGCTTAGATGATCGAAATCGGCGATGACCGCCATCTCGCTTCGCCCGCCACCGGGAACCGGGTTCGCCGCCAAGGCGTCCGCCGCTGGCCGACCATGCCGAGCGAAGTGGCCATTTGCAACCGTAAAGCGGCCCGCCGCACCGCGGCGCCACGCGATCTGTACCCTTTCCGCCACAGCCTTCGAGAACTTGCACCGCTCGCCGGCAAGATCCGGAATTGCACGGCCGTCGCGCTTGCCCAAGTCGCCGGGCTTCATTAGTGACTTCGTGTAGTCGCATCCGGGCAAAATGCGTCGGCGGTCTATCGGAAGCGGATCATGCGGGGCGTCGCAACGGCGATCGGAGTCGCGCTCGGCGCACTTGCGGCTGCGCCGTCGCTCGCGGCCGATCTCCCGACGACGAAGCCCGCTCCGCCCCCACCGCCGGCTCCCCCGCCCTCGATCTGGCAGTTCGAGATCACCGGCTACGGCTGGGCGCCGAGCATCGCGGGAAGTTCCGGATTCGGCGCTTTGCCGACCCTGCCCTACTACGCGCCTTTCCCCAAGTTGCTCGAGCACTTGCAGGGCGGTCTCATGGGCGCCGTCATCGCCCGCAACGACACGTTCATCGTCGGTCTCGACGCCATCTGGACCAAGATCGGCGGCTCGGGAACCATCCGCAACCCGAACAATCCGCTGTTTGGCGGACAGACCGATCTCGTTCTGACCGAAGGGATCGTCACGGCGTTCGGCGGCCTTCGCGCGCCGCTCGGCGTTCCGAACCTCGACCTGTATGCCACGGTCGGCGCACGTAATTTTTACAGCGGCACGAAACTCGGCGTGACCGGCCCCTTCGCACTGTTCAACGGAACGCAGAGCGTCAACAAAGACTGGATCATGCCGGTCGCGGGCTTCGCAGCGCAATACCGCTTCGACGACCGCTGGTTCATCAATGCGCTTGCCGATCTCGGCGGCTGGAGCGACAGCGCCACCGGACAGGCGCTCGCATCCGTCGGCTACAAATGGACGCCGAACTTCGCGACGACGCTCGGCTATCGCGTGATGTACACCTACGACAGGCAGGACGCCGGCGTCAATTTCAACTTCGAGCCCCGGAGCTTCCGCTATCAGCAGTGGATGTACGGGCCCTTCGCCGGTTTCAAGTTCACGTTCTGACGGAGTGCGGCTGGAAGGCCGGCGAGCGGGGCCGATGCCCGCTCGCGAGCGTCGTTTTCGCCGCGACCGGACGTCAGGTGCAGATGCGCCGGCCGTACCGATAGTAGCAGCGGACGCCGTAGACCGGGCGCCGATAGACGGTCGCGCCGCGGTAGTAACGGTAGGGCCCGCGGTGGGTCACGACCGCGCCGCGAGGGCCGGCGCATCCGGCGCGGTACGGACCGGCGGCGCAGGCGGCGGCGTCGGCTTCCGCCACGCTGCCGGCGAGCAGGCCGAGCGCCAGCAGCGCCGAAACAACAGTCTTCATGATGGTCTCCTTCGCTTGTTCGCGGCGCCGTAGCCGGGCGGCCGCGTTTCGTTGCACGGAAAATGACAGCGGCCGCATTTGCCGGCGCCGCGGCGACGCCGCGGCCCTACTTGCCGCCCGCTTCCGCCTTGGCCATGGCCTCCTTGCAACCCGCGCTGAGTACGGCGGAGTGAGACCTCAGGCATTGAGCCTTCGAGCCCTGGCCCGGCTTCACGTCGCCGCAATACTTCGTCATGTCCGCCTTGCAGGCGCGGCCGACCGCGGCGGCCTTGACCATCGCGATCTGGCAGTCGGTCGACAGCTGGGAGAAATGCTCCTTCATGCACGCCGCGAGCTTGCCGCCGCCCGGCTTCACGGCGCCGCAGACCGATTTGACGTCCTTGGCGCAGGCCGTCGCGATCGCCGACGGCGCGGCATGAGCCGCGGAGCCCGCGAACAACAGCGCCGCGCCGAGCGCCATGCCGATCATCCCTGCTTTCATTTGAGTACCCCCGTTGGAGCGCGCATCCGCGCTCGCTTCGTGATGACGCCGCGCTCTCCCGCCGCTCCGGATGTCGTCTTTCTACGACGGCCTCAATGAACTGCGTCTGAATGGCCGCAAGGGAGACGACAAGCCTCCGGTGACGGCAATGCCGCGCCAGGCGGCCGGCGCACGGCGTTAGTCGGCGGCGCCGACGAGCGACGGCGCGTTACGGCGCCGGCACATCCCTTCTCCATGCTTGCGGGGAGAAGGCTAGGATGAGGGGCTGGGCCCTCACCCCTACCCTCTCCCCGCGATCACCGGGACAAGCCGGGGAGGGAGAGGGGGATGAGGCTCACCTGTCCCGCTTGGTCGGGCGCCACGCCAGCCAAAGTGGTGGACGGCGCGCCGCCGGCCTTGAATGCCTCGGCAGAGATCGGTTCAAGGCAAGATGGCGCACAGATTTTCATCTAGTTTATTAAAACATATCCATAACACATTGATAACACTTCATCTGGTATGCAATGGCCGGGCAAGCCGCGCCGCAAAAGCCGGTGAAAGTCACAGATTTTGGCGCCCAACCCATTGAATCAATGGAGGCGTGAGCAATTCACGGGCTTTTCTGCGGCTCGACCATGGGCATTGCCGGCGCGGCTGTCGTTTACCCCCTCGCCTTCCAAAAATCCGCCTGGAGCTGGGCCGCCTCCTCCTCGAGCAGCGGCCCGACCACCTCGGTCGGCCGCTGGCCGGCGGAAAAGACAGTCGCGCACGGCAGGTCGAGGGTCGGGTTCTCCTCGTGCGCGCCGGTCTGCTCTTTCAGGCCCTTCTCGGTCTGGCCGAAGGCGACGCGGCCGATGCCGGCCCAGTAGATCGCCCCGGCGCACATCGCGCAGGGCTCGGCCGAGGTATAAAGCGTGCAGCGCCTGAGGAACCCGAGGTCGTAGGCGCGGGCGGCGCGCGAAGCGAGCAGGCTCTCGGCGTGTGCGGTGCGGTCTCCCCCCGCGGCCGAGTAGCCGTTGCCCTGCTCCATCAGGAGGTTTCCCTCCTCGTCGGCGAGCACCGAGCCGAACGGATGGTCGCCGCCCTCGCGGGCGCGCCTCGCGACGTCGAAGGCTTTGCGCATGAGCGCCTCGTCGTAGGGGCGAAGGGAAGCTTTCATCGGCCGCTCCAGCGAAGCCGCCGCCAATAGCACGGAAGGCCCGGGACGGCGACATCCCGGGGCGCTCCATTGCCGCCAATTAATTTGACAGTTCGGCCTGCTACGTTAGGGTCGCGGGCAAAAGGCGCAAGACGTGGAAAAGATCGCCTCCGGCGCCAGCCGGGACGGAATCGGCGCGGTTCTTGCGAAAAAGCGGACCGGGCAGGACGCCAGTTGAAGGCAGGGGAGCGAGGGCGTGTCGAAGTGAAGGCTGAAGCTCCCCCGCGACTGAAGCTTGTCGGCGTCAGCAAGTCGTTCCCCGGCGTGCGCGCCAACGATAACGTCCATCTCAGCGTCCGGCCCGGCGAAATCCATGCGCTGCTCGGCGAGAACGGCGCGGGAAAGTCGACCCTGGTCAAGATGATCTACGGCGTCATCGCGCCGGACGAAGGGCAGATCCTGTTCGGCGGCGCGCCCGCCCGCATCTCCAATCCGCGCGCGGCCCGCCGGCTCGGCATCGGCATGGTGTTCCAGCATTTCTCGCTGTTCGAGGCGATGACGGTCCTGGAGAACATCTCGCTCGGCCTCGATTCGCGCCTCTCCTCTCGCGAGCTTCTGGCCGAGTTCCTTCGAGTGCTCGAGACCTACCACCTCAAGCTCGATCCGCGCCGCGTCGTCTCGACGCTCAGCGTGGGGGAGCGCCAGCGCATCGAGATCGTGCGCGCGCTCCTCCTCAATCCGCGCCTGCTCATCATGGACGAGCCGACTTCGGTGCTGACGCCGCAGGAGGTCGAGCAATTGTTCGAGACGCTCGGGCATCTGGCTGAGAGCGGCTGCTCGATCCTCTACATCTCCCACAAGCTGCACGAGATCGTCGCCCTCTGCGACACCGCAACCATCCTTCGCGGCGGCAAGGTGGTGGCGACCTGCGATCCCAAACGCGAAACCTCGCGCTCGATGGCCGAAATGATGATCGGCGCCAACCTGAAGGAGATCGCCAAGCCGGCGGCCCGCGTCTTCGGGGCGCCAAAGCTCGAGGCGCAGGGGCTGACCCTGCCGAAGCCGACCGAATTCGGCGTGGCGCTGAGGGAGGTCTCGCTCACGGTGCGCGCCGGCGAGATCTTCGGCGTCGCCGGCGTCGCCGGCAACGGTCAGAACGAGCTGCTTTCCGCGATGAGCGGCGAGACGCTCGCACCGAGTCCAGAAGCGGTCGTGCTCGCCGGGCGGGCGGTTGGACGGATGGGCGTGAGCGAGCGGCGCAACCTCGGCCTCTGCGCGGCGCCGGAAGAGCGGCACGGCCATGCCGCGGTCGGCGAATTCTCGCTCACCGACAACGCGTCCCTCACTGGGCGCGACCGGATGGAGCTCGTGCGCTTCGGCCTTATCGACCCGGGCAAGGCGACCAACTACGCCGCCGATGTCATCGGCGCCTTCACCGTCAAGGCGACGGGCCCCGGCGCCTTGGCGAGCTCGCTTTCCGGCGGCAACCTGCAGAAGTTCATCATGGGGCGCGAGATCCTCCAGCGCCCGGAGGCGCTCGTGGTGTGCCAGCCGACCTGGGGGGTCGACGCGGGCGCGGCTGCGGCCATCCATCAGGCGATCGTCGATCTCGCCACGCGCGGCTCGGCGGTGCTCGTCATCTCGCAGGACCTCGACGAGCTGTCGGCGCTCTGCGATTCGCTGGCCGTCATCAACCTCGGCAGGCTGTCGAAGACGCTCAAGGTCGGCGAGGTCTCGATCGAGGAGATCGGGCTCCTCATGGGCGGGGTGCACGGCGACCCGACGGCGACGATCGAAATGACAGAGCATCTGCATGCGCATCCGGCTTGAAAAACGGCTGAATCCGAGCCGCATCATGCTGGTGGCGACGCCGATCGCCTCTGTGCTCCTGACCATGGCTCTCGGCACAATCATCTTCGAGCTGATCGGCTTCGACGGTCCGCACGCCATCTACGAGACCTTCATCACGCCGATCGTGGCTTCGTACAAATGGCAGGACGTCCTGACCAAGGCGGCCCCGCTCATCATGATCGCGCTCGGCCTCTCGCTCGGCAATCAGGCGAAGATCTGGAACATCGGCGCCGAGGGTCAGTACATCGTCGGCGCGCTGGCCGGCGCAGGCGTCGCATTCTTCCTGCCGAACGGGCAGATGTTCTGGATCATCCCGCTGATGATCGCGGCCGGCGTTCTGGGCGGCATGGCCTGGGCGGCGATCCCCGCCTGGCTGAAGACGCGCTTCAATGTCTCGGAGGTGCTCTCGAGCCTGATGCTCGTCTATGTCGCCCTCCAGGTGCTCAATTATCTGGTCGGCGGCCCGTGGAAGGATCCGAACGGCCACAACTTTCCGCAGACGCCGCCTTTCACCCCGGCCCAGTCGCTGCCGAACGTCGTTCCGGGGACGGTCATCCCGCCCGGCTTCGTCGTCGCCGTCGTGCTGACGCTCGTCTTCTGGCTGCTGACGTCGCGCTCGGTCTACGGTTTTTCCGTGCGCACGGTCGGCGCCGCGCCGGACGCGGCGCGCTACGGCGGCTTCGACGCCTCGCGCACGGTGTGGTCGACGCTCCTGATCAGCGGCGGCGCGGCTGGGCTCGCCGGCATCCTCGAGGCGATGAGCCAGCTCGGCCAGATCAATCTCGGCTTTCCCTCCGGCTACGGCTTCACCGCGATCATCGTCTCGTTCCTCGGCCGGCTGCATCCGATCGGCGTCTTCCTCGCCGGCCTCATCCTCGCCGTCACCTACGTCGGCGGCCAGGTGGCGCAAACCGTCGTGCACGTGCCGAACGCGACGGCGGGCATCTTCCAGGCGACCATGCTGTTCTTCATCCTGGCGAGCGACATTCTCGTGCGCTATCGCGTGCGTGTCCTTCGCGAGGCGCCGCGCCCGAAAGCGGCGGCTGCGGAGGCCTCCGCATGAGCCTCGCGTTCGTCATCGACGCGCTCGTCACCGTGGTCGGCGTCACCACGCCGATCCTGCTTGCCGCGACCGGCGAGCTCGTCGCCGAAAAGAGCGGCGTCATCAACCTCGGCGTCGAGGGCATGATGCTGATCGGCGCGGTCACCGCCTTCGCCGTCGCCTTCGATTTCGGCCCGGACCTCGGCGACTTCGCGCCTTGGGTGGCCGTGCTCAGCGCCGCGCTCGCCGGCGCCGTCTCGTCGATGCTGTTCGCCGTGCTCGCGCTCTCGCTCGGCTCCAATCAGGTGGCGACCGGCCTTGCGCTGACCATCTTCGGCATCGGGCTCTCTTCGCTGATCGGCGCGGGCTATGTCGGCATGACCGTGCCCTCTTTCGACTCCATCTTTCCCGACCGGCTTGCGGCCGACCCGGTGGGACGGGTCCTCTTCGGCTACAGCCCACTCGTCTACTTCGCGCTCGTCATGGTCTTCGCCGTCGGTTGGTTCCTGAACCGCACGCGCGCCGGGCTGGTGCTGCGCGCGGTTGGCGAGAACGATAATTCCGCCCATTCAATCGGTTATCCGGTGATCACGATCCGTTATGCGGCGATCGCCTTCGGCGGGGCGCTCGCCGGAATCGCGGGCTCTTATTTTTCGATGGTGATCACGCCGATGTGGGCGGAGCAGATGACGGCCGGCCGCGGCTGGATTGCGCTCGCGCTCGTCGTGTTCTCCGGCTGGCGCGCCGGCCGCCTCCTGGCCGGCGCCTATTTCTTCGGCGTCCTGATGACGCTCGAGCTCTACGCCAAGGCCTCGGGCTTCTCGTTCCTGCCGTCGCAGTTCTGGGCCGCGATGCCCTACATCATGGCGGTCGTCGTGCTCGCCGTCATATCGGCCCGCGGCGTAACGGGGAGCGAGGCGCCTGCCTGCCTTGGCCGCCCCTTCCTGCCGAGCAGTTGAAGAAGAGTGTCACGGACAAGGAGAAAAACGAAATGACTCTGGTTACCCGCCGCAATTTCATGGAGACCGCGGCCGCGGGCCTCGCCCTGCCTGCGCTCGGCCGCAATGCCTTCGCCGCCGAGCCGCTCAAGGTGGGCTTCGTCTACCTCGGCGCGATCGGCGACTATGGCTGGACCTGGTCGCACGAGCAGGGCCGCAAGCAAATGCTCAACGCCCTGAAAGGACAGGTCGTCGCCGACTATGTCGAGAACGTGAAGGAGGACGCGAGCGCGATCCCGGTCATGAAAGACTTGGCCCAGCAGGGCCATAAGCTCATCTTCACGACCTCCTACGGCTACATGGATCAGACGATCGAGGCCGCCAAGCAGTTCCCCGACGTCAAGTGGGAGCACTGCACCGGCTACAAGCGCGCCGACAACGTCGGCACTTACAACTCTCGCTTCTATCAGGGACGGGCTGTGATCGGCACGATCGCCGGCATGATGACGAAGACGAACACAATCGGCTTCCTCGGGTCCTTCAAGATTCCCGAGGTGGTGATGGGCGTGAACGCCTTCACGCACGCGGCGCAGGCGGTCAATCCGAAGATCACCACCAAGCTCGTGATGATCGACACCTGGTTCGACCCGGCCAAGGAGGCCGCCGCGGCGAACACGCTCGCCAATCTCGGCTGCGACGTCATCGCCCAGCATGTCGACAGCCCGGCCACGCTGCAGGTCTGCGAGAAGCGCAAGATCTATGGGTTCGGCTACGGCGCCGACATGTCGCGTTTTGCGCCGCACGCTCATTTGACAGCCAGCCTCGACCTATGGGGCCCCTACTACATCTCGCGCGCCAAGGCGATGCTCGATGGAAGTTGGAAGCCGGACGACGCCTGGTGGGGCATGAAGGAGGGAATTTTGGGTATGGCGCCCTACAACAAGGCGGTGCCGGAAAACGTGCGCGCCGCCGCCGACAAGATCATCGCCGGAACGAAGGACGGAAGCTACGAGGTCTTCACCGGCCCCATCGCCGACCAGTCCGGCAAAGAGCGCGTGCCGGCGGGCGAGCGCATGAAGGACGCCGACATGCTGGTGATGGACTGGTACGTCAAGGGCATCCAGACCTGATTCGAGTGCCTGGCCATCTCGAGTAGGACTCCGGGTTCGCGGGCTCGCCGTGAGCCGCGTCCGTCGCCGCTGCAGGCTCTCGCTCCGAGAGCCGGCGAAAGCTCCTGTCGGCGGCGCGCTAGCCCCGGCTTGTCGTGGCGCACGTTTTTGCTCTCAGACCTTCAGGACGCGCGAGGCTCCGGCGTCATAACAATGACGGAGCGCAGGGAGAAGAATGTGGGTTCGATCACTCGCCGCAATTTCGTGAAGACCGCCGCCGCAGGCCTTGCGCTGCAGGCGCTCGGCCGGCGCGCCTTCGCCGCCGAGCCGCTCAAGGTCGGGTTCGTTTATCTCGGCCCGATCGGCGACTACGGCTGGACCTGGGCGCATGAGAAGGGTCGCAAGGCGATGGTCGACGCCCTCAAGGGCCAGGTCGTCGCCGACTATGTCGAGAACGTGAAGGAGGACGCCAGCGCGGGGCCGATCCTCAAAGACCTCGCGCAGGGACACAAGCTCATCTTCGCGACGACTTTCGGCTACATGGACCAGTGCGTCGAAGCGGCCAAGCAGTTCCCGAACGTCATGTTCGAGCACTGCACCGGCTATAAGCACGCGCCCAATCTCGGCGCCTACAACTCCCGTTTCCATCAGGGCCGCGCGGTCGAAGGCGCGATGGCCGGAATGATGACGAAATCAAACACGATCGGCTATCTCGGCTCCTATAAGGTGCCGGAGGTCGTGCTGGGCGTGAACGCCTTCACCCTCGCCGCGCAGGCCGTGAATCCGAAGGTCCTGACCAAGCTCATCATGATCGACTCCTGGTTCGATCCGGCCAAGGAGGCTGCCGCCGTGCAGACCCTGGCGAATCTCGGCTGCGACGTCGTCTGCCAGCACACCGACAGCCCCGCGGGGCTGCAGGTCTGCGAGCAGCGCAAAGTCTGGTGCTTCGGCAACGCCGCCGACATGTCGCGCTTCGCGCCGAGGACGCAGCTCACGGCGATCGAGAACATCTGGGCCCCCTATTACATCTCGCGCGCCAAGGCGATGCTCGAGGGGACCTGGAAGCCTGACGACGCCTGGTGGGGCATGAAGGAGGGCACGGTCGTCATGGCGCCCTACAACAAGGCGATGCCCGACAACATAAAGGCCGACGCCGACGAGATCATCGCCGGCTGGAAGGACGGCTCCTACGACGTCTTCACCGGTCCGATCTCGGACCAGTCCGGCAAGCAGCGCGTACCGGCGAACGAGCGGATGAAGGATGCCGACCTCGCGATGATCGACTGGTACGTCAAGGGCGTGCAGAGCTGAAATCCCTTCTCCCGCTTGCGGGAGAAGGTGGCGCGAAGCGCCCGATGAGGGCGGCCCCTCACCCCTAGCCCCTCTCCCGCCGGCGGGAGAGGGGA
>DASRSL010000101.1:0-4901 GCA_035656495.1 Roseiarcus sp.
GTCGTCGCCGTGGGCCTGCCGTGAAGTCTGTCGGAAAGCCGGATGCCTTAATTGGGCACGTCCGGTTTGATGAGCGGGGAAGGGAAACGGAGCCATTGGCCATATGCCTCAACGCCACCGCGCCCTTCCTCGACTCTACTCTACGCCCGACTCGGAATTCGCGAATTCTGGGTGATCGACGCCGTGAAACGCGCCACGCACGTCTTTCTCGAACCGTCTGCGGACGGCTTCAAGGTTTCGCGCGACACTTCCTCGTCCGGCCTCGTCACGCCCGTCTTTGCGCCGTCTGCTTTCGCTTTGCGCCTCGAAGACCTCGAACAGAGCAAGTAGCCGCGCCCGAGGAGCGGATGAGCCGCTTCCACGATCTCCTGCGACGCGTCGACGAGGCGCTCCTGGAGGCGAGCGCCGCCGGCGGCGACGCCCTCGAGATGGCCGACCTCGCCCAGCGCCGCGGCGAGCTCGAGCGCGCGCCGACCTCGGCCGAGAAGCTTTGGCTCAACTGTCGGAACAGGCCGGCAGCTTGTGACGCGTTGCGCACCGCCACGCGCCGTTCGGAGACCCTGTCGGCCATTGCTCGGCGCCCGCGGCGGCATCGAGGCCCGCTCGAGCGAAACGCAATCCTCCGAAGACGGCAACGACGTTCCGTCGCTATCCACCATTGCGCACCATTGATGCGCGCTCCTCGCCCACTTGGCGCGCATCGATCGCCGGCGCGGACGAACCCCAAGAGTTGCGGATGTAGGTCAAGACCGCGGCGGCCTCCTCGTCAGTTAGCTTCCATGCAAACGACGGCATGCCCGGGCTAGTCGGCTCTCCGGGGGTCGCCACGCTGCGCGCGCCTTCGAGGAGAACACGAATGAGGCTCGTCGGATCGGCGGAACGGACGTTTGGAGACGCCGCAAGCGAAGGGAATAGATACGGGACGCCTTTCCCACCCATGCCGTGGCAGGCCGAGCATTCGTCGGCGTAGATCGCGCCTCCCGCCGCCATCGCCGGTTCGGAGGGGGAAAGTGGCGCCGGCGGCGAAGTTGTCTGGCCCGGCAGGCTCTTAAGATAAGTGGCGATGGCTTTGAGATCGGCGTCGGTCATCTGCGAACTCGACAGCGAGATTTCCTCCCCCATGATTCCGGTCGACGCGCTGATCGCGTTATGGCCAGACTTCAAATAGGCCGCGATATCGTCGATGCTCCACCCGCCGACGCCGCTTTCTTTGTCATCGGTGATGTTGGGCGCGAACCATCCCTGCAGCCTGTAACCGTGAAAAGCGTGGGCCAGATCGTCTCCTCCGAGCGCCGTCTTCGGCGTGTGGCAGGCGCCGCAGTGGCCCAGACCTTCGACAAGGTAGGCGCCGCGATTCCATTCGGCGGACTTGGCCGAGTCGGGCTTGAATTCGCCGCTCGTGAAATAGAGCGCGTTCCAACCCGCCATTTCCTCACGAACGTCGAATGGAAAAGGCAGCTTGTTGGAGACCACCGGATTGTGAACTGGCTTCACGGTGTTGAGGTAGGCCCGAATGTCGAGCCCGTCTCGCTCGGTCACCTTCGTATAATAGGGATAGGGCATCGCCGGATAAAGGAATTCGCCTCTGTGGCCCTTGCCCTCGCGGAGCGCGCTTAAGAACATCGCGTCGCTCCATGCGCCGATTCCCGTTTCGCGATCGGGCGTAATATTGGCGCCAACGACGACGCCGAAAGGAGTCTCGATCGATCGCCCGCCGGCAAAGGGCTCGCCGCCGGGAACGGTGTGACAGCTTGAGCAGTCGCCCACAACCATCAGGTACCGCCCCCGCTCGATCTGGCCGAAATTCTGCGGGTCGAGGGTGGTCCCGGATGGGTTGGTCTGCGCTCTGCCGATCGCCGTCACGCCGAACGCGGCGAGCAATGAGACGACCGCTGCAAGGCTCGCGATCCGGCGCGCGCGCTCATCAGGCATGGACGAGGGGTCCGGGCTTCTTGAGGTATTGAGTCCTGATCGCTTCGGCCGACCAGTACGCGAGCGCTCCAACCGTGCCGGTCGGATTGTAGCCAGCGTTTTGCGGAAAGGCGGTCGCGCCCATGACGAAAAGGTTGGGAACGTCCCAGCTTTGCAGATAGCGGTTGAGCGCGCTGGTGGAGGGGTCGGTCCCCATGATCGCGCCGCCGCACAGATGCGTCGTCTGGTACTTAGTGACGTCGTAGGGTCCCTTGCGCGTCTGCTTCACGACCTCCTTGGCGCCCATCGCCTTGATGATTTCGGCGAATTTGTCGGTCAGAAAGGCGTTCTGCTTCAGCTCGTTGTCGTGAAAGTCGATCGTCATGCGCATGAGCGGGCGGCCGAACCGGTCCTTGTAGAGCGGATCGAGGTCGAGATAGACGTCGCGATAAGAGTAAAAACTCCCGTGCACGCCGGTGCCCGGGATCACCGTGCTCAAATAATTGTCGCGGACCGCGCTCTTCCACTTTGCGCCCCAGCGCGGCGTGCCGGGCGGAACCAGGTTGGTTTGAATCGGGCGCCCGTTGGTCTGCACCTGGCCGATATATCCGCCGCCGACGAAACCGAGCGGACCGTGGTCGAAATTGTCGCCGTTGAATTCGTCGATGCACATGCCGATCGAGCCGGAAGCGATGAAAGGATTGAAGTTGAATTTATCCTTGTCGAAGAACCCGATGGCGTCGGAGATCGTCTGGTGGGTGAAATTGCGGCCGATCACTCCTTGATTGGCGACCGGATCGTAGGGCTTGCCGATGCGTGAGAGCAGCAGAAGCTGAACGTTGAAGACAGTGAAGGCGGCAAGAATGACGAGGTCGGCCGGCTGCTCCCACTCTTCACCGCTGGTATCGACGAAGGTGACGCCTGTGGCCCGTTTGCCGGAGTCGTCGACATTGATGCGGGTCACTTCGCATTCGGTCCGATAGCTGAAATTCGATTTCCTGACTAGCACCGGAAGAATGGTCGTCTGCGGGCTCGCCTTCGAATAATTGCCGCAGCCGAACCATTCGCAGAAGCCGCAATAGGTGCAGGGTCCAAGCCGGACGCCGAGCGGGTTCACATATGCTTGCGACAGGTTGCCGGACGGCTGCGGAAACGGCTTGTAGCCGAGCTCGCGCGCCGCCTTGCCGAACAGCGTGTGGCTGAACGGCTGCGCCTGCGGCGGAGTGGGATAGGGCCGCGAGCGTGGTCCCTCGAAAGGGTTCCCGCCCTCGAGGATCTTCCCCTTGAGATTGCCCGCGGCGCCTGAAGTGCCGCAAAGATATTCGAACTGGTCGTAATGCGGCTCGAGATCGTCGTAGGTGACGCCGTAGTCCTGGATCGTCATGTCTTCGGGTAGAAAACTCGCGCCGTATCTTTGCGAGAGGTGCGTCTTGAGAACGAAGTCGGAGGGCAGGAAGCGCCATGTCTCCGCGTTCCAGTGCACTCCCCCGCCGCCGACGCCATTCATCGGCATGAACGCGCCCCAGCTGCGGATCGGCAGCGCCTGCTGATTCATCTTGTTGCGGAAGGTGAAGGTCGTCTGCTCCGGGCGCAGAAAGAGGTCATGCCGGATGCGATAGCGCAGTTCGTCCTGGGCGTAGGTGGTCGGAAAATCCGTCGGGGCGTCGCGCCATGGCCCGCGTTCGATGGCGACGACATCGAGGCCCTCGTCGGTCAGTTCGTGGGCAAGGATCGAGCCCGTCCAGCCGAGCCCGATGATCACGACGTCCTTGCTGGGAAGCTTGCGCGCCATGGGTTCGACCTCTAGGTCTTGCGCACGTTCCAGTCCGCCCGTCCCATGAAGCTCACGGGCGGATGAGGATAGCGCTCGTTGTGACGCAGGACCCAGTCGCGATAATCGTAACGGGCGCCGGGGTAGCCGATCATGCGCCAGCCGCACATGTCGCGATTGCCGCCGTAGATCGGATCGGCGAAAAACCCCTCCTGAACGTTCTTCAGCATTAGCTCGAAGAACGCCTGCCCATCGGCGCCGTCCAGCTTGGCCGCGCCGCTCTCCAGTTCGCCGATAATCCCGTCCTTGTCCGCATCGCTCAGCGAAGCGAACGGTCCGCCTTTCTCCTTACGGCAGTACCGGTCGAGCGCGGCTAGCGCCGTGCGGTATTGCACGGCCGGCCCGTCCGGGTCCTGCGGGCCTTGCTGCTTCGTTCCTTTGATGAATGGCAGGCTGAGATAAAGACCGGCCTGGCGCCCATAGGGGCCGGCAAGCTGCCGATCGATGTAGATGGCGCATCCGGCGTCCTTGCCCCCCGGCGTGTCGGGATCGGGTGGGATGAGACGATCGACAAGCGCCTCGACCGCTCCGGCCTCGTCGGGCTCGAAGAAAACCCACGGCGCTTTGCCGATCGGCGGCGGCGGGGAACCGGCGTCCGGCCGCCACGGCAGCGATTGCCCCCGGCCGATCGCCGTCCCTCCAATCAGAAGGAAAGCGGCGCTTCCGAGCAGCTCGCGACGGTCAGGCCTCACGCTCGTCCTCCCGTGAAAGCATCTTACCCTATCACGGCTCAGGCCGTTGTCAGCCCATCCTTTCGTACGCGTCGACGAGGCGCTCCTGGAGGCGAGCTTAGCCGGCGGCGACGCCCTCGAGGTGGCCGACCTCGCGCATCGCCGCGGCGAGCTCGAGCGCGCGCTGACCTCGGCCGAGGAGGCCTGGCTCGAACTGTCGGAGGAGGCGGACGGCTCTGACACTCCGCTTGGCGCCGCGCGCTAGCGCATGTCGCGATCAGGTCGATGCGATTTTCGTCCCTTCTCCCCGCAAGCGGGGCGAGGGGGAACTCCGCCTCGCGATTGCCAACGCCGAGCGGTTTCCTCATTCCGCCCAACCCTCCATTCAGGCGGCTTTGCCTTTCCGGCTCGACTTCAGGAGCTTCATCACGCCCTCGGGATCAACCTCGCCGAAAGTCCCCTTGCCACCGCGCCCCCATCCGGCTATC
>DASRSL010000102.1:0-3803 GCA_035656495.1 Roseiarcus sp.
GCGAAGCAGCCCAGGCTACCCGTGGTTTGAGATCCCTAGGCGCCGCCCGCCGCCAGCCGGAGTCGTCGCTGATTACCCGTGGACGTCGGCCTCGTCATGCACGAGTCAAGCCGTGCATGACGAGGCCGAAAGCGCAAAGCTTATTTCGCGATGACGGCGAGCGCCGCAGCAAACCGGAGCGTGTTCAAGCTCTCAAGTTTCAGCCGGAGCGGTGTATCGCCGGCTTATGATCTCGTGGACCTCCTCACGGGTGATCGCGGCGTCCAATTTGGCGGCTTCGATTCGTTCGATTTCGTTCGCCAGATCGTCGTCCTTGATCACGCTACGGAACCAACGGGAATAATCTTTTCGCCTCAGGTGAAAAGCCCACGTTTCATCATCGACGCCTTCGGCCATCTGAAGGAAAACGCTCACATTGTGAGCGCGGAGATTCAATTTTCCGTTTGGACCGCGGAAATAGAAGCTCTTGTCTTCGCCGAGCGTCCCCTTGGCGTATTTGCGTATGTGACGGCGATGCTCGCTCGAGGGTCCTTCGACCTTTACGAGTGTCGGAGACTTGTCCTTGGTGCGGTCCCAAAAGAGAACTTCGTCGGCATCGCGTGGCGCCGGCGTTTCCGGCGCCTTCAAACCGAGCGCGTTGCAATAGGAGGCGATGACTCCGGCAGCCTCAGCTCCGATCGCGACGATTGTGTTTGTCGTCTCGAGCGCGTTTTTTGCCAGAGTCTCTGGCTCCGCCGTTATCAGAATGGTCCCTGGCAACTTGCCCGGAAGGAACATGGAGGGCGCGGACTCGATCGGCATCAGATGGTGGGCTTCGTCGACGACGATCCAATGTGGGCGTCCGAACTCGGACCGAAATTCTCCCAGACCCGACAGAAGTTTAGAAAAGAAGACCGGCCGGTCGGCCAATCCGATTCCGAGAAGGTTCACGACGAGGTTGGCGGAGGGCTTGCGCAACACATCGAAAGCTTCGCTCTCGAGCGGCGGCCGGTTGGCGTCGCCTAGCGAGATCGTCTTGTCCAGCTCTTCATAGTCGCCTTCGGGATCGATCACGCAAATCTGGAAGCCGTGCAGCTGCATGCGCTCGATCATGGCGTAGGCGAGCCTGGATTTGCCGATTCCGGAGGAACCCGCGATCAGAACGGCCGCTTCGTCGCGTAACGCGACCGGTTGGCCGCGGGCATCCGAGCCGAGCCAAACATCGTGTCGACGCAAGTTGCCGACGAGACCGTCCCCATCGAGGAATCGTTCGATCAACTCGACAATTCCTTTCCCGCGGGCGCCGGCGGTGACGAAGTCGGCTTCGGCCTTGATCGACTCGATGGCGTTCGCCACCGCCACGGAACAACCGCAGGCCATCAGGAAGGCATGATCGTTTTCGGCGTCGCCGACCGCGATGACGTTCAGCGCCGACAGTTCGAGCGTCTCCAGGGCCGCGGCCAATCCGGTCGCCTTGTTGACGCCGGGGGGCAGGCACATCACCGCGCCCTTGTTGAAGATGATTTGCCACTCGAGGCCGAGCTCCTGGATCGCATCGAGCACCTTGGTCTCATTCGGCTGCCATGTCGCCACGATGGATCGCCCCACGGAGAGGGGCATCACTTCGCGACGGCGCAACCCGGCGATGAACTCTGCCAGCGGCGGCGGCGCGAGCGGCCGCTCTTCGGCGGTCGAAGGGAGATAGAGGAGCGCGCCATTCTCGGCGACGATCGCGTCGAACTCTCCGAAACGCGGAAATGCGTGCTGCAGGTCGGGAAGTTCTCGCCCGGTGACGAGCAGTATCTTGCGACCCGCGGCTTTCAGGCGCAGCAATGCAGCCAGCGTCGCCTCGCCGACCTTGCCGTCCTCCGCGATCGTCCCGTCGTAGTCGAAAGCAAAAGCCGCTATCAGCATGAAGGCCTCCTGACGGGCTAACTTCGTCGTGAAGCCCTCGGTTCCGCGCGGCGCACGCCCGTCATTGGCACGCCCGTCATTGCGAGGAGCGGAGCGACGAAGCAACCCAGGGGCCGCGTGATGTGGCCCCTGGGTTGCTTCGCTGGGCTCGCAAGCAATGTCGGCTCGCTCACCTTTGCGGGCCCATGAACCGAAACGCATGTTCGGCGCACATCACGTGATGGTGCAGATTGGCGATCCACTGTCGACCGCTCGCGGTCAGATTGAGGTAATTCGTCGCCTCGCCGAGGTGCATCGCCACGCTGTTCCAAAAGAACGCGGGATATTTTTCGATCAGATCGGCAGGCGATGAATACCCCAATTGCCGGTTGGCGCCGATCTCCTCGAATTCGTAGAACAGTGCATTGGCCTTGCGCGGGTACAGCGGGTCCCCCAGTTGTCCGATCAAATCCGCCGCCTGCACCAGTCTCGGCTCCCTGTCGACAAAGTCGCCGACGTGCGCGGCTGGCGCCGGAAATCGCGTGAACTCGATCGATCGCATGAGCCGGGCGGCGTCCAACGTCGGTGAGTTTCCCATGCGTTCCTGCACGAACATCATGGAGCGTTCGATGTGATAGGGCGCGAGCGATGCGTCGGAGGCGCCTCGGGCCAGACTGACTTTCCTGCCTCCTTGGTCGACGACGAATTCGGTCTCGCTGTCGCCTTTCAGCACGCCGCGGACGTAACCGATGTCGTGGAGCAGGCAGGCGGCGATCAGATGGTCGTAGTCGGTCGGTTCTAAACGCTCGCACATCATGCGTCCGCGCAAAATGTCTCTGCCGACCAAGGTGACGAGCACTGTATGTTCGAGATTGTGGTAGAGCGCATCGCTGCGAGCGAGGCATTCGACGGTGCTGCGGGCGAGCGCCCCGAGCCGCTCGGCGACATCGTCATGTCCCGAGCCGAATATATCGCGAAAATCCTTGGTCAGGAATTTGCTCAGCCACTTGGCGGCCATCGCGGTGACCGTTTTCATCGAACTCTCCTCCGACCCGAGGCCACCGTGAATTCGCTCAACCATCGCCGAAGGCGGACCGGCCATGCTTCCCACTCGACGTCGACCGGCACGCGCCGGCGAAGACTGTCACGCCGCCGTCCGACGTGCAAAATTTATCGAAAGATGACATGCCGCTGCGTCGGGGGGAAGGGACAGGCACGGGGTACGGATGCGCGGCTGACCACGTGGGGGAGATTCCGGCGCGGTGCGGCGCGGCCCGCTATTCCGCCGTTTCCTCCCCCACCACCATCATCAACCTCTGCCCCTGCTCCACCGTCTCGCCTACCGCCGCGGCCAAGCCCTCGATCCGGCCCGCCCGCGGCGCCGCGAGCGCGTGCTCCATCTTCATCGCCTCGACCACCGCGAGCCCCGCGCCCTCCTCGACGATCTGCCCTTCCTCGACGAACAGCGCGATCACGCGGCCGGTCATCGGCGCGACGATTTCGCCGGTTTCTTCGCTCGCGCCGGCCGCCGCGCCCTCCAAGGGATCGACGAGCGCGACATGGGTCTGGCGGCCGCCGCTGAGGACCAGGACGCCGTCCTCGATCGGGTAGATCGTCGTCGGCGCCCCGGGAGCGCCGGCCTCGCGGCCGTCTAGGAACGAGAACGTGGTCCCGCCCGGCGTGGTCGCAGCGACGAAGCGCTCGACTTTGCCCTCGACGCGCGCCTCGAAGCTCGCACGGCGGACCCTCGTCAGTTCGAAGCCGTCCGCAATAGCCCAGGGATCGACCGGACCCCGGCTGGGCGCGGTCGGAACGCCGCGCCGCCAAAGCGTCTCCGCGACCGCGAGCACGGCGTCCGTATCGGGCTCGCGCGGCGCGGCGCCGAGGCGCGCGAGGTTGGCGTCGATGAAGCCGGTGTCGTAGCCGCCCGC
>DASRSL010000103.1:0-11902 GCA_035656495.1 Roseiarcus sp.
GCAACGATGAGATCATCACTGATGCTGGCGTTTGCGGCCGCGGCGGCAGGTTCGATCGCGGCTCCCGTTGCGGTCCGCGCCCAAGATCAAGTCATTCCGGTGATGACGCTGCGGGAGGCATTGCGGCTCCCCCCGAGCCAGCTGCCGGCGGTCTTCAGAAGCCCGAACCCCTATCAGTACTACCCTTACAACGTTCACCGGACCGACGGTTTGAGCCGCAATCCCGACGATTGCGTGAGGTGGGGCTGCATCGACCACAGGTGACGGCGCCTGTCCCGAGCCACTCGGTCTCGATTAAACCTCCGCTGCGGCGAACCCGGTGGCGCGGTGCGCGTCCGAGGAGTTTCGCGTCGATCAAACATCGTCACGGATGTCGTCGATCGCCGTTCTATGGCGCCGAAGCGGGCCTGTGCGAGCGCTAGAATTTCTGCGGTCAAAACTTGATGCGCAAGCCGGCGGTCGGGGCGATGTTTTGAGTCGCCAGATAGCCGTTAGCGAGGCCGGCGTAGACGTTCGAGAACATCACGCCGGCGTAGAGGTCGACGCGCTTGAACGGCCGATAATCGACCATGGCGGAAACGGCGTACGCGGTCCCGGCGCAAGCGCTGTTGTTTTCGCGGATAACGTGAAGAGCATTCCCGTTTGGCTCGACAAAAGTGGTGGGGACGGCGGCGCAGGCCGTGGTCGAGGAGTTATAGTTGTTCTGGATTTCGTAATAAAAGGCGCCGATCACGTCGAGCTGGGAATTGAAGGCATATTTAGCGCCGAAGAAGGGGACGTTGACGACCCTCATGTCGTTGTAGGCGGTGTAATTGGTCCATGCTGTCGGAAAGAGTTTCGCGATGGCTTTGTTGGTCGTGACGATGGTCGCGGGGACGCTAAAGCCGCCGAGGGTCTCGAAGCCGTTCAAATAGTCGTTGCTGGGGTTCGCCTGTTGCCACCATAGCCAGCCGCCGGAGAGCGTCACCGGTCCCCATCTGTACTTGGCGAGCAGCATAGTGCCGGTGTTGTTCGACAGCGTCGCTTTCAGATCATCGGGGCCGTAGAACATCGGGATGCCGTTGCTGCAGCCGGTTTGTCCCGCGAAGGGGCCCTTCGTTAGCGTGGCGCAGGAGCCAGTGAAGTTGCTGAGGCTGACCGCGTTCTGAGCGTAGCTGCCGATGCCGTCGATCGACAGAACGCCGGCGAAGCGAGTGTCCCCGAAGAGGTTAAAGTCGGCGCCGATATCGCCCTGATAGAGGCCGGTCGTGCCGTTGCCTTGATCATAGCCGCCCCACTGGACCAGACCCCCGCCGTGGAAATTCTGGTAGTTCACTCGGTACTTCACTCCGGTATTGGCGCGGTTGGTTTCGGTGTTGCCGAAGCCCGGGAAGGAGCCGGAATAGCCGAGCATGGAGAACGCGTAGGAGCCGCCCATCGGATCGTAGGCGATGACGCCGTCCAGCGTCAGCGAGGTCACCCGGCCGACAGTGAGCGTTCCGAAAGTCGGGTTGCTGATGCCGAGGTAGCCTACCGAGTTGTCAAACTGCCCGGCGCGGCTCGAGTCCGCGTTCGCGCTCTGGAGGACGAGCGCCTTTCCGTTGTTCTGCACGAGCGAGTGTGGACCGTTGACGATGTCCCCGGAATGCGGGTCGAATGCGGTTTCCAACGCTCCGACGAGCGACCAACCCGGGAACCACGGAATCGGCTCCTTCATATTGATGCCGAGCGCCGATTGATTGATGCCGTTTGGCGTCCACAGCCACCTGGGGCCGTAGCTCTGCTTGCCAACGAAACTGTAAACGCCGTTGGGATAGTACCCGTTGAAACGCGCGCCGTTGGAGCTGTAGCCGATGCCGGTGTCGATCGTCGCATAGACGGTGAAGCCCGCATAGCTCAGGGGGCAGTCGCTCGCCGATGAGTTCAGCCAGCTCCAGAAGCTGGCCCAGCAGTTCGGCGGCGGGAGCGCAGCGGGAGGCGCCTTTGTGGTCGGAAGATCTGCCGCCTGGGCGACGCTGGCGAGGCCGATTGTCGCCAGGAAAACAACGCCAAATCGCTTCACAACAGCCCCCACAATTGGACTAATTCTACCAATTTGATTCCGGCCTACCCCTCGACCGTGTTCCTAGCCGCTGCTCAGCGTCAGCGACCCATCGGGGGTTTCCGAATGTAATTCCACGCGTCTCCGGCGCTTGAAAAAGACATACAGCAGGTAGGCGTCGATAAAGGCCGCGGCCGCTAGGACGGCGTAGGCCCAAGGGGCTTGCGCCAGCTTCACTTCGATCAGCACCCGAGAAAGGCCGAATCCGACGACCCAGGCGTCAAAGCTCATGCAGATGCGGCGGAATGTCTCGGCGTCGACCCGCCGAATGAAGTATGCCCCGATCGGTATTCCGATAAGGATGGTCGGAACGATCACCATGAGAACGCCTTGGCTCTCAGCCGAGAAGAGGCCGAGATAATAATAAGAGATGGCGGTCAGGGTCGATTCAGCGACGCGAATCAAGGCGAGGCCGGCCCGAAATTCCGTTTTGACGAGACCCTGATTATTGAACAGCATGGCCAGCGGCGGGCCGGAGACGGTCGTGACCGAATAGAGCACGCCAAGCCCTACGCCGAACGGCGGACCGATGAGCCGCTCAGAGCGGATGGGCTTGCGCACCCCGGAAGCCTGGAGAAGGATTAACGGGAGGAGGACGGCGTAGGTGAAGAATTTGATCCAGCCGGGATTGAGCGAGGCCAGGAAGAAGCTCCCGACCGCGATGCCGGGCAAGAGCCCGATGAGAATAGGAAGGACGCGCTTCCAGACCGCCTGGATGCTCCCCCGATTGATGTAGAGAACATAGATATTGATGAAGACTTCGACTATGACTAGTGCCGGATTGAGGACGCGGTTGGAATAGAAGATGAGCGCGACCGGGACGGTCAGCGTCGAAAAGCCGTACCCGAGCGCGCCGTTGACGAAGGCCGCGAGCAGGGTGATGGCGGCGAGAACGATCACGGCCGTATCGGGAAGGGACATTCGCAACTCCGACTGGGGTGGCGGTTCAACTCAAAGTCGATGAAATCCGATGGGCGCCGAAGAGAGAATTCTCCGCGCCGCCTCTGTGGCGGGTCTCCGCCGTCTCGCAGGCGGCGGCGACGATCCTTGTCCAATCAGTTATCTTAGTCTATAGAATTAGTCAACGACCGAAATCCGAGTGCACATGGGGACGCTTCTCATGATGAACCGCCGGGAATCCCTGAACGCCATCGCGGCCGCGGGGCTCGGCGCCTTCGCCGCCGGCAAATTGTCCGTCGCCGCCAAGGCGGCCGATATGGCCTCGCTTCCATTCGGCAACGGCGGGCGCCCGCTCGTCGCCTATCCCGGCAAGCGACCGCTCATCCGCCAGACCACGCGCCCGCCACAGCTCGAGACGCCGTTCAACGTGTTCAACGAAGGGATCATCACGCCGAACGACGCCTTTTTCGTCCGCTACCATCTCGCCGACATTCCGCTGAAAATCGACCCGGACGGGTTCCGTCTGACCGTCGAGGGCAAGGTCGACGGGACCCTGTCGCTGTCGCTTGCGGAGCTCAAGACCGGGTTCGAACCGCTGGAATATGTCGCCGTCAACCAGTGCGCCGGCAATAGCCGCGGCTTCTTCGACCCGCGCGTCGCGGGCGGGCAGCTCGGGAACGGCGCGATGGGCAATGCGCGCTGGAAAGGCGTGCCGCTGAAAGCGCTGCTGGCGCGAGCGGGTCTGCAACGTGGCGCGGTGCAAGTGTCGTTCCAGGGCCTCGATCGCCCGGTCCTCCCCGAGACGCCCGCCTTCGTCAAGGCGCTCGACACCGACCACGCCAACGACGGCGAGGTGATGGTCGCCTATGCGATGAACGGCGACGACCTGCCGTGGCTCAACGGCTTTCCGCTCCGGCTGGTCGTGCCCGGCTATTACGGCACCTACTGGGTCAAGAGTCTCGCGAGGATCACGGCGCTCGACGCGCCGCTCGACAATTTCTGGATGAAGCAGGCCTACCGCATTCCCAACGACGCCTGCGCCTGCACGGAGCCCGGCAAGGCGCCGGCAGCTACCGTCCCGATCGGCCGGTTCAATGTCCGGTCCTTCCTGACCAGCATCGCCGACGGGGCGACGGTCGCAGCGAACAGGGACCTCGTGTTGCGCGGCATCGCCTTCGACGGCGGCGAAGGCGTCTCGGACGTCGCGGTCTCCGCCGACGGCGGCGCGACTTGGATCGCAGCGAGTCTCGGCGAGGACCTCGGCAAGTATTCCTTCCGCGAATGGAAGGCCCATGTCACCCTGTCGCCGGGCGGCCATCGCCTGATGGTCCGGGCGACCAACCGCATCGGCCAGTCGCAGCCGCTCGCGCCGCTATGGAACCCCGGCGGCTATATGCGCAACGTCGTCGAAGCCGTCACGGTGACGGCCGCCTAGGAAGAGCGCTCATGATCCGCATGCTGATCGTCGCCCTCCTCGCCTGCGCCGCGGGGGCCGCGCGCGCCGAGGCGCTCACCTATGCGCTCCCGGAAGAAACGGCCGTCTTGAAGCCGGGGGCCGGCGTTGACGTCGCGACGTCCTATTGCCTCGCCTGCCATTCGGCCGATTACATCCTGACCCAGCCGCCTAAGAAGGGGAAAGCCTTCTGGGAGGCGGAAGTGCAGAAGATGATCAAGGCTTACCATGCGCCGATCGAGCCCGCCGACGCGGCGGCGATCGCGGAGTACCTCGCCTCGACTTACTGAGGGGTTCGCGGGGCGCCTCGTCGGCTGGGACTTGCCAGAAGGCGAAGGCGGCGATCAACGACCCGCCTCAGCGCGCCCCTTTCCGCATTCTGTCGGAAGATTGACAGCCGGACCGGCAAAATCGACGGTTGAGTCCGGAAAGGCCTCGATGAATGTGGCGTTCGATCTCGCTTCGCAATCGGCTCACCCTTATTTTCGGTTTGCTGTTCGTCCTTTGGTTCGCCGCCGACGCCCTTCGGCTCGTCGTCGAGGCGAGCGCGCGAGCGCGCGCCGAAACGCAAAGCGCAATGCGGCTGACCAAGGATTTTCTCGCGACAGCCGTCGCGGGACTGCAGGACGCGCCGGACCCCGCTCGCGCGCTCCAGGCGCTCGTCGCCGGTCTCCAGAACGTGCGGCACGTGCGGGTGGGCGTCGGCGGAGAGTCGCTCGGCTCGGCGATCCTTCTGGCGGCGGACGATCGCTCCGAGGCGCCGCGATGGTTTCGCGCGCTCGTCCGCGCCCCGAGCCAGGTCGAATCTTTTCCCGTCCTTCTCAACGGGCGCAGGATGGCGTCGATCGTCATCGTCGCCGATCCTTCCGATGAGATTGACGAAGCCTGGGCCGGCGCGCGCGACGAGATGCTCGTCGTGGCGGCGCTTGCGGCGGCGGCGATGGGCGCGATGAGCCTTTTGGTCGGCCGCGCGATGAAACCCCTCGGCGTCGTCGGCGCGACGCTGGCGCGTCTTGCGGCGGGCGATTACCCTGCGCGCGCCGAAGTCGCCGGACCGCCGGAAATTCGCAACCTCAATGCGAAGGTCAACAGTCTCGGAGAGGCGCTCGACGGCCTCAACCGCGCCAATGGCGAATTGATGGAGCGGGTGTTCGACGCCCATGACCAGGAGCGGCGCATGATCGCGCACGAGCTCCATGACGAATTCGGTCCGCACCTCTTTGCATTGAGAGCGAGCGCGGCGATCCTCGCCAAGAAGCTCGGCGGCGATCCCGCCGCCGCGGCGGCGGCGAGCGCGGTCGGAGCGCAGGTTGAAGCGCTGCAGGTCCAGAACCGGCGCATCCTGGCCGATCTTCGTCCGGCCGCGCTCGATGAGCTCGGGCTTTCCGAGGCGCTGAACGCGCTCGTCGCCCATTGGCGACGGGTGGAGCCCGGAGTCGCCCTCACGCTTCGCGTCGACCCGCGCGCCGAGGCCCTGAGCGAACGGGCGAGCCAGATGGTCTACCGTTTCGTGCAGGAAGCGATGACAAACGCCTTTCGCCATTCCGGGGCCACCCGGATCGACGTATCGCTCCGGTTCGAGGCTCCGGCGCGCGATGCAGGCCTTCGCGGCCCCGCGCCGGCGGGTCTCGTCATACAGGTGGCGGACGACGGTCGGGGATTGCAGGGCGAACACGCTGCCGGGATGGGGCTCACGGGGATGCGGGATCGGGTTCGGATGCTGGGCGGGCAGGTCCTGATAGGCTCCCCGTCCGGACAGGAATTCGTCGTCGAGGCGCGCATCCCGGCCGCCGGCGAGATCGGCCGCCGGGAAAAAATCCCGACTTGTTCGGGAACGGAGCGCGTAAATTTTCCGAATGATTGAAATCAACTCGCTTGCGCTGTGAGCGTATCCTCCTCAAACCGCGCTGGCGTTCAAGGATCTGCGCGCGCCGCCGCTCTCGCGGGCGGCTTGCCGGCGATCCGCGGCGTCGAGGGTGAGGGTGGACGGCATGGCGCTGTCGGCGGCCTGGTTTCGAGGCGTGTTCGGTGTCGCCCTCGCCGCCGCCGCGAACACGAACGCCAGCGCCGAGACGGTCGTGCTTCCGACCTTCAACGTCGTCGCGACCACGCCCCTGCAAGGCGGCGAGATCAACGTCGCGCAATACCCCGGCGCCGTCTGGCAGACCGGCGCGCAGGACATTGAGACCTTCAACGATTCGACGGTCCCAGATACGCTGGCGCGTCAGGCGCCGGGCGTCACCATCGGTAACGTTTCGGGCAATGACTTCCAGCCCGACGTCAGCTATCGCGGCTTCGACGCGACGCCGGTCACCGGAACTCCGGAAGGGCTGGCGGTTTATCAGAATGGCGTGCGCATCAACGAGGCGTTCGGCGATACGGTCAATTGGGATCTTATCCCCGAAAATGCGATCGCAAAGATGACGATCGTCGCAGGTGACCCGATCTACGGGCTCAATGCGCTCGGCGGCGCGCTCAACGTGACGATGAAGAACGGCTTCACCTGGGACGGATTCGAAGCCGATCTTCGCGGCGGCTCGTTCTATCGCGCGCAGGAGGAGTTTCAGTACGGCAAGCAGGTTGGTCCCTGGTCGGTCTATCTCGCGGGCACGCAGGTCAACGATGGCGGCTGGCGCGTCGACAGCGCCTCGCAGCTCACCAACTTCTACGGCGACGTCGGCTACAGGGCGAACGCGTTCGAGTCGCACCTTCAGCTCACCGTGGGGAGCACCCAGTTCGGCGACTCCGTTTTCGCGCCGATCCAAGAGCTGCAGAACAACTGGAGCAGCGTCTACACCGTCCCCCAGACGACCTATAACCAGATGGCGATGCTCCAGTGGACCGGCAGCTACGCCTATTCGCCTACGCTGAGTTTCCAAAGCGACGCCTATTTCCGCGCCTTCAACCAGGCGCATGTCGACGGCAACCCGACTGATGTTTCATCCTGCCCGCCGTTCTCATGCATCAACGGCAGCCCCGCGCACGACACATTGGGCGGGATCATCCCCGACATCTCGCAGAACGGGGCGCTCGATCTCGCCGAGATCGATCGCAACTGGACCCAATCGCGCTCGCTCGGCGGCGCCGTGCAGGCCGTCGACACCGACAAGATTTACGGCCACGACAACAGTTTCACGGCCGGCGCGTCGCTCGACTACGGCTGGACGCGATTCAACGGCAACAGCCAGATCGGCACGTTCTTCAACGACAACAACACGTCGTTCCCCATCATCGGCTTTCCCTACATCATCGACGAGCCGGACAGCTTTCTGCGCCCGGTCATGGTCCATGCGACCAACCTCTACACCGGGCTCTACGCGCTCGACACGTTCAGCGCCACCGACCGCCTGACGCTGACCGGCGGCGCGCGCTTCAATTTCGCCGGGATCAATATCGAGGGCGCGAACGGCGCTCTCCTCAACGGCTACTCGCCTTTCTTCCATCTCAATCCGACGGTCGGCCTCACCTACAAGATCACGCCCGACATCAACTTCTATGCGGGATATGCGATGTCCAATCGCGCGCCGACGCCGCTCGAGCTCGGATGCGCCGACCCCAACAACCCCTGCATCATCGACAACTTTCTGGTCTCGGACCCGAAACTGAAGCAGGTGGTCGGCAACACCTTCGAGTTGGGGTTCAGGGGACAGAACGATCTCGGCCAATGGGGCAAGCTGCAATGGTCGGCGGGGCTTTTCCGCACGACGCTCACCGAAGACATCCTGCCGCTGCAGAGCGCCTTTACCGGCTACGGCTACTACGCCAACGTCGGGACGACCTTGCGCCAGGGCGCGGAGCTCAGCGCGCAGTGGACCGGCGACCGATGGTCGGCCTACGCCAATTACACCTATATCGAGGCCGTCTATCTCTCGACCTTCGAGGAGCCTTCGCCGTTCAATCCGTTGGCCGACGCCAACGGCGACATTCCGATCACGAACGGCGCGCCGATCGCCGGCATTCCAAAGAATACGGTGAAAGTGGGCTTCGATTACAGCGTGACCCCCAACTGGAAGGTCGGGGCCGACATGGTCGCGGCCTCGGGCCAGGTCCTTTTCGGCAACGAAAACGGGGCGCTTCCCCAAGTCCCCGGCTATGCCGTCTTCGGCCTGCACACGTCCTACCAGGTCGGCAAGCAATTGCAGATCTATGGCCTCATCGAGAACATTTTCGATGAGCGTTTCTATACCGCTGGCGCTCTGTTCGATACTGGCGCGCTGCCCCACACGGCGCCCTTCCTGACCAATCCAACCACCCTTGGCCCCGGGAAGCCCTTCGCCGCCTACGGGGGGTTGCGGCTCACCCTGTGACGCTCCTCGAGGGATAGAAGGCGCGCATGCAGAGATTGGACCTGTCGGAAACCCTCCTCGAACGGACAAGCTTCAGGCGGCGCCGTGTGCTGGCTAAGACCCGCTGCTTGTCGTTGAGCGGCGCCGCCATTATTTGAAATCGTCTCGCTTGTTTTTCAACCAGACGAGGAAACCATGATGCTTACGAAACTGAGAATTCTGACGCTTGCGTCTCTTCTGACCTTCGCTCTCTCGCCCGCCTTCGCCGCGGCGCCGTTCGCAGGCATCGACACGGACAACGATGGCACGGTCGATCTCAACGAAGCGAAGGCCGCGGCCGGCCCCGAATTCGACAAGCTTGACGTCGATCATGACGGCACGCTCGATCACAAGGAGCTCGGCAGCCGCCTCTCCAAAAAGGACTGGGCGACCGCCGACCCCGACAAGGACGGGACGCTGACCAAGGACGAATACCTCAACTACGTCGAAAACGTCTTCAAACAGGCCGACAAGGACAGCGACGGCTCGGTGGACGCAAAGGAAGCGCGTACGCCGGCGGGCCGGGCTCTCATGCGCCTGCTGAAGTGAACGAGTCCGGCGGAGCCGTGGCGCTTCAATGAGGAGCGCAGGTCGCGCCGCCACCGCCTTCGCCGGTTGAAGCAAGATCACGATGTGACGCGCGAGGGCGGCGCGAAGGGAGCGAAACGGGGCGATTGACATGCAGGGTTTGGACCTTTCCCCGGTCGGGCTCTTCCTCGAGGCGGGCCTCATGGGCAAGGCCGTGATGACCGTCCTCTTCCTTGCCTCGCTCTGGTGCTGGGTGCTGATCATCGAGGGCGTGATCTCGGTCGTGCGGATCCGCCGGGCGGTGCGCGCCGCGCGCGCGAACGGCGCGATCGCAAAGTCCCTTTCCGCCGTCGCCGTCGCCGGCGAGGAGGAGGCGCATCGCCGCATCGCCGGCGAAACGGTGAGCGAGCTCAGGGCTCGCGTCTCCGATTCGATGGCCCGCGCGGCGAGCGAGCTGCTGACGCGCTCCGAGGGCGGGCTGCCCAATCTCGCGGTGATCTCGTCGGTTGCGCCGTTCGTCGGCCTGTTCGGCACGGTCTGGGGGATCATGTCGAGCTTCGCCGCGATCGCGCAGGCGCAGGATACGAACCTCGCCACCGTCGCGCCCGGCATCGCCGAGTCGCTCGCGGCGACCGCCTACGGCCTCGCCGCCGCGATCCCCGCCTCGATCGGCTACAACCGGATCGGCGCGGCCTACGCCCGGCTCGGCCAGGAGATGGCCTCCTTCGTCGAGGAGCGGGCGCTGGCCCTGATCGCGCGCCCGGCCGAGGTGGCGCGCGACGGCGGCCCGCGGCGACGCAACGAGGCGCCGTGATGGCGATGAAGCCGCGCAAGATCGGCGAGGGCCTCTACCAGCCGCTGGCCGATATCAACGTCACGCCGCTCGTCGACGTGATGCTGGTGCTTTTGATCATCTTCATGGTGACGGCGCCGATGCTGGCGACGGGGATCAAGGTCAACCTGCCCCGGGCGCAGACCGCGCAGCCGCTCGAATCGAAGGACCCGGTGGTCGTCGTCGTGGCGAAGGACGGCGCCGTCTCGGTCGGCAAGGATTCGGTTTCGCGCGACGCGCTCGCGGCGACGGTCAAGGCGAAACTTGTCCAGTCGAACGGCGTCGTGCAATTGCGCGGCGACAGGGACGCCGCCTACGGCGACGTGGTCTCGGTCATGGACGATCTCGCGGCGAACGGCGTGACCCGCATCGCGATCGTTTCGAGCGGCGGCCGAAAGGCGGCGCCGGCGGATCCGGCCGCGAAGCCGTGACCGACGCGGCGCTCGGCGGACCGGTATTCGAGCCGCCCGCGACCGAACCGCGCTGGCTTCGCCCGGCGGTGATCGTCGCGGTCGTCGCGCTGCACGCGGCCGCGATCGCGATCCTGCCGTATCTCGCCGCGAGACAGCCGCCCGAGCCGCCCCAGGAGGTGATCGTCGACGTCGAGCCTGCGCCGCCGGAAGCCGCGCCGCCGTCGCCCGAGCCGCCGAAACCCCCGGAAGCCGCCGCCGAACCGGCTCCGGCGACCCCTCCGCAAGAGGCGCCCGCGCCGGCCGAAGCGCCTCCCCCCGTCGTCGAGGCGCCGCCCCCGGTTCCCGAAACGCCTCCCCCGCCGCCGGCCGCGGAGGCTCCCCCGCAACCGGCTCCGCCTCCGCCGCCCGTCGCAGAAACCCCGCCGAAGCCGGCGCCGGTCGAGCTCGCGCCGCCGAAGCCCCCGCCGCCCGCGCCTCGGGTCGAGCCGCTGAGGGCGCGGATCAAGCCGGCCGCCAAGATCGAGCCGAAGCCCGAGCGCGCACAGCCGAGGATACGCGAGACCGAACAGAGGTCCGAGGAAGCCGCCAAGGCGGCCGCGGGCCGGGAGGAGCGGCTTCGCGAGGAGCGGCTTCAGCAGCAACGTTCATCCGCCGCCCGTGCGGAGGAGCGTTCGTCCGAAGCCGCGCACACCGTGGCGAGCGCCGCCTCCCGGCAGGCCTACAGCGCCGAGGTGCAGGCCGCGATCCACAGCCGGCTGTTCTATCCGCCTGCGGCGCGCGCGCGCGGCGCGAGGGGCGTGGTCACCGTCGCCTTCACCATCGGCCCTTCCGGCGCGGTCTCGTCTGTCGCCGTCATCCGGTCGTCCGGCGACTCGGACCTCGACGCCGCCGCGCGGACGCTGGTTCAGTCGACGCATTTTCCGCCGCCGCCCGGCGGCTCCATCCATTTTGCCGCGCCCTTCAATTATGAACCCCGCTAGCGGCCCCTGCCGGCTCGGGGCGCTCGTATTCGGCTCTGTCGCCGACCTTCACGGTTTCGTGCAGTCGACGAGGTCCTTGTCCTCGATGGAAAACACCTTGCCTTCCCGAATCGCCACCTTGCGAGCGAAGCAGGTGCGCCCGTCTTTGAGCGTCAGCCGCAGATCATATATGCCGGTCGTCGCGCCGGTGATCTTCAACCGCTCGTCGTGGTCGACGGCGCCGTCGGGATCGCTGGCGGTCTGGTTGGGACCGAAAGCGTCGGCGCCGGTCTTGGAGATTTCGAGCTTGGTAACGGTCGAGGAAACGAGGTTCCAGAATTGCGTCGGCTTGGCCGCAGCCGAAGCGCCGCTCGCCGCGGCGCAGATCAAGAGTGCGAAAGCCGTCGTTCCA
>DASRSL010000104.1:0-1622 GCA_035656495.1 Roseiarcus sp.
GGATGTATCCTGCACCGCGACAGCGAGGGCAACGTGCGGGAGATCACGCCTGGCGCGATGAATCTGATGACCGCGGGACGGGGGATCGCCCATTCCGAGCGCACCCCGGAAGCGCTTCGCGGGAATCCTCACACAATGCTCGGCTTGCAGAGCTGGATCGCGCTGCCGATCGCCCACGAGGAGATTGCGCCGTCTTTTCAGCACTTCGGCGCCGAGGCTCTTCCCGTCGTCGAGGACGGCGGTCTGCGTGCGCGCATCGTCGCCGGCTCCGCCTTCGGGAAGAGCGCGCCTGTCGGGATGCTGTCGGAATGGTTCTATGTCGAGGTTGCGCTCGAAACCGGCGCCTCGGCGCCGCTCGACCCGGACTACGAGGAGCGCGCGATCTACGTCGTCGAGGGCGAAATCGAGATTTCCGGCGATCTGTTTGAAGGACCGCGCCTGCTCGTCTTCAGAGCTGGCGACCGCATCACGTTGACCGCTCGGCGCCCCTCGCGTGTGATGTTTCTGGGCGGCGCCGCGATGGAGGGACCCCGTCACATCTGGTGGAACTTCGTGTCCTCGAGCAAGGAGCGGATCGAACAAGCCAAAGAGGACTGGAAGACCGGCCGTTTCGATCCGGTTCCCCGGGAGACGGAGTTCATCCCGCTGCCGGAGTGAAGGTCGCCGCCGTTCAGGGCCATGGCATTCGAACCGGCAAGTCCCTAGACCCCATGCGCCTTCAGCCACGCCGTTGCCTCTTTCCACGACGCTTCGGCGTCGGCTTTCACGTAGCTCGGACGATAGTCCGCGTAAAAGGCGTGGCCGGCGTCGTCGTAGACGATGATCTTCGAGCCGCCGGCATCGGCGAGTTTTTTCTGCATCGCCGCGATCTGATCGTGGGTAATGCCCTTGTCCATCCCGCCGTAGAGGCCAAGCACGGGGACCTTCAGCTCGGCGACGATGTCGGGCGGATTCTTCGGCCGAAGTTCGCTCGTCTTGCCAGCGAGCGGCCCGTACCACGCAACGCCCGCCTTCAGGCTGGGATTATGCGCCGCATAGAGCCACGTCTGCCGCCCGCCCCAGCAAAATCCGGTCACGGCGGCGCGGTCCAGGTCGGCCGACCCGCTCGCCTTGGCGAAGGCGACCGTCGCGTCGAGATCGCTCAGAACCTCCGAGTCGGGTTTCTTGGCCACGATGTCGGCCATCAGCTTCTGCATGTCCTTTTCGGCCGCCGCGTCGCCCTGTCGCGCGAACAGTTCGGGCGCGATCGCGTAATAGCCGAGCTTGGCCCAGCGCCGACAGACATCCTTGATGTGCTCGTGCACGCCGAAAATCTCGTGGATCACCAGCACGGTCGGAAACTTTCCGCCGCCGTCCGGCATCGCGCGATAGGCGGGGATGTCGACGTCGCCAGCCGAAAGTTTGACCTCGCCGGCGATCAGGCCTTCGGAGGGCGTCACGATCGTCTGGCCGAAGACCGGCGAGATCGCCGCGCAGAAGCCGACGCTCAGGCTCCCCTTGACCCACATGCGGCGATCGACTCGAGGTGGGGCGAAGGCGTCTGTCATCGGATCGGCTCCTGGAAGGCCTGTTTATTTTTCCGCAATGTAACCGCGCCGGCAACTCAATTCGCCGTGTCATCG
>DASRSL010000105.1:0-30528 GCA_035656495.1 Roseiarcus sp.
GACGAAATCGTACGAAATCGGGAAAAGGGTTATCGGGGGGTTCAGGGTTTTCGGGGGGTTCTTCGCGGCGCAGCGCAAGCCCAGGGGCCACTGCCGCTTCGCTCCCGTTGAGCAGGATTTCCGGCGACGTCTGGGGCGCGGATGCCCTGCTCACCCGGCGGAAGCTCGCCGCGTTGACTTGCGGCATGGCCGAGACTAGGGGTTCCGGCCTCGAATTTCCGGCCCTACCTCAGAGTGTTCGTACTCATGAAGATTCTCGTGCCCGTCAAACGGGTGGTCGATTACAACATCAAGATCCGTATCAAGGCTGACGGGTCGGGCGTCGAGCTTGCCAACGTCAAGATGTCGATGAATCCCTTCGACGAAATCGCCGTCGAGGAGGCGCTTCGCCAGAAGGAGGCAGGCAAGGCGACCGAGGTGATCGTCGTTTCGATCGGTCCCGCTCAGGCAAGCGAGACCATCCGCACCGCCCTTGCCATGGGCGCCGACCGCGGCGTCCTCGTCAAGTCCGACGCGCTGGTCGAGCCGCTCGCGGCGGCCAAGATTCTCAAAGGCGTCGTGGCCGTCGAGCAGCCGGGCCTCGTCATCATGGGGAAGCAGGCGATCGACGACGACTGTAACCAGACCGGACAGATGCTGGCGGCCCTGACCGGATACGGTCAGGGAACCTTCGCTTCGAAAGTCGTGATTGGCGAGAACGCCGTCGAGGTGACACGCGAGGTCGACGGCGGTATGCAGACGGTGTCGTTGAAGCTGCCTGCGATCGTGACGACGGACCTCCGCCTCAACGAGCCGCGCTATGCTTCGCTGCCCAACATCATGAAGGCGAAAAAGAAGCCGATCGACGAGAAGGCGCCGGCCGACTACGGCGTCGACGTCGCCCCCCGGCTCATGGTTCTCAAGACCTCTGAGCCGAGCGGCCGGAAGGCGGGCGTGAAAGTCAAGTCGGTGGCGGAGCTCGTCGCCAAGCTTCATGATGAAGCGGGAGTGATCTGATCATGGCGACCCTTCTTCTGGCGGAAGTCGCCGGCGGCGCCTTGAGCGACATGACGGCGCGGGCGCTGACCGCGGCGCTAGAGATCGGCCAGCCGGTCGACGTCCTGATCGCTGGCCACAATGTCGGCGCGGCTGCGGCTGCTGCCGCGAAGCTCGGTGGGGTCGCCAAGGTGCGCGTCGCCGACGATCCGATCTACGCTCATGCGCTCGCCGAGCCACTCGCCCAACTCGTCGCCGCGCTTGCCTCTGGCTATGACGCCATCGTCGCGCCCTCGACTGCGAGCGCCAAGAATGTCGCACCGCGCGCCGCCGCGCTCCTCGATGTGATGCAGGTCTCCGATATCAGCAAGGTCCTCGGCCCCAAGACCTTCGAGCGACCGATCTACGCCGGTAACGCCATCCAGACGGTCGAATCGACCGATCCGAAGATCGTCGTGACCGTGCGCACGGCCGCCTTCGGCGCTACCGGGCAGGGCGGCCAAGCTGCGATCGAGCCGGTCGCCGCCGCCGCCGACCCGGGCGTTTCGTCCTTCGTCGGCGAGGCGCTCGCCAAGTCCGACCGGCCGGAGCTCACCTCAGCCCGGATAATCATCTCGGGCGGCCGGGCGATGCAAAAGGCCGAGAACTTCAAAACATACATCGAGCCGGTGGCCGACAAGCTCGGTGCCGCGATGGGCGCCTCGCGCGCGGCAGTCGACGCCGGCTACGCGCCGAACGATTGGCAAGTCGGCCAGACCGGCAAGGTGGTGGCGCCGGAGCTTTATATCGCCGTCGGCATCTCGGGCGCCATCCAGCATCTTGCTGGCATGAAGGACTCGAAGGTCATCGTCGCCATCAATAAGGACGAGGAGGCGCCGATCTTCCAGGTCGCCGACTACGGCCTCGTGGCCGACCTCTACCAGGCGCTGCCCGAACTCATCGTGGAACTCGCGAAGCTCGGACGCTGACGCTCCCGTCCTCCGACAAAAAGAAGGGATGTCTCGACTGGACGCCCGCCGCCGCTCGTCTATGATCCCGACCACAATGGGGCGGCAGCTGGATTAGAGTCATGAGACTGAACATCGACACGGTCGGCGTCATCGGCGCCGGGCAGATGGGCGCCGGGATCGCCCAGGTCGCCGCCCAGGCCGGCATGGGCGTTCTTCTCAACGACGTCGCGGAGGAACGCGTCAACGCAGCGCTGGCGACGATCAACGGCCATCTGTCGCGCCAGATCGCAAGGGGACAACTGGACGAGGCGGGCCGCACAGCGATTCTCGAGCGTATCCACTACGCTCCGGCGCTCGACCAACTGGCCGAGTGCGATCTCGTGGTCGAAGCCGCCTCGGAAAACGAAGAGATCAAGCGAAGGATCTTCACGTCCCTCCGCCCCTTCATGAAACCTGAAGCCGTCGTCGCCTCGAACACCTCGTCAATCTCGATCACCCGGCTCGCCTCGGTCACCGCCAATCCCGAGCGTTTCATCGGCATGCATTTCATGAATCCAGTGCCGCGCATGCAACTCGTCGAGCTCATCCGCGGCATCGCGACCAAGGACGAGACTTTCGAGGCGGCGAAAGCATTCGTCTCCCGTCTCGGCAAGACGGCGACGATGTCGGAGGACTTCCCCGCCTTCATCGTAAACCGCATCCTCCTACCGATGATCAACGAGGCGGTATATACGCTCTATGAGGGCGTCGGCACGGTGGAGGCGATCGACACCGCCATGCGGCTTGGCGCCAACCACCCGATGGGCCCCCTGCAGCTCGCGGACTTCATCGGCCTCGACACCTGTCTCTCCGTGATGCAGGTGTTGCACGAGGGCTTGGCGGATACGAAATACCGCCCCTGCCCGTTGCTGGTGAAATATGTCGAGGCCGGCTGGCTCGGCCGCAAAACCCAGCGAGGCTTCTACGATTACCGCGGCGAGCATCCGGTGCCGACGCGGTGAGCGCGTCCTACGCGATTCTACCGTTGGTCCGGTTTAGCGCCACACGCATTGTCGTGTAAAACACTAATAGACGGTATATTAGTCGACGCTCCACCGCGACGGCGGCTTCAGATCCGGGCGCCTCTCCCGCGTGACCCGCTCAGCCTCCGCCCTCCGCCAGTCGGCGATTTTTGCGTGGTCGCCCGTGAGCAGCACCTCGGGGATCGTTCTGGCCTCCCATTCGCGCGGGCGTGTGTAATGGGGATATTCGAGCAGGCCCTTTTCGAAGCTTTCGTCCTCGCCCGAGGTCTCCTTGCCCATGACGCCGGGGATGAGCCTGACGCAGGCGTCGAGGACCGCGAGCGCGGCGATCTCGCCGCCCGAAAGCACATAGTCGCCGATCGAGACCTCGATCAGCCCGCGCGCCTCGAAGACCCGCTCGTCGACCCCCTCGAAGCGCGGGCAGAAGATCACGAGCCCCGGCCCGGCCGCCCATGCCCGCGCCTCGGCCTGGCGGAACGGTTTTCCGCGCGGGCTCATGGTCAGGCGCGGCCTTGGATCGTCCGGCGTCGCCGCCGCATCGAGGCTCGCTGCGACGACGTCTGCGCGCATCACCATGCCGGGTCCGCCGCCCGCCGGCGTATCGTCGACCGCCCGATGACGGCCGAGCCCGTGATCGCGGATATCGCGCGCCTCGAGCGACCACACGCCCCGCGCCAGCGCCTCGCCCGCCAGCGACTGGCCGAGCGGCCCCGGAAACATGGACGGGAACAAGGTGAGAATCGTCGCGCGGAACATGGAATGACCGGGAGACGCGGTCAGATCGATCCTGTTGGCAACTTAGCGGTCAAGAAATCATCCGTGTTGAAGGATCGACCGGAGCGCGGCGGGCCTCACACCTGCAGAATCGAATTGAAGTCGTAATTCTGTCCCGGCGGGTTCTGGCCGATCCTGAGCGTCTTCTCGTCAGGGAAGAAATTGGGCGGCACCGGCAGGTTGAAGGGCGCAGGGACGCCCTGGAAAACGCGTCCCGCGAGATCGTATTTCGAGCCGTGGCAGGGGCAGAAGAAACCGCCCGGCCAGTTCGGCGCCGGATTGGTCGGGTCGGGTTTCGGGTCGAACAAAGGCACGCAGCCGAGGTGGGTGCAGATACCGACCAGCACGAGGATTTCCGGCTTGATCGAGCGGTGCCAGTTCTTGGCGTATTCCGGTTGCTGCCAATTGTCGGAATCGGGGTCGCGAAGCTGCGACAGAAGCTTCGCGTCCTGCAGTTCCTTGAGCGACTCCGGCGTGCGGCGGACGATGAACACCGGCCGCGCGGCCCAGAGGGTCACGATCCGCTGACCAGGCTGGATCTGGCTGACGTCGATGTCGACCGGCCCCGCCGCCGCGATCGTCGCCGCGTCCGGATTCATCTGATCGACGAACGGCCATAGCGTTAGCGCCGTCCCGACCGCCGCGACCGAGCCCGTGACGAGAAAGAGAAAGTCGCGTCGCTCCGGCGCATGCGGCGCGGCCTCGACCGGCGCGTCGACAGGGATATGAGTCACGAATTGCCTCCCAAGCCTTTTCCAAACCTACGGCGCGCTTAGCCGGGGCGTCGAGCGAATTTATGGCGCGTCCGCTTCGCCCTCGACCTCGCGCGGCGCCTCGATTACGATCCGCCCAGCCTCGAAGTCGACGACCGGGGCGACCGCCTTGGTGAAGGGGAGGAGAAGCGCCTCGCCGCCGCCCTCGGATGCGATTTCGAGGATGTCGCCTGCGCCGTAGTTCATCAGCGATGCGACCCGGCCGAGCCGCTCGCCAACTCGCGTGACCGCCTCGAGGCCGACGAGGTCGTCGCAGTAGAATTCGTCGGCCTTGGGCGGCGGCAGCCGGTCCCGCCGGGCGAAGATCTCGACGCCGGTCAGCGCCGCGGCGGCCTCGCGCGTGTCCACCCCCTTCACCTTGACGACGAGCAGGTCGTCTTTCAGCGGCCGCCGGCGCTCGAAGGCGAAGGCGCGCGAACGCGTGGCGTCGGTCAGCGCCCCATAGGCTCCGATCGCCTCGGCTTCGCCGGTGAAGGATCTGACCCGGATCTCGCCGCGCACGCCCTGTGGCGCGCCGAACGCGCCGACGAGGACCAGTCGGTCCGCCTCACGCAAGGGAAAGCCCGGTTAGGCGGCAGCCTTGGCGGCCGCGGCTTCGGCCGCGGCGGCGCGCTCCTGCGCCTTCTTCCTGGGCTTGGCCTTCTCCGGGTTCACGCGGGCCTCGCGCTTGGCGAGGCCGAGGCTGTCGAGCAGGCGCAGAACGCGGTCGGTCGGCTGCGCGCCCTTGGCGAGCCAGGCCTTCGCCTTTTCCTGATCGAGCACCAGACGAGTCGCGTCGTCTTTGGCCTTGAGCGGATCGAACGTGCCGATCTTCTCGACGAAGCGGCCGTCGCGCGGCATGCGCGCGTCGGCGACGACGATGCGGTAGAACGGGCGCTTCTTCGCGCCCCCGCGCGACAGGCGGATTTTCAGGGACATTCAGACTTTCCTTTCAATGCTGCGTGACATGATTGAGCCAGAGTTTCGCGCGGGGGGATGGCGATAAATCGCGCAATGCTCTCCGCGGAACGGAAGGGCGCGTTCGAAGGTCGCGCCAAGCTTTTCAGCGACACGGATCGACGCTGCGTTGTCGCGATGGATCAGACTGATGGCGCTATCCCATCCGAGCGTTTCGTAGGCAAAGGCGCGGATGCGCCGTCCAGCTTCCTGCGCGAGCCCACGCCCGCGCATCGCCGGCATGATCGTCCACGCCACTTCGCGGCCCGGGAAGCCCTCGGGCGACCACAAACCTGCCCAGCCAGCGAAGGCAGCCGTGTTCTTGTCTTCCAGAACCCAGTACCCATAACCCCGAAGGAGCCAGTGGCCCAGATAGCAAGCCATGCGGCGCCACGCGTCGTCGCGCGTATGGACGCCGCCAATGAAGCGCGCGTCCCGAGGATCCGCGCAGACCGCGGCGAAGGGCTCGAAATCGTCTTCCTGCCACCCGCGCAGCGTCAGCCGCTCCGTCTCGAGGACGGGTATCACTTCTTCTTTCCCCCGAACGGGTTGAAGCCGCCGCCGAGGCCCGGCAGCTTGCCGGAGCCGAGGCCGGGGAATTGCGGCGGCAGGTTGAAAGCGCCGGGCGGCGGAGCCGCAGGAATCCCTGGCGCTCCCGGGGGCAGGCCGGGCGGTCCGCCCATCTGCTTTTGCATCGCCTCGATCTGCTCCGGCGTCGGCATCGGCATCCCGCCGCCGAGGCCCATCATCTGGCCGAGCTTGCCCATCATGCCGCCGCGCTTGCCGCCGGCGCCGCCCATCGCCTTCATCATGTCGGCCATCTGCCGGTGCTGCTTCAAGAGCCGGTTGACCTGCTCGACGTTGACGCCCGCGCCGGCCGCGATGCGCTTCTTGCGCGAGGCCTTGAGAATGTCGGGGTTGCGCCGCTCCTTCGGGGTCATCGAGGAGATGATCGCCCGCTGGCGCTTGACGAACTTGTCGTCGAGATTGGCGGAGGCGAGCTGGTCCTTGATCTTGGCGACGCCGGGCAGCATGCCCATGATGCCGCCCATGCCGCCCAGCTTCTCGATCTGGGCGAGCTGCTCGGACAGATCGTTCAGGTCGAACACCCCCTTGCGCAGCTTCTCGGCCATCTTGACGGCCTGCGCCGCGTCGATGGTCTGCGCCGCCTTCTCGACCAGGCTGACGATATCGCCCATGCCCAGGATTCGGTCGGCGAGGCGTGCGGGATGGAAGTCCTCGATCGCGTCCATTTTTTCGCCGACGCCGAGGAGCTTGATCGGCTTGCCAGTGACCGCGCGCATCGAGAGCGCCGCGCCGCCGCGTCCGTCGCCATCCATGCGGGTGAGGACGATGCCGGTGAGGCCGACCCGCTCGTTGAAGCTCTTGGCCAGATTGACCGCGTCCTGGCCAGTCAGCGCATCGGCCACCAGCAGGACCTCATGCGGTCGGCCGGCGTCGCGGATGTCCGCCATCTCCTGCATCAACGGCTCATCGATATGGGTGCGACCCGCGGTGTCGAGCAGCACCACGTCGTAG
This sequence comes from Roseiarcus sp., assembly GCA_035656495.1. Lineage (GTDB taxonomy): Bacteria > Pseudomonadota > Alphaproteobacteria > Rhizobiales > Beijerinckiaceae > Roseiarcus. The sequence continues at coordinate 6,970 of DASRSL010000105.1, forward strand.
CCCTGCAGGCGTGCAGCCTGTTCCGCCCGCTTGGCGATGGCGACCGGGCCCTCTCCCGGAATGATCGGCAGCGTGTCGACGCCGACCCGCTCGCCGAGCACCGCGAGCTGCTCCTGCGCCGCCGGACGCTTCACGTCCAGCGAGGCCATCAGCACCTTGCGTCTGTCGCGCTCGGCGAGTCGCTTGGCGATCTTGGCGGCGGTCGTTGTCTTGCCCGCGCCCTGCAGGCCGACCAGCATGATCGAGACCGGCGGCGGAGCGTTGAGGTCGATCGCATAAGACTCGCCGCCGAGCGTCTCGATGAGCGAGTCGTGCACGATCTTGACCACCATTTGGCCCGGCTTGACCGACTTGATGACGGAGGCGCCGACCGCCTTGGTGCGGGTCCGGTCGACGAACGAGCGCACGACCTCGAGAGCGACGTCCGCCTCGAGCAGCGCCCTGCGCACCTCGCGCATCGCTGCGTTGACGTCCTCCTCGGAGAGGGCGCCGCGGCCGGTCAGCTTGTCCAATATACCGGAAAGCTTTTCGGAAAGGCTCTCGAACATGAAGCATTCCTTTTCGGCGAGCGGCGAATAGGGAACGGCGAATAGATAGGGCCGGGACGCCGCTCGACCCAATCCACCGTTTGCGCTCGCCCCTAGCCAAAGACAACCGCGCCCGGGGGCGCGGCGCGCTGCCGGACGGGACCGCTGGCCTCAACAAGAACAGTCGGCTTGATCGACGAGGTGAAAACCTAGCGAAAGCCTGGGTCTTAGGCGGGCAGGACCGGCATGTCAAATCTCGGCGGCCCGACAGGCGTATATTGTTGTACGCCGCATCCGATAGGTTAAATTTATTTTCCGCTTGCTCCTGCCAGGATTTATGGCCGCGGCCCCGACGCGCAATTCAAGGCGGCGACCGGAAGCCCGCAACACGTCTCCGCGTCGCGAAGGTTAATCCTCCGTCAACGGGATCGTTCTAGCCTTCACGCGTTGACCGTCGAGCCAGTTCGTGCGCGATCTCCTCCTTGCCGATTTTCCGTTCCTCACCTCTTTGGCGTCCAGCGAGCGGCCCAATGACCGTCGAATCTGGCTCAGGATAGCAATCGATTATTTCGTCGCGATGGAACCGAGCGATTCTGATATGATCGCGAGGTTCGTCGAAGCGACGGCGGCGAAGCTGGCTGCGGCCGATCCAGCAACTCGGCTAGAAATCGCCCGTAAACTCGGCCCTTGCGCTCGTGCTCCCGCCCGTCTGTTGGCGGCGCTGAGATTCCTCGACCCCGATGCCGCGGACTACGTGCTGGAGCATGCTGTCGCCTGCAGCAATGGCGAACTCGAGCGGGCGATCGCAAGCGGCGGTCGAGGAGCTATTGCGGTCGCCAAGCGTAAAAATCTCGATCCGCACATCGTGAAAGCTCTCGCGTCCAACGATGACGTCCTTGTCCTAGTCGCATTGGCGAGCAACGAGTCGGCGCGCCTGGAAGGCCCGTCGCTGTTCGATCTGCTCAGACGGGCTCGCAGGCTCGCCGAACAGGAGGGGGACCGGCGACTGGCCGACGCCTTGCTGGAACGCGGTCGGATCGGGCCGGAGCACGCAGCGCTCTTTCTGTGCGCACAGCCAAACCGACGGATCGAGATCCTTCTTGCCGTCCAACGCTCACAACTGGGTCGTTCGTCCGGTTCTTCGCCTCCGATGCGCTCGACGTCGCTTGATGATCTCGAACTGGCTGCGGTCGCCCGCCAGCCGGAGCGATTTGTCTCCCTCCTTGCGGAGGCCCTCGATTGCAGCCAGGAATTCGCCCGGGCGATCGTTCACGACGCGACGGGCGAACCGCTCGCTGTCGCCCTCACAGCTTTGGGCGCGCCCAATGAAATCCTCGTGCGCGTGCTCATCTCGAACGACTTGATGGCGGGCGCGAACTATCAGCGGATACGCGCTCTGGCCCGTCTGAATAACGCGCTCAATCGGAATGCGGCGATGATGGTGATCGCGGCGCTGCGCGAAGATTCTCTCGTGCGCCGGGGACAGAAGGGGTTCGTGGAAAATAACCCGATCCGTTCGTCCTCGTTCCCCGCTTCGGCAGGCATCGCAAACAAAGCCAGCGATTTGCCGATGCGCGCGCTTCGAAAATAGAGGAGCCCTCGCCCACCGTCTAACCGAGAATGGTCAGCACCCCCGGCGCCAGAAAGCCTAATGCAAAGAAGATTGCGGCAACGACTCCCAGGCTGACGCTGAGCCAAACGAGGGCGCTGATCCCAGTGATGATCGCGGCCGAAGCCAACACGATCGCGATTTGTGAGAGGCCGCTGCTTATTTCATAGTGGTCGAGTTTGCGGTTGGCGAGCTCGCGAGCTTCGACTGCCGCCTTCGCTCGTTCCTCGATCGCGTCCAGGCTGTCTTCAGGCTTCTGTGTATCCTTTTCAAACCGCGCTACGATTGTCTTGAAATCGCCGATCTGCTTTTCGAAGGCGTCCTGCGCGCCGGCGTCAGCGATGGCCGCCTTCTGGGCCTGGAGGATCTTAGATGCGGTTTCGACGATAGTCGATCGAATTTTTTTGGCCTCGTAGAAATTGAAGAGATCGGATGCTTCGATGTTCTTCTCGGTAGAAAGGTGCTGCGCCGCCTTGGCGCCAGCCTCCGACAGCGCCAGCAGCAACGCCAGAACGGCGATGATGAGAGCGACCTTGCGGTCCTTCTCTTTCGCTTCTACTGCCGACTCAGTAGGCTCGGGCATGATGTCCCCTAAATCGCCGCAGAGTTCTTCGCTGCAGGAGATCGCCTATCAAGTTAACGACGCGACGCAAGGGAACAAGGCGTCAACGGTCAAACGTACGTGAAGCTGCCGCTCGTCGACGCGGAGCATCGACTGGTCCGTGGGTTTCGGGGTTTGCCGGTCTGGCAATGGCGGTCGCGTCGTGCCGCCCGGAAGGCATCCGCTCCCTAGAAGCGCCTGCGTCTTGATCGCTCTGTTTCTGCCCGGCATATAGGCGGCTGACCTCGCGCCCGAGATGTTCGATGGACGTCCGCAGCGCAACGTCATCCGCCTGATCGTGCGCACTGACGAGCGCCGAGATTCTCGTGCGAAGAATTTCGTTTTCCCGGATGAGGGATTCCTCGTTCGTGCGCGCCGCTCGGAGTGAGGCCGTCGAGGCCGCTTCGACGGGCGCCGTCTTATGAGACCGCAGGGCCTCGGAGCTTTCGCTCGGGCGGGCGTCTTCGCCGGCGACCGGCAAGCGAGCCTCTAGCTCGTCTGCCTTGGCCTCCGCCGCCCGCAGGACCGAATCGCGATCAGCGATGGCAGCGAGCTGTCGGCTGCTCTCGACAAGCAGTTCCTCGCGAGCTCGCTCGCTTTGCTGAATACGAGATTCCAGCTCCGCAAGCCGCCTTCGGCCTTCCTCCAGCCGAGCCTCCGCTCGCTCCAAGCTCTTCGTCAACGCCTGCCCTTCGCCCGTGGCCATGCGCAGCTGCTTTTCGAGCTCCGCGGTCCGGCTTCGCTCGTCAGCAAGGGAACTCGTGAGTTCCGCGACGGACTTCGCCGCATTCTCTTTGGCCGCCTCCGCATATCGCAACAGCTCCCCCAAGTTCTCCACCTGGGCGACCAAAATCGCGATTCTTGCGCGGTCCCGACTCGCCTCAGCCTCGAGTTCGCCAAGACGACCGACAGTCTCGTTGCTTTCGGCTCGGTCTCGCTGGGCGAACGCGTCCTGCAGGGCGATCTGGCTGGCCGCCATCGCGCTTTCGAGATTGCGACATTCAGCGGCGCGTTTATCCAATTCTGAGCGCATTTCAAAGATGACGCCCTCGCGCTCAGCGACGTCAGACCTCAGGGCGGTAATCTGAACCGACTGACGGCCGACTTTCACGCGAAGATCCATTGCGTCGTTCTGGGCGGCGTCCAATCGCTGCTCGAGCCGCACCAGCTCCACAGCGTGCATGGCGAGCAAGGAATCCGCCTCTCCCGCGGCGAGCTTATCCGTCGTCGGCGTCTGCATACTGACTCGCGCCAAGGCGAGCCGCATGGCTCGGCGAGAGAAAATCGGCGTCGCGGCGACTGCTGCAAAGAGCGCCACGAGAAACCCGATTCCGAAGAACATCGCGTATTCGATCAAGCTCGTCCTGTTCGATTTTCCGGAGCCCGGGACATCTTTGCACAAGGCCATGGCGCTGCAAAGCCGGAGGATTGGCTAGCGCGGCGCGCCGACCGCTCAACGCCATTGGGCAATTGGGGTCTCGGCGATCGCGAAAGCGCCATTGTTCGGTTGTCCGGAATGGTGGCGCAATTGCGCCCGTTCAAGTGCTGCCGAACGGCGGACACTCGTGGCGCGCGGCCTACCGCTCGAATTGAGGAAAGTCCGATCCGCGAGACCATCGCTTTTGTCGCATCGCCGCTGCTCCGCGCCGCTTCTTCTATCGGCACGAGGGGCGGCGACGCGATGAATCACCCATATCTCATGGGCCGCCGGTGTGGGAACACTGTTCGCCGGCGACGCGTTGAGCGGCGGGAGCTCCAATGTTTATCGTTTGCCTCGCCACCGATTACGACGGCACGCTGGCTCATGACGGCGTCGTCGAGGGACCCACCCTTCAGGCGCTCGACGCCTTCAGGCGGTCCGGCCGCAAGCTTATCCTCGTCACCGGTCGCGAATTGCCGGATCTTGCGCGCTGTTTCTTTCGCCTCGACTTGTTCGACCGCATCGTTGCGGAAAACGGCGCGCTCCTCTTCAATCCCGGCAGGAAGGACGTCCGTTCTCTGGCGCCCGAGCCTCCGAAGGCCTTCGTCGACGCGCTGAGGAAGAAGGGGGTCCATCCGCTGTCGGTTGGGCGATCGATCGTGGCGACCTGGGAGCCGAATGAAACCGCCGTGCTCGAAGCGATCCGGGAGCTCGGCCTCGAGCTGCAGATCGTGTTCAACAAGGGCGCCGTCATGGTCCTTCCCGCAGGCGTGAACAAGGCGAGCGGGCTCGAGGCGGCGCTCGTCGACCTCGGCCTGTCGGCCCATAATGTCGTCGCCGTCGGCGACGCCGAAAACGACTACGCGTTCATGCGGGCGAGCGGCTATTCGGTCGCCGTCGCCAACGCTCTGCCGTCGATCAAGGAGCAGGCGGACCTCGTGACCCGGGAGGCTCGCGGCGCCGGGGTGGCGGAGCTCATCCGCGCCGTCATCGAGCGCGACGTGGAGGCGCTCGTCTCGGCCCGAAATCGTAACGCCGTCGAGGTCGGGCGCCGGCTCGATGGGCGAGCCCTTGCACTCGACCCGCAAGGAGGCGGCGCCCTCGTCGCCGGGCTGTCGAGCGGCGGCAAATCCACTGTCGCTATGGCGTTACTCGAGCGCTTCGTCGGTTACGGCTTCCAGGTCTGCGTATTCGACCCTGAAGGGGATTATGCGGAGTTCCGTTCGGCCGTCGTCCTGGGGGATGCGAAAGCGCCGGCCCACCTCTCGGAAATCCTGAAAGTGCTGGACCGCCCCGATGACAGCGTCGTTGTCAACATGCTGGCGGTTTCCACTGGCGACCGGCCTGCCCTCTTCGCCCGCTTCCTTTCTGCGATCGTGGAGCTGCGCGCCCGGGTGGGGCGGCCGCACTGGATCCTGGTGGACGAGGCCCATCATGTGCTGCCCGCCGAGCGGGACCCCAGCGTGACCGCGCTTCCCCCGACGCTCCCTGCGACCATCTTCGTGACCGTCGATCCCGAAGCGATCGCGCGAGCCGCCCTCGAGCGAGTCGGCGACGTGTTCGCGGTCGGGACGAAGCCTGCCGAAACGATCGCGGCCTTCTGCCGGGCGATCGGCGCAGAGGCGCTGCCGATGCCATCCAAGGCCATCCCGCGCGGCCAGGCGCTCTTTTGGCGCAGGCAAAGCGACCAGCGGCCCGAGATCGTCACGCTGCATCCGCCGATGGAGAAGTCGGAACGCCACAAGCGGAAATACGCGGAGGGCGAGCTCGGCGAGGACAGAAGCTTCTATTTCCGCGGGCCCAGGAACGCCCTGAAGCTGCGCGCTCAGAATCTGATGATCTTCCTGCAGATCGCCGATGGGGTGGACGACGAGACCTGGCTGCATCACCTCAAGGGCCGCGACGTCTCCCGCTGGATCAGGGACGCGATCAAGGACGAGGAGCTGGCGGACGAGGTGCGCGGCGTCGAGGACGGCGACGCCGAGCCTTCGGAGAGTCGCAAGCGCGTGCGCGAAGCGGTCGAACGGCGCTATACGGCGCCGGCGGAGTAGTCGAAGTCGAAGAGAGTTCGAGCTCGTCGAGTAGTGGTGGGGTCAGCCCCTCCTGTCACCTCCCGCCGCGCCAGCGCCACCGCATGTTGACGCCGCCGTCGCAAAGCCCCTATTGGGACGCCAATTCGGTAAGGCGACTGAGTTTTCCGGCCTGAGAGCCATAGGGGAGGCGACCGATGGATCTGCGTTTGACGGCGGACGAACTGGCGTTCCGCGCCGAGGTGCGCGCCTTCGTGCGCGATAACCTGCCCACCTCGATTCGGGAAAAGAGCGTCGCCGGCCGGCATCTTTCGAAGGACGATTACGTGCGCTGGACCCGAATCCTGGCCGACAAGGGCTGGTCGGTTCCCCATTGGCCCAAGGAATGGGGCGGCACGGGCTGGAGCCCGGTCAAGCAGGCGATCTTTCTCGACGAGACCCAGCGCGGCAACGCCCCCGAGGCGATCGCCTTCGGCGTCAATATGGTCGGGCCTGTGATCTACACGTTCGGCTCGCAGGCGCAGAAGGAGCGATTCCTGCCGCGCATCGTCGACCTCAGCGACTGGTGGTGCCAGGGCTTTTCCGAGCCCGGCGCGGGTTCTGACCTCGCCAGCCTGCGCACCGGCGCGCGGCGCGACGGCGGTTCTTGGGTGATCTCGGGCCAGAAGACCTGGACCACCATGGCCCAGTACGCCGACTGGATCTTCATTCTCGCCCGCACCGACCCGCAGGCGAGGAAGCAGCAGGGCATCTCCTTCTTTCTCGTCGACATGAAGTCGCCGGGCGTCACGGTCCGCCCCATCCAGACCATCGACGGCGGCCATGAGGTCAACGAGGTGTTCCTCGACGACGTTCGCGCCCCGCTCGACGCCCTCGTCGGAGAGAAGAACAAGGGCTGGGACTACGCAAAATTCCTGCTCGCCAACGAGCGCAACGGGATCGCGCGGGTCGGCGTCTCCAAGGCCCGGCTTGACCGGGTGCGCCAGCTTGCCGCCCTGTCCGTTTACGGCTCGGGTCCGAAGATTGACGACCCGTTCTTCCGCGCCAAGCTCGCCGCGGTCGAAGTCGAGCTGAGGGCGCTGGAGATGACCCAGATGCGGTTCGTCTCGAGCCGCCGCAACGACGGCAAGCCCGATCCCGCCTCGTCGGTGCTCAAGATCAAGGGCTCAGAGATCCAGCAGGCGACGACGGAGCTCCTGATGGAGGTGGTCGGCCCTTACGCACTGCCTTACGAGGACCCCGAGCGACGGACAAACGAGCCCCCGGTCGGATTCGATTGGGCAGGCCCGATCGCGCCGGCCTATTTCAATTATCGGAAGGTCTCGATCTACGGCGGGTCGAACGAAATTCAGCGCGGCATCATCGCCAAAGCCATTCTGGGGCTCTGAATCATGGATTTCGAACTGTCGGCCGAGCAGCAGCTCCTCGGCGACAATGTCGCGCGGCTGATGAAGGACCGCTACGGCTTCGAGGCCCGCAAGGCCTATCAGGGGAGCCCGCATGGCTTCAGCGACGCGCTGTGGCGCGAATACGCCAACATGGGCCTCCTCGGGGCGCCCTTCGCCGAGGAGGACGGCGGCTACGGCGGCGGCGCGGTCGAGACGATGATCGTGATGGAAGAGTTCGGCAAGGCGCTGGCGCTCGAGCCCTATCTGCAAACTGTCGTGCTGTGCGGCGGGCTGATCAAGCACGCCGCCGACAACGCGAAGCGCGCCGAGCTGATCGGGCAAATCGCTTCCGGCGACCTTCGCCTGAGCTTCGCCCATGCGGAGAAGCAGTCCGGCTTCGATCTCTTCGACGTGGGCGCGAGCGCCCGCAGAGACGGCGCAGCTTTCGTTCTGAACGGCGAGAAGGGCCTGGTCGAGCATGGTGACAGCGCCGACAAGCTCATCGTCTCCGCTCGAGTTTCAGGCGGGCGGCGCGACCGCGAGGGCGTCGGCCTCTTTCTCGTCGACGCGAACGCGCCGGGCGTGACGCGGCGCGGCTACCTGACGCAGGACGGCCGGCGCGCGGCGGAGGTGGGCCTCGCCGACGTGCGCGTCGAGACTGAGGACGTTCTCGGCCATCCCGGCGACGCGCTACCGGTCATCGAACGGTCGGTCGGCGAAGCGATCGCCGCGCTTTTGGCCGAGGCGGTCGGGGCGATGGGCGAAGCTCTCGCCATGACGGTCGTGTACATGAAGACGCGCAAGCAGTTCGGCGCGCCCATCGGCTCCTTCCAGGCCCTCCAGCACCGCTCCTCCGACATGGTCGTGGCGCTCGAGCAGGCCCGCAGCATGATGTATCTGGCGGCGATGAGCGTGACCGAGGAGGACGCCGGCGAGCGCGCCAAGGCGGTGTCGGCGGCGAAGGTCCAGATCGGCCGCTCGGCCAGGTTCATCGGCCAGCAGGCGGTGCAGCTGCACGGCGGCATCGCGATGACCCACGAATACAAGGTCGGCCATCTGTTCAAGCGCCTGACGATGATAGACGCGGCCTACGGCGACGCAGACCTGCATGTGCGCAAGCTCGCCGACCAGGGCTCGCTGCTCGCTTGACGCATGGGCTGGGCGAAGTCCTGTCGGCTGTTCCGTGGTATGCAAGCGGCGACGATCGAGAACGGTTTCGTCGATTTGCCGGACGAAACCCGCTGGGCCGTCGACACCGACGCCGAGCTAACGACCTTTCTGGCCTTGTACTACGACAGCGGGCCGATTCGACCGGAAGAGGCGCTAGCGCTACTCACCCTGAAGCGTGATGGAGTTTTAGCCCGAACTTCCCTTTTCCGACCAATGTAAGCCATTGAGTTCGCTTGCGCCCTGGTCAAGCGAAGGATGGCCTACTGGGTACGGTCGGGCTTGGCGCCTAGAAGTTCGAACGCGCGCGCCTGCGTCGGAGTTCGGCGCGAGAATAGACGGTGAAGACGTAATTCTCGTTGAGTGCGGTCGCCACTTGGATGCGGGAGTATGTGGCGAGGTTGGCGAGCAGGCTCTGGAAGCTGTGTACCGGCAGGCCGTCCTCAGTGAGGTCGGTGGCTTCTTTGCGAATGGCGGCGGGCGAACGCTGCGCCTTGGCGACGACGCTGGTGCGCAGCCTGGCCGCCGCTTCGCGGTCGTCATCGTCGTAGAGGAGCGGCGCGAGCCTCGCGCGCATGTGGTGCTCGACGTAGTAGGCGAGCATGCAGAGCAGGACATGGGCCTTCACCCTCGGTGAGGCCCAGTGGAAGATGGGACGGACTTCCAGGTCCACGGTCTTGAGGGAGCGGAAGCCCCGCCGAGGCTCTTGTAAGCGGCGACGGCGCCGGCGTCGTCGAGGGCGGCCGCCGGAAGGTTGGTGCGCACGACATAGATGCCGTCGAGAGCGGCTTCCTCGGCGATGGCCTTTTCCTTGCGGCGGAAGTCGAAGCGGTCCTCCTCGATGGTCGTCTCGAAGTGCTTGGCCATCTTGTGTTTGTTGAGCGCGGCGGCGACCTTGAGCGCGATTGCCGTCGCGCCGCGCAGCGGATTGCGAGCGCGGCGGACCGCCTCGCGGATCGGGGCGAGGTCGCGTTCGGTGGCCTTCAGCAGATCCTCGCGCTTCTTGGTCCGCAGGCGCGCCAGTTCCGGATTGCGGCAGACCATCAGCCGTTCGCCCGGATAATCCGGCGCGGTGATCGAGGCCATGTCCCGCTCGTCGAACAGGTCGAGCTGGAACGCCCCGGCGTCGAGAAGCGCCCGGATCGCCGGCGCGCGCAGGGCGGAGATCCAGTCGAGCCCGGCCGGCTTGATCTCTTCATCGAGGCGGGCCTGGGTGATCATGCCGCGGTCGCCGACCAGCGACACGCGCGTCAAGCCGAAGCGTTCCTTGACCTTGGCGATCTGGGCGGAGAGCGTCTTGGGATCGCCGGTGTCGCCGTCGAACACTTCGACCGCCACCGGGCAGCCGTCGGCGGCGCACAAGAGGCCATAGACGATCTGCAGCTTGCCCTTCTTGCCGTCGCGGTTGTAGCCGAGCTTGGCCAAGGGACAGCAGCGCCCCTCGAGGTAGCTCGAGGTGACGTCGTAGAGGACCAGCACGCCGTCGGCGAGGTGCTTCCTGGCCAGCGTCTTCTCGATCGCCGGCTGCCGCTCCAAAAGCCAATCCAAGGCGTCATAGAGCTGGTCTTCGTCGACGGCCCCCAAGTCCAGCACCTCGCCGAGGCTGGAGGCGGCGGTCGCCGGATCGAGCCCGCGCGCGGTCGCCAGTTTGGAGGCCGGCGCGATCAGCCTGCTCACGATCATCGCGATGACGAGGTCGCGGCGGCGATCGCCGGCCGGTCCGAGGACGCGGTCGAGGCCAGTCACCCGCAAGGCTCCCAGCGCCGCCGCGACATGTCCGTGCGGCAGCGAGCCGCGGATCGACACCGCCTCCCGCTCAGCGGCGACGACCTTGCCGTCCTTCAAAAGGGCGCGGAAGCCTTCGACGAGCTCCCTTGGCCAATTGGTCAGATTCGCCAGGGTGCGCTTCTTGACCTTGCCATCCTCGCGATAGGCTTCCCGCAGCAGGATCGCGGCGGCGAGTTGCGGTTCGGGACGGTTTCGACATGGCCTGAATAATGGCATATCTTGGCTGAGATTTGCACTCTATTACATGGGTACACAATTGACGCAAAACTCCGGGCTTTGCCCCGCCCAGTCAAGGGGCCATTGCGAGAGGGGAAGTTCGGTTTAGCGGCGGGCTGGCCGAGGAGGTTTGGGGTCGGCAAGCTTCAAGAGCCTCTTGACGAGCGGCCAATATGCAGCGGCCCTCCAGCTCAACGAGGAGCCGCGCCGGCGCACAGTGCCCGCCTGACATTTTTCCCGGTATGATGCCCCCTGCGCCTCCCATCTGGAACGCGCGTCGCCGCCGCGGCGTTCCGCCCCAGCAGGGAGGTCCCCATGGCGTCAGAGGCCCGGTAGCGCCGCCGCATGTCGAGGAGACGGTTGCGGCGATCGCCGAGCTGCACGCTGCGCATTACCGCGAGGCCGGCGCGCTGCAACGGTTCGTGTCGGCGGCGACCGCCGCCGTCAGCCGGCCCCGCACGCTGGCCGTCATCGCCGTCGCGCTCGCGGCGTGGCTCGTCATCAATCTGGGGTTGCCGGCGTTTGGTCAGCCGGCGCCTGATCCGTTCCCGTTTCACATTTTGGCGGCGGTCGCCTCCACCCTCGACCTGTTCCTCGCGGCGATGATCCTCGTCGCGCAGCGCCACGAGGACGAGCTCGCCGACCGGCGCGACCAGCTGACGCTCGAGATCGCCATCCTGTCCGAGCAGAAGACGGCCAAAATCATCGCGCTCCTCGAGGCATTCCGGCGCAACGATCCGCACCAGAGCGACGCGCGCGACGAGGCCGCCGAAGCGCTTGCGGAGCCGTCCGACCCGCATGCGGTGCTCGGCGCGATCGAGGCGGCGCATGGGCAGGCGGCGCAAGGGGGAGAAAAGTCGGGCAGCGAAGCGCGGCGGAGCGCGCCGGGGAATGCGTCATAGCCCGCTTTCCCAGCGCTCCTGATACGCCGCCAACCCAGGAACGCGCCACGCCCGCGCCCGCGCCAGCTTCGGCGGGGCGGGCGGCTCGTCCCAATGCGCGAGCATCGCCGCACCTTCCGCCGCGCCGGAGGCCGGCGCGACGAGCACGCTTCGGCCAGGCATGAGGGCGGCGAGAACGCCGGCGAAGGCCGGCGAGCGGTTGAAGCCGCCCTCGACGATGGGGTCGCCCGGCGCCTCGAGCAGCCTCAGCATATGGGCGGCCGTCAGCGCGCAATAGAGGGTCGCGAGCGCCGACCGCCCGGCGGGCGTCTTCGGCGCCTCGCCCTCGATGAAGCCCTTCCGCCCGGCGAAAGGTCCGCCCTGGTCGGTGAAGGCGGGGATGGCCATGACGCCGGCGGCGACGAGCGCGGCGACGTCGGCCTCATGCGCCTCGGCCGGCGTCTCGCCCGCGAGCGCAGCGAACTCCCGCCCGAGCATGAGGCGCGCCGTCGGCACCGGACGCCCGATGACGTCAACATTGGCGAGCATGTCGGCCTTCTCGACGATCGGGGCCTTGCCGCCGACCGCCAGGATGATGACCCAGGTTCCGGTCGAAAGGACGGTGAAGGGATCGCCGCGCGTCGCCAGATAGGGAACGAGCGAGGCATTCGAATCATGCGCGCCGCACACGATGCGCGTTTCGGGCATAAGGCCCGTTTCAGCGGCGATTTCGGGCCTGAGGCGCCCGACAGTCTCCCAAGCGCGGCGGATCGGCGGGAAGAACCGCGTCCAGCCTCGCTCCTCGACGAGGCTCGATAGCCGCCCTTCTTTCGGCCGCCAGAGATCGGTGTGGGCGCCGAGCGAGGTGACTTCCGTCGCCATGACGCCGCTCAAGCGCCAGGACCAGAACTGCGCATAGGTGAGGAAGGCGCGCGCCGCGGCGAATTTTTCCGGAAAGTTGCGCTCGAGATAAAAGATCTGCCGGCCGAGATTGAGTCCGCCCTTGCTCCGCGGCGAGAAGCACTCCTCGAACGGCGGTCGGGCGGCGTCATAGGCGGCGTCGACGGCGCCGAAGCCGTCGAACTCGTAGTCCATCGGCGGCAGCGCGACGCCCTCGTCGGTCACCAGGACGCCTGAGGCCCCGTGCGCCGAAATCGAAATCGCCTCGATGGAATGCCGGGCGGCGACCTCCTTCAGCGCGGAGAGGAAGAAGCGCCAGGCGCGCTCGGTGTCGAGCCTCAGATAAGGGCAGGCCGCGTCGGGGGACAGCGACGCGTTGGGGTGCGAGCGGTCGGCGACGACCGCGCCCGCGCCGTCGAACACGACGAGCTTGAGGTTGGTCTTGCCGACATCGAAGACGGCGACGCAGCCGGTCACGTGCGGCCCTCCTTACGCGCCCCCGCCGTCCCTTCTTCCGGTGGGGAAGGGCATTCACACATCTCAAATCTCCGCGGGGACCCCTTCCTCAGCTTGTTGCGGAAGGGTAGGCGCGACTCGCAGAAGTGCGAGTCGCGTAGCCCACAGAGAGACGGGACTTCCAACTCGCGCCTCCGCCGTCATATCGGCCGTCACTCCATATGGAACATCTCGATCAGCGGCGCGGAGACGGGGCTGCCGTCGGGGTTGGGGGCCATGATGTCCTTCATGTGCGCCCACCAGCGCTGCATCACCGGATGCAGCGGCAACTCGTCCATGCCGTGGCATTCCGCGCGCTCGAGATAGACGAACAGCGTGTTCGTGTCGGGGTCGAGATAGATCGAATAGTTGCTAACGCCCGATTGGCTCAGCAGCGTCTTCAGCTCCTGCCAGATCGCGTCGTGCCAGCGGCGGTATTCGTGCGCCTCGCCGGGGTTGAGGAACATCTTGAAGGCGTAGCGCTGCATTTAGGGCCTGCTCGGGCAGTCCCTTCTCCCCGCTTGCGGGGAGAAGGGGGCGCGAAGCGCCGGATGAGGGGCGAGGCCAGACCTCCGCCGTTCGGCGTAGCCCCTCACCCCGGCCCTCTCCCCGCAAGCGGGGAGAGGGGGTTAGAAGTTGAACTTGTCGATGTTCTCCTTCGTGTAGATGAAGGGCGGCCCAAGCAAAATTTCACTGCCGTTGACCACGTTGAGCTTGCCGAGCTTGCCCGCCTCGACCGACGTCGAGCCCGGCTTCAGCTTGCCGTCGACGGTCGCGCGCATCACATACACCGCGGCGTAGCCGAGGTCGATCGGGTTCCAGAGCACCACGGACTTGACACAGTCCGTCTTGAGATAAGGCTTCATTGCGTTCGGCGTGGCGAGGCCGACGACCGCGACCTTGCCGCACAAGCCGGCCTTGGTGACCGCTTCGGCTGAGGCCGGGGTTGCGACCGAAGTCATGCCGAACAGGCCCTTGAGCTTGTCGCCGTACTTGTTGATGAGGGTCGTCGCCTGGTTGAACGAGAGGTTGTTGTCCTCCTGCGCTTCCACCGTCTCGAGCCATTTCATCTTCGGATGGCACTTTTCCGTGTAAGCCTGCATCTCGGCGATCCAGCGCGCCTGGTTCGGCGTGGTGAAGGTCGAGGTGACGATGCCGAAGGCGCCGTCCTCGCCGATCTCCTTGGCCATCGAGTCCATCATCGCCTTGCCGATGCCGTTGAACTCGGCCTGGTTGACGAACCATTCGCGCGCGTCGGGCGTCGAGTTGGCGTCGTAGCCGACGATATGGATGCCTTTCGACAGCGCCTTCTTGAGCACCGGAGCGATCGCGACCGGGTCGTTGGCGGCGAACAGGACGCCATCGACGCCGCGGGTGATGTAGTTGTCGATGAACTTGATCTGCTCGTCGATCTTGGCCTCGGTCGGTCCGTCGGTCGTCACCTTGACGTCGCCGAGCTCCTTGGCCGCGTCCTGCATGCCCTTGGTCGTGGCGTTGAAATAGCCGATGCCGATCAGCTTCGGCACGTCGACGAGGGTGATCTCCTTGCCCGCCTTGTTCGGCGGATTGGTCGGCCGGCCGCCGTCGTAGGGCTTGGCCGCCGCCGGCGCCGCCGCTTCGCCCGCCCCGCAGGCGAGCGGGTTGGTCGGCAAATCGTCGGCCCCGTCCCACTTGCCCGCGGCGCTCGCCCCCGTCGCCCATGTCGTGAGGGCGAAGGCCGCCACCGTCGTCGGGAGATATCTCGCTTTCATTATTCGCTTCCTTCCCTGCTTCGCCGCCCGAATCGCGGCTAACCTTGGTTCCTCAGTCCCGCCGACGCTGCAGCGAGCTCGCGACGAGCACCGAAAGAATAAGCGCCGCGCCGATGACGACGATTGTCGCGTCGCCTTTCACCCCCGTCAACGCCAGACCGTTCTTCAGGAGCTGGATCATCGCAAGCCCGATCGCCGTGCCCCAGATCGTGCCGGAGCCGCCGAAGATGCTGGCGCCGCCGAGCACCACCGCGGCGATCACGTCGAGCTCGTAGCCCAGCCCCATGTCCATGCGGGTCGTCGTGACGCGGGAGACGAGGACGAAGGCGGCGAGACCGGAGGCGAGGCCGGAGAGCGTGTAGATGATCAGCTTCGCCCGGTCGACGTTGAGGGCCGAGAAGCGCGCCGCCGTTTCGTTCGCCCCGATGGCGTAGAGCGTGCGGCCGAAAGTCGTGCGGTCGAGCACCACCCCGGAGACGACCATCAGGACGATCAGGATCAGCAGCTGGGTCGGCACGCCGAGGATGCTGCCCTGGCCGAGGAAATAGAACCATTCGGGGTAGCCGCGCACCGAATGGGCCTGGCTCACGCCCTCGGCGAGCCCCCGGTAGAGGGCGAGCGTGGCGATCGTCATGATGAGCGGAGGCACCTTGACGCGGGTGATGACGAGACCGTTGACGAAGCCGGCGAGGGCGCCGACGAACAGCGAAAAGACGATCGCGAGCGGCAGCGGAAAGCCGAAATTCTTCCACGAATAGCCGAGCATGATGGCGCACAGGCCGACGATCGCGCCGACCGAAAGGTCGATGCCGCCGGTGATGATGACGAAGGTCATCGGCAGGGAGATCAGGCCGATTTCGGTCATCAGCCGGCCCTGATTGAGAAGGTTGTCGGGCGTGAGGAAGCGCTCGTTGAAGGCGCCGAGGCCGATGAGCGCAAGAACGAGGATGATCGCAAGCAGCGTCTCGTGCCGCTTGAGCCACCATGGCGCCTTGCGGGCGGAGATCTCGGCGGCGACGCTCATTTCTTCCACTCCCGCGCGGCGCGCCGCTGACGGCGCAGGATGTCGGCGATGACGGTGGCGAGAATAAGCCCGCCGCGCAACGCGTCGGTCCAGTAGGGCGAGACGTTGATGAAGACCAGCGCGCTGGTGATCTCGGCGATGAGGATGGCGGCGAGCGTCGAGCCGACCACGGTGCCGACGCCGCCGAGGATGCTGACGCCGCCGACGACCGAGGCGGTGATGACGGTGAGCTCGAGACCAGCCGGGGTGTTCGACTGGATGACGCGCAACTGGGTCGCGTAGACGAGGGTCGCGATGCCGGCGAACAGGCCGTGGATTGCGAAGACCATGACGACGGTGCGCTGCGGATCGACGCCGCACAGCCGCGCCGCCTCGGCGTTGCCGCCGGTGGCGTAGGTCGCCCGGCCGCGGGGCGAATAGCGCATCCAGATCGCGGCGAGCGCAGTTGCGAGCACCATGATCACGACCGGCATCGGCAGGCCGACGACGTTGAGGTCGGCGAGATGGAAACTCTGCGGCAGGTCGGTGATCCATCTGCCGCCGGTGACGCTGATCAAGCCTCCCTTGAGGATCGACAGCATTCCCAACGTGACGACGATCGAGGGAATGCGCAGATAGGCGACGACGGCTCCCTGCGCCGCCATCACCGCCACGCCGAGGATCAGCGGCACGAGCCACGAGACGAAGGTCGGTGCGCCCGCGACCGCGAGCGAGCCGCTGATCGTCGCCAGAACGCCGATCAGGGAGCCGACCGAAATATCGATGTTGCCGGAAATGATCACCATCGACATGCCGATCGCGGCGATGGCGATATAGGCGTTGCCGAGCAGGATGTCGGCCACGTTGCGGTAGGCGAGGAAGCGCGGATTGATGGCGCCGACGACCACGGCGAGGCTGATGACGGCGACGGCGAGCAACGCTTCCTGAGAGGCGAAGCGCCTGAGGCCGCCCGTCCGCGCGCTCGCCGCCCCTGCAAACGCCGTCGCGCTCACGCCGCCTTCTCCACTTTCGGCTCGCTGCCCATCATCGCCGCGCCGACCGCCTCGGAGGTGGCGTGCGCACGGTCGAATTCGCCGACGAGCCGTCCCTCGCGCATGACCAACACCCGGTCGCTCATGCCGAGCACTTCCGGCAATTCGCTCGAGATCATCAGGATCGCGACCCCCGCTCCAGCGAGCTCGCTCATCAGGCGGTGGATCTCGGCCTTGGCGCCGACGTCGATGCCGCGCGTTGGCTCGTCGAGGATGAGCAGCTTCGGATTGTTCGCCAGCCATTTTCCGAGCACGATCTTCTGCTGATTGCCGCCGGAGAGACGTCCCGCGATCTCGTCGACCGAACTCGTCTTGACGTCAAAACGCTTCACGCCCGCCTCCGCCATGCGCCGCTCGGCCGCACGGTCAATGAAGCCCGCGCGGGCAAGGGCGCTGAGCGCGGCGAGCGAGAAATTGTGCAAGACGCTCATCGGCCTGACGAGGCCCTGCACGCCGCGGTCCTCCGGCACATAGGCGATTCCCCTGGCGCGGGCGCTCTCGGGCGAGTCGATCCTGACGATCTCGCCCATGAGCCGGATCTCGCCCGATTCGGCTGGGGTGACGCCGAAGATCGTCTGGGCGAATTCGCTGCGCCCGGAGCCGACGAGGCCGGCGAGACCGACGATCTCGCCCGCCCGCACGGAGAGGCTGACGCTCTTCGTCATCGGCCGGCGCACGATGTCGCGAGCTTCCAGCACCGGCGCGCCGATCGGAACGACGGTCTTGGGAAAGAGGTTGTCGATCCGCCGGCCGACCATCATCTGCACGAGCTCGGCCGACGTCGTGTCGGCGACCGGCCGCCAGCCGACGTAGGCGCCGTCGCGCAGCACCGTGACCCGGTCGGCGATCGCGAAGATCTCATCGAGCCGGTGGCTGATGTAAACGACGCCGACGCCGCGGCCTTTCAGCCGCCGGACGATGTCGAAGAGCCGCGTGACGTCAACCTCGGTCAGCGATGCGGTCGGCTCGTCCATGATGAGGATGCGCGCGTCGTGCGACAGCGCGCGCAGGATCTCCACTCGCTGCCGGTGGCCCACCGACAGCGCGCCGACGATCTGGTCGGGATCGATGTCGTTGATCTCGAGCGAGGCGAGCAGCGCCTCGGTCTTGGCCCGCATCTCGCGCCAGTCGATCCGGCCGCCTCCGGCGAGGGGTGCATGGCCGAGAAAGATGTTCTCCGCGACAGTGAGCTCGGGAAAGAGCAGGAGCTCCTGATAAATCGTCGCCACCCCGGCGCGCTTGGCGTCCTCGGGCGTGGCGAAGCGCACCTCCCGGCCGTCGATCAGGATCGCGCCGCCGTCCGGCTGATAGACGCCAGAGAGGACCTTGATCAGCGTCGACTTACCCGCGCCGTTCTCGCCGAGGAGAGCATGGACCTCGCCCGCCTTCACCTCGAACGACACGCCGGAAAGCGCGCGCACCCCGGGAAACGACTTTTCGATATCGCGCGCCTGCAACAGCGGAGCGATCTGAATAGCCTCGCTCATGCCGCCTCCGTCGTGTCCGCCTCGGGGTCGACGACGACCGTATTCACGCCCGCCTCCTGAAGCATGGCGAGAGCTTCAGGCGACGCCGCCAAGTCGGTGATGAGCGTGTCGACGCGCGAAAGCGGGCAGACGACGAGGCTTCCGCGTGGCGCGAATTTGGAGGCGTCCGCGAGCACCACCAGCCTCTCGGCGCGCTTCAGGAGCTTCGTCTCGGCGCGGGCGATCAGCGCATCGCCCTCGATCACGCCCAGCGGTCCGATCGAGGCGGCGCTCATGAACATGAGACGCGCCGAATAGTGCTGGATGGCGTCGTCGTCGAACGGCGCGACGATCAGCTGCTGGTCGCGATAGACCTCGCCGCCTGGCAGGGCGACTCGGTTCTGCGTTTCGTGGATAAGGAACTCCGCCAGAGGGTAGGAGTTCGTCAGAATCTTGAGCCGGGTGCCGCGCAGGAACTCCGCCATCTGGAACGTCGTCGTGCCGCCGTTGACGATCACCACGTCGCCGGCCGCGCACATTTCGACCGCCTTGCGGGCGATGGCGCGCTTGGCCTCGATGTTGATGGCGCGGCTCGCGTCGAACGAGCGGGTCGCGAGCGGCCTCGGCGCCATCGGTCGGGAGAACGCGCCGCTGGCCGCCTGGATGCCGCCGTGCAGCCGCTCGGCATAACCCGCTTCGGCCAAGCGCCGGGCGTCCCGCCGGGCCGACGCCGCTGACGCGCCGGTCGCGGCCATGATGTCGGCGATCGACAGGTAGCCCCGCTCGGCGAGCAGGTTTCGGACGATTTCGGCGCGCTGATGCTCGCGCATGGCCCCTTGTCGTTTCCTCGACTGGCGTCTGATTGAGGCCGAGAGTGCCATCGAGCGCGGCGCCTTGTCAATCAGGATCGGTCATTTTCGCTCAACACGTTGCACAGTTTGGCACCAACATTGACGGATTGCGATCGTTTGTTGTAATGCTCGCTCAAAATCGCTCGACATTTTGAGAGGAACGACCCATGAGCGGCCAGCTTTCCGGCTCCGTTGCGACTTTGCCCGATCTGTGGGACGACGCTCGCGCTGCCGGGCTCGACGAGCCGGGCCTGCTTCTCTATCGGTCGAACTTGCTCGGGAGCGATCTCCGCATCACCAATTTCGGCGGCGGCAACACCTCCGCCAAAGTCATGGGCTCCGATCCGCTGACCGGCGCGCCGGTCAAGGTGCTCTGGGTCAAGGGATCGGGCGGCGACCTCGGTTCGTTGAAGCTCGACGGCTTTGCGACCCTTTATCTCGACAGGCTTCTCGGCCTGAAGAAGGTCTATCGCGGCCTCGACCACGAGGACGAGATGGTCGCGCTGTTCGACCACTGCACCTTCAATCTCAACCCGCGCGCAGCCTCTATCGACACGCCGCTGCACGGCTTCGTTCCGCATGCGCATATCGATCACGTGCACGCCGACGCCGTGATCGCGATCGCCGCGAGCGAAGACGCGGAAACGCTCACCCGCGAGATCTTCGGCGGCGAACTGGGCTTCTTGCCCTGGCAACGGCCGGGCTTCGACCTCGGCCTCAAGCTCGGCGCCATGGCGGAGGCTGGCCCGCAGCTGAAGGGCGTCGTGCTCGGCGGGCATGGCATGTTCACCTGGGGACCGACCTCAAAGTCCTGCTACCAGACGACGATCGCCACGATCAACAAGGCCTCCGCCTGGCTCGCCGCTCGGGCGCGCGGCGCGGCCTTCGGCGGCGAGAGCGTGAAGGCGCTGCCGCCGGAACGGCGTCGCGAGATCGCTGCGAAGCTGATGCCGGCCATCCGCCGGCGCATCTCGGCGGGCGAGCGCAAGATCGGCCACTTCACCGACGCGCCGGAGGTGCTCGAGTTCGTCGATTCGCTCGACCTGAAGCCGCTCGCGGCGCTCGGCACGTCCTGCCCCGATCATTTTCTGCGCACGAAGATCCGGCCGCTCACGCTGCCTTTCGATCCGGCGGCGGCGAACCTCGAAAACGTCGTCGCTTCGCTCGACGCAAGCCTCGAGGCCTACCGCGCCGACTACGCCGCCTATTACGAGCGCTGCAAGCGGCCGAGCTCGCCCCCGATGCGGGATCCCAATCCCGTCATCTATCTCGTCCCGGGCGTCGGCATGCTGTCCTTCGCCAAGGACAAGGCGACGGCGCGGATCGCCGCGGAATTCTACGTCAATGCGATCAACGTGATGCGCGGCGCGTCCAGCGTCGACCGTTATGTCGGGCTCGCCGAGCAGGAGGCGTTCGACATCGAGTACTGGCTGCTCGAGGAGGCCAAGCTCAAGCGCATGCCGAAGCCGAAATCGCTCGCCGGGCGGGTCGCCTTCATCACCGGCGGGGCGGGGGGCATCGGGCGGGCGACCGCGGCGCGGTTGATGGGCGAAGGCGCCTGCGTCGTCCTCGCGGACATCGACGAGGAGAGCCTGGAGACGACTGTCGAGGAATTCCGCAAGGCCTTCGGCAAGGACGCAGTCGCCGGCGCGACCGCCGACGTGACCGACGAGACTTCGGTCGGGGCCGCGTTTCGCGACGCCGTGATTTCCTATGGCGGGGTCGACATCGTCGTCGCCAACGCCGGCATCGCCTCCGCCGCCCCGTTTGAGGACACTTCTCTCGAGCTGTGGAACCGCAACATGGCCATTCTCGCAACCGGCTATTTCCTGGCCGCGCGTGAGGGCTACCGAATCATGAAAGATCAGGCGCTCGGCGGCAGCATCGTGTTCGTCGCCTCGAAGAACGCGCTCGCCGCCTCGCCTGGCGCCTCGGCCTATTGCACCGCGAAAGCGGCGGAAGTTCATCTCGCGCGCTGCCTCGCGTTCGAGGGCGCCCCGCTCGGCATTCGCGCCAATACGGTTAACCCCGATGCCGTGCTTCGCGGCTCAAAAATCTGGCAGGGCGAATGGCGGGCGCAGCGCGCCGCGTCGAACAAGGTCGCCGAGACGGAGCTCGAAGAGATGTACCGCCAGCGCTCGCTCTTGAAGCGCTCGGTCTATCCGGAGGACATCGCCGAGGCAGTCTATTATTTCGCCTCCGATCTCTCCGCCAAGAGCACCGGCAACATTCTCAACGTGGACGCCGGCAACGCGGTGAGTTTTACGCGCTAGCAAAGGCCGTCGTTGCGAGGAGCGAAGCGACGAGGTTATCCGAAGATCGCGGGGCACGCCGTCGCTTCGCGAGCAATGACGATGCATATGGAGGAGCCCCATGTCCTATAGCATTCCCGACGCGCTGATCGGCGAGGAGAACGCCAGGCTCGCAGCGGCCCAGGACGAGGACTATGCGGCGCTCGACCGCCGCCTCGCGCGCGGCGACGTGGACATCGACGCGATAACGGCCGCGGTCGCGGCCTTCGCCGTCGCCGTTCCGACATGGGGCGTCGGCACGGGCGGCACGCGCTTCGCCCGCTTCCCCGGTCCGGGCGAGCCGCGCGGCGTCTTCGACAAGCTCGAGGACTGCGCGACGATCCACCAGCTCACCCGCGCGACGCCGACCTGCTCGCCCCACTTGCCCTGGGACAAGGTCGACGACACCCGGGAGCTCGCCGAGCGGGCGAAGTCGCTGGGCGTCGGCTTCGACGCCGTCAACTCCAACACCTTCCAGGATGAGCCAGGCCAGAAGCTGTCCTACAAATTCGGGTCGCTCGCCTACAGCGACAAGTCCGTGCGCGACCAGGCGGTGGCGCACAACCTCGAATGTATCGAGATGGGCCAGAAGCTCGGCTCGAAGGCGCTGACGGTCTGGATCGCGGACGGCTCGAGCTTCCCGGGACAGTCGAACCTGAACCGGGTCTTCGACTGGTATCTCGAGTCGCTGGGAGCGATCACCGCGCGTCTGCCGGACGACTGGCGGGTGTTCCTCGAGCACAAGCTCTACGAGCCGGCCTTCTATTCGACGGTCGTGTCGGACTGGGGCACGAGCCTGATGGCCGCGCAGGCGCTCCGTCCGAAGGCCTTCTGCCTGGTCGACCTCGGGCATCATGCGCTGAACGTCAACATCGAGCAGATCGTCGCGCGGCTCATTCGCGCCGGAAAGCTCGCCGGCTTCCATTTCAACGATTCGAAATACGGCGACGACGACCTCGACGCGGGCTCGATCGATCCCTTCCGTCTCTATCGGGTCTTCAATGAGCTCGTGGACGCGACCTTGCGCGGCGCTCCCGGTTTCAATCCCGCCTACATGATCGACCAGTCACACAACGTCACCGATCCGATCGAGAGCCTGATGGTCTCGTCGATGGAGCTGCATCGGGCTTACGCGCAGGCGCTCGTCATCGACAGGCAGGCTCTCGATGCGGTGCAGAACGCCAACGACGTCATGGCTGCGCTTCGTGTCTTCAAGGCGGGGTTCGTGACCGACGTGTCGCCGATTTTGGCTGAAGCGCGCCGACGCGGCGGGGGGGCGATCGATCCGATCGCGGTCTATCGGGCCACGGGCTATCGTGCGCGCAAAACGAAAGAGCGTCCCGCCACGGCCGGAACGTCGTCCGGAATCGTGTAGGCCCGAGCCTCCGCCAGCGACGCCGAATCAGGCGGCCTTCGGCTTCAGCTCGACCTTGATCAAGCCGGGCCCGCGGCGATCGAAGGCTTCATCCTCACCCAACTTCGAGGACGATTTTTGACGGCGGCGCGTTTTCGGGCCGCTGAAACGGTGTGCTCGCTCGGCGATCTGAGCCCGCGCCAGCGCGAGGAGTGGCTCAAGCTCACGCGCAAGATCGAAGACGCGCTGATCGGCCAGAGCGACCTGCTCGATGTGGACGACGGCGGGGTCGCACGACATCATTCGTCGGGTGCGGGCGGCGCGCCCGCAATCGAGATCACGACGTCATTAATAATAGGCAGCCTGCACGGTCGCCGGGGTCGGGCGGCGGGGTGATCAAGTTTGACCCGACGCGGTCGCGAGCAAGCGCCACCGGGAGGCCGGTCCGGTCCACGTCGGCCACCAGTTCTGGCGTCGTCTGGGGTCGATGATATCCTACGCGGTTGCAAGCTGTCGGAAGCGGTGCGCAAACTCGCCTGCGTGATGACGCTCAAGGTTTATCTTTACGATCTCACCTCGACCTATTTCGAGAGTCAGTGCGTGCGCAATGGTAAGGCCAAGCGGGGCTATTCGCGCGATCATCGACCGGACTGCAAGCAGGTCGTCGTGGGGCTAGTGGTCAGCCGCGAGGGCTTTCCGATCACCCACGAGGCGTTGCCGGAAAATACCCGGGATCGCGCGACGCTCGCCACCATGCTCGACTGTCTGA
>DASRSL010000106.1:0-11905 GCA_035656495.1 Roseiarcus sp.
GGTTCTTCGCTATTCCTGTTATCTCCCCGATCAGGGAGAATCATCTCCCTGATATCGTCCTGTTCGAAGCAGTGAGTCTCTTTCGCGCCGCCGCTTAGCAAATCAGCACAAATTATTGAGAGAGTGCATTTTCCTACGATAAACCAGAACCGCTAACCCGCCCTGTCTCCGACGTTCTTCCTGTTACCAGGGAAAACCCGGAGCCGGCCGCGGCGCTGGTCAGGGCCGCCGCGCGTAACCCATCCTGCGGGTTTCCCGAATGCTGTTCCGGCCTCGGAGTCTTGAGCCCGCGAGTCGGCGGCGCCCTTGATCTATTTCGATCTGGGGCCGATGAATAGGCCGATGTCCGGAGCTCCCCTGCCTCCCCAGCCGTCGGCCCCGCCGGCCTCGATCGACGAAACGCTGGCGCTGCTCCGCGACGAATCCTACGTCGCGGACCGGTCGCTCGCCACCGTCCTGTTCCTGGCGCTGAGACTCGGCCGCCCCCTGTTCCTCGAAGGCGAGGCCGGCGTCGGCAAGACCGAGATCGCCAAGGTGCTGGCTTCCTCGCTCGGCCGCAGGCTGATCCGCCTGCAATGCTACGAGGGCCTCGACGTCGCGACCGCCGTCTACGAGTGGAACTACCCGGCGCAGATGATGGCGATCCGTCTCTCCGAAGCGGCGGGAGAGCACGACAAGGACCGCATCGAGCATGACGTGTTCTCCGAGCGCTACCTCATCAAGCGCCCTCTCCTGCAGGCGATGGAGCCCTACGTCGAGGGCGCGCCGGTGCTGCTGATCGACGAGATCGACCGGGCCGACGAGGCGTTCGAGGCTTTTCTGCTGGAGATCCTGTCCGACTTTCAGGTGACCATTCCAGAGCTCGGCGTCGTGAAGGCGCCGGAGCCGCCGGTCGTCGTGATCACCTCGAACCGCACGCGCGAGATTCATGATGCGCTGAAGCGGCGCTGCCTCTATCATTGGGTCGGCTACCCGGATACTGCGCGCGAGATGGCGATCGTGCGCGCCAAGGCGCCGCGCGCGCCCGAGCGGCTGACGCACGAGCTGGTCGCCTTCGTGCAGCGGCTGCGCAAGCAGGATCTGTTCAAGTCGCCGGGCGTGGCGGAGACGCTCGACTGGGCCGCCGCCCTGACCGAGCTCGACGCCGTGGCGCTTGATCCGGCGCAGGTGTCCGATACGCTCGGCGTGCTGCTCAAGTATCAGGACGACATCGCCAAGATCGAAGGCGCCAAGGCTCACGAACTGATCGAGCAAACCCGCGCCGAGCTGCGCCGCGCAGAGTCTGATTAGCGGGGGTGGGACGCGGATGACTTACGATTTCAGGCTGTCCTTTAGCCTGCCCGCGCCGCCGGAAGAGGTCTACGACGTGGCCGAGAAAGGCGCGTGAGAATGCGCCGGGCGCAATCATCTTCGCTCCGGAAGAAACATGGCGAGCTTCGCGGGACATGAGCGATCTTTCCGGAATCAGGCCTGAAGGCGGCGGCGCGCTGCCGGAGAACATCGTGCATTTCGCTCGCGCCCTGCGCGAAGCGGGCGTGCCCGTCGGACCGGGCTCGGTGCTCGACGCGCTGGCCGCTGTCGAAGCTGCGGGCATCGGCGAGCGCGACGACTTCTACGCGACGCTGCATGCTGTGTTCGTGAAGAGGCACGAGCACACGCTCTTGTTCGATCAGGCGTTCCAGATCTTTTGGCGGCGCAGGGGCCTTTTGGAAAAGCAAATCGCGATGCTGTCGCCGCAGGCGCCGAGCCAGCGCCAGCCTCAGCGCGCGGAGGCCGGCGCCACCCGCGTCGCCGACGCTTTGTTCAAGTCGTCGCCGCAGGACGCCAAGACGATCCCCTCGCTCGATCTCGACGCCCGCTTCACCATGTCCGAGAAAGAGACCCTGCGGTCGAAAGACTTCGCCCAGATGAGCGCGGCGGAGATCGAGGAGGCGCGCAAGCAGATCAAGGCGCTGGTCATGCCCGACGATCAGCGCCGCACCCGCCGCTTTGCCCCGTCCCCCCGGCGAATTCGCATCGATGCCCGACGCAGCTTCCGCCGTTCGCTGCAGCCGGGCGGCGCGATCGATCTGGAATTTCGCCGCGCCAGCGAACGTTCCCCTCCGGTAGTTGCGCTCTGCGACATTTCGGGGTCGATGAGCGAGTATACGCGCCTGTTCCTGCATTTCCTCCACGCGCTCGGAGAAACGCGCCGCGTCTCGACCTTCCTGTTCGGGACGCGGCTCTCCAACGTCACGCGGGCGATGCGCGCCCGCGACCCCGACGAGGCGCTCGCCGGGTGCGCCAAGCTCGCCGTCGACTGGTCGGGCGGCACGCGGATCAGCGAGGCGATCGCAAGGTTCAACCGCGACTGGTCCCGGCGCGTGCTCGGGCAGGGGGCGATCGTTGTCCTTTTCACCGACGGACTCGAGCGGGAAGGCGTCGAGCATCTCGCGGCCGAGATGGAGCGCCTGCGCAGATCGAGCAGGCGGCTCATATGGGTCAATCCGCTGTTGCGCTTCGACGGCTTCTCGGCCAAAGCGCGGGGCGTGCGCGCGATGCTGCCGCATGTCGACTCGTTCCGTCCGATCCACAATCTCGCCAGCATGGCCGATCTCTGCCGGGCGCTCTCCCGCGATCGCGACGTCGGCAGGGATCCCAAAGCATGGCTCAAGGCGTCCGCCGCCTGACTTCGGACGGCGGACTTGCGCCGAAGCCCGGCGGCGACCATTTTTGCTGAGATCGAGGCTGAACAGGGTGCTCTTAAGATGCTCACGCGGGAAGAAGACGTTTTGGCCGCAGCAGAGGCCTGGCGAGAATCGGGCCGCGATGTCGCGATCGCGACGGTCGTCGAGACCTGGGGCTCGGCGCCCCGCCCGGTCGGCTCCCATCTCGTCATTGCCGGCGACGGCGCCTTCCTCGGCTCGGTCTCCGGCGGCTGCGTCGAGGGCGCCGTGGTCGAGGAGGCGGCGGAGGTGATCGCGAGCGGCGCCCCGCGCATGCTCGAGTTCGGCGTGGCCGACGAAACGGCCTGGCGCGTCGGCCTCTCCTGCGGAGGGCGCATCAAGGTCTACGTCGAGAAACTCGTCTGATGCGCCTCGACGTCCTCAAGGCGATGAATGCGGCGCGCCGCGGCCGGCGCGCGGGGGTCATGGTCACGCGTCTCTCCGACGGCGACCAGCGCTTCGTCGAGGCGGCGGCGATCGGCGCCGATCCCCTTGGCCCGGAACTGGAATCCGCCCTGCGCATGGGCAAGAGCGGCGTGATCAGGCGCGAGGACGTCGACTGCTTCCTGACCGTCCAAGCGCCGTCCCCGCGCCTGACCCTGATCGGCGCGGTCCACATTTCGCAGGCGCTCGCCCCGATGGCCCGCATCGTCGGCCTCGACGTGACGATCATCGATCCGCGCACCGCCTTCGCCACGCCCGAACGGTTCCCGGACACGCCTGTCCTTGCGCAATGGCCGGACGAGCCGCTCGAGGCGCAGCCGCCGGACCCCTACACCGCGATCTGCCTGCTCACTCACGATCCCAAGATCGATGATGCCGCGCTCGCGATCGCGCTCCGAAGCGATTGCTTCTACATCGGCGCGCTCGGATCGGCGAAGACGCACGCCAGAAGGCTCGAGAGGATGCGCGCGCAGGGCTTCGACGAGGCGGCGCTGGCGCGCATTCGCGCGCCGATCGGCCTCGACATCGGCGCGGTCAGTCCGGCGGAGATCGCCGTCTCCATTATCGGTGAGATCGTGGCCTCGCTGCGCAAGAAGCCGCTGCGCTCGGAGGGGCAGATCCGATGAAATTCGGCCCGGTGCCCGTCGAGGAGGCCGACGGGGTCATTCTCGCGCATTCCGTGCGGACTGAAGGGATCGCGCTGAAGAAGGGGGACGTCGTGACCCCCGAGCGCCGGCATCTGCTTGAGCAGGCGGGCGTCACCCGAATTCTGGCGGCCCGCCTTGAGGACGGCGACATCGGCGAGGATGAGGCGGCGCTGCGCCTGGCCGAGCGGCTGGCGGGTGCGCACCTGCGTCGCGCCCCGGCCTTCACCGGACGGGTCAACCTCTTCGCCGAGGCGGCGGGGCTCGCGATCGTCGACAGCGTCGCGATCGACCGGGTCAATGCGCTCGACGAGGCGATCACCGTCGCCACCCTGCCGCCGCATCGGGCAGTGGAGGACGGCGACATGGTCGCGACCGTCAAGATCATTCCATTCTCGACCAGGAAGGCCGCGCTCGACGCCGCGCTCGCCGCGCTGGGCGGGCAACCCGCAGTGTCGGTGGCGCCGTTCCGCCCGCTGCGCGTCGCCGTCGTTTCGACAGTGCTGCCGGGCCTCAAGGACAGCGTGGTCGCCAAGACGTTGCGCGCGCTCGAGGCGCGTCTCGCCGCGACCGGCGCCCATGTCGTCGGCCATGAGACGACGCCGCATGAAATCGGTCCGCTCGTCGCCGCGCTCGAGCGGCTCGCGCCGGGCGCCGACCTCCTCATCGTCTTCGGCGCCTCGGCGATCACCGACCGGCGGGACGTCATTCCCGCCGCCATCGAGACCTTCGGCGGTCGAATCGAGCGGTTCGGCATGCCGGTCGATCCGGGCAATCTGCTGCTGCTCGCGGCGCGCGGAGACTTGCCGATCATCGGCGCGCCGGGCTGCGCGCGATCGCCGAAGGAAAACGGGTTCGACTGGGTGTTGCTGCGCCTGATCGCCGGCGCGCCGATTTCCGACGCCGATATCCGCGCCATGGGCGTCGGCGGCCTCTTGATGGAGATCGCTTCGCGGCCGCAGCCGCGAGATCCGCGTGGCTAAGCAGAGTTTCATGGGTTGCCCCACGGAGATCGCGGTGAATCGGAGGGGCGGCGTCTCGCCGCCCAGGTGCGCGGGACGCGCACCCTCCGAAGCAGCGCGGGGCGAGCCGGTGGATCTTGCTTAGGGTCGCCGCCGTCGTTCTCGCTGCGGGCCGCTCGTCCCGCTTTCAAGCGGCGGGCGGCGCAGAAGCGACGAAGCTCGTGGCGAAACTCGAGGGCAGGCCGATCGTCCGATCGGCGGTCGACGCAGCGCTTGCGTCGCGCGCATCGCCGGTGGTGGTCGTGGTCGGCCACGCCAGAGGCGCGGTCGAAGCCGCCGTCGAAGGCTCGCCCGTGACAATCGCCTTCAATCCGGACTTCGAGGCCGGCATCGCTTCCTCGCTGAAGGTCGGCCTGGCGGCGGCGCCGCCAGGCTGCGACGGCGCCGTCGTTCTGCTTGGCGACATGCCGAACGTCGCCCCGCGGCTCATCGACGACCTGATCGCCGCGTTCGAGGCGCGGCCGACCGCGCAAGCGGTCGCGCCGATTCGCGACGGGCGCCGCGGCAATCCGGTTCTCCTATCCCGTACCCTATTCGGGGAGGCCATGGATCTTGTCGGCGACGAAGGGGCGCGGCGTCTCCTCCTCGCTCTCGAACCGGGCGCCGTCGCCGAGATCGCCGCCGCGTCCGACGTGTCTTTCGACGTCGACACGCCGGATGATCTTGCCGTGGCGCGGACGAAAAAGCGCGAGCCGCCAGGCCGGAGCGGTTGACGTTCAGCGTCGCGTCATGGGCGGCGTCTGGGCTATTTCTCGTCGAGCGCAATCATCGGCGCCCAGTTCTCAGGCAGTTCCTGCTCGGCGAGCGAAGCGAAGCGCCTCTGATAGTAATGATAGAGCCCGACGACCTCGGCGGGAGCGAGTTGGGCCGCGTCGGCGGCCATCTGCTTCGCAGCGACGAAGTTTCGGGCCCGATAAGCCTTCAGAACGTCGTCGTGCAGGGCGAGAAGATGCTGGAACTCGACGCTCTGGGCATGGACGTGGTCGCCGGCCAAGGCAAAGAGAGCAACCGAGCGCGTCTTGTTCTTCAGTTTGACGTGGTCGATCTCGAGCCAGGCGAATTCCGGCGCCTCGTCCCGGGTGGCGGCGCTGGCGACGACGTCGACGCCGAACTGCTTGGACGAGCCTTCGAGGCGTGAGGCGATGTTGACCTCGTCGCCGAGCGCGGAATAATCGAACCGCTGCACGGACCCCATGTTGCCGACGCTGCATTCGCCGGTGTTGAGGCCGACGCCGAACTTGACCGGACGAAAGGCGCGACCGTTCTTCTCGGCTCGCTCATTCCACTCGACATTGAGCCGCGCCAGCGCCTTGCGCATCTCGAGCGCGGCGCGCACGCCATGAATTCCGTGGGCCGGATCGTCGAGCGGCGCGTTCCAGAAGGCCATTATCGCGTCGCCCATGTATTTGTCGACCGTTCCCTGCTCCTGCAGGATGATGTCGGTCAGAGGCGACAGATACTCGTTGAGGAACGTCGAAAGCTCGACCGCCGTGAAGCCTTCGGACAGCGTGGTGAACGACCGGATGTCGCAGAACATGACGGTCAGCTCGCGCTGTTGGCCGCCGAGTTGGAGCTGCTCCGGATGTTCGGCGAGACGGGCGACGACGGCGGGCGACACATATCGCCCGAACGCCGAGCGGATCTCGCCGACCTGCTGGCGCTTCTGGCTGTAAAGCTGGCCGACGCCCGCCAGAAAGACGAAGCCGGAAGAGAGGCCGGGAACGACCGGATCGAAGAGAACCCCGTGCCGGGTGAACGCGTACCAGCCAAGATAGCCCAAGAGGCCGGCGGCGCCCGCGCCGAAGAGCGCGGTCCAATAAATGGGAACGAAGGGTAGAACCGCGGCTAACGCAAGGGAAACGACGGCGCCTGCCACAAGCTCGGCTCCGGGCGCCCAGTCCGGCCGCTCCAGAGTGACGCCGGAGAGAATCTGCTCGATGAGCTGAGCATGCGCTTCGACCCCCGGCGTCGACGGATCGAGCGGGGTCGCGACGATGTCCGAAAGCAGGGAGGCGCTGGCGCCGACGAAGACGATCTTGCCTTCGAGATCGGAAAGATCGGCGTCCGGCTGGAGGACTTTCCAGGCCGGGATCGAGCGGCGCGGGTCGGACTTGGCGAACCACACGCGCAGTTCTCCGTCAGCCTGGACCGGAACCACCACGTCGCCGACTTTTATCGCTTCGATTCCAGCGCTCTTGCCTGCTGTGTTTCCGTAGGCGGTCGTGGATTTCACGATATAGCCTGACGCTCCCTGCGCGACTCGCAGCGCTTCCATCGCGAGGCTCGGCTCGATCTGGCCGTTGAGGTTGAGCATGAGCGGCACGCGGCGAACCACGCGGTCGTCATCCGGCAGCCAGTTGAGAAAGCCGAGCCCGCTTGCGGCGTCCGCGAGGGAGGGAATTGGAACGATCGCTCCTTTCAGGCGATTGAGGAAGTTCATCGGCGGGTCGCCGACGAAGGAGAAGCCCGCCTTCGGCACGAGGCTCGCCTGCGCGCCGTTGTGCGTTTGCGTGAGAAAAAAGCCCAGCACGACCGGACGATCGGCGATCGCGTGCGCAAACGCCACATCGCCGTCGACGCGCTCCTCGCAGCGCGTGGTCTCGTCGGCGCTATGGACGACGCCGGCTGCGCAGGCCTTTGGGCTGCCGATCGGCCGATCCTTCTCGGAAAACAGGACGTCGAACCCGATCGCCGCGACGTTGGCCTTGACCAGCCGGTCGACGAGCTCAGCCATCGTTTGGCGCGGCCACGGCCATCGACCGATGAGATGGATCGACTCGTCGTCGATGTCGACGATCCGGATGGGCTGATCGGACTTGCTCGGCCGCGGATACCAGCGCTGATACTGATCGAAGACCAGATTCTCCAGATCGGAGCGCATCGGCGCGGGCAGGATTCCGACGGCGAGCGTCAGGACATAGGCGGCCACGACGACCAGCCAGTAGGATCGCCACTTCCGCACGGCGTTGTTCGACCAGAAGTTCATCGGATCGGCGATGACGTTGGAGCGAGAGCGGAACCTCCCGCTTTCACGATCGTAGCCGAACGATGCGCGCGGTCAACGGAAGCGCCCGGCGAGTCGCGGCGCGCTGCAGGGCGGCGCGGACTTCCCGGCCAGAGAGATCGGTTGGTAGCTTGGCCACGTGGCGTTGCAGACAAGATCGAGCCTACGCTGCCTCGACTTCGACGAATTCCTTACCTGCTTCGTTGGGAACTGGATCGCCAGCCTCGCGGCAGTCCTCGATATAAAGCTCAATGGCCTCCCGGATGTTGTTCAGCGCTTGCGCGCGCGTGTCGCCTTGGCTGACACACCCGGGCAACGCCGGCACGCTGACGAGGTATCCGCCATCCTCTTCCCGCTCCAAAACGACCGTATAACGCATTGCGAAGCTCCTAATGGATCGCCCGCGATCGCAGCCCGAAACTCGACTGCGCACGCCCGGCTCGCAGCGGCTTTTATCCGAACTTTGGCGCCGATTCAGCTGGAACACTCAAAACAGCTTCAGCGCGCGGAAGCTCGCATGTCCGTCCCTTCCGACGATGATGTGGTCGTGCACCGTGACGCCGAGCGGCTTTGCAATCGTCACGATTTCTCGGGTCATCGCAACGTCCTGGGCCGACGGCGAAGGATCGCCGGACGGGTGGTTGTGGACCAGCACGATCGCCGTCGCCGACAGTTCGAGGGCGCGGCGGATCACCTCGCGCGGATAGACGGGTGTGTGGTCGACGGTGCCGGATCCCTGCACTTCGTCGGCGATGAGCCCGTTCTTCTTGTCGAGAAACAGGATGCGAAAAATCTCGCGGCTCTCGAAGGCCATCGACGTGCGGCAATAGTCGACGACCTCGCTCCAGGACCCCATCGGCAGGCGCTTCTTCACCGCGCCTTTGGCGAAACGCTGCGCCGCAGCCTCGACGATCTTGCAGGCGGCGATCGCGTTCTCGGTCATGCCGTCGACTTCCTTCAGTCTCTGCGGCTCCGCCGCGATCGCCTCGGCGAAAGACCCGAAGCGGTCGATCAGCGCCTTGGCGAGCGGCTTCACGTCGATGCGGGGTATCGCGAAGAGAACCATTTCGAGGAGTTCGTAATCCGCCAGCGCCGCGGCGCCGGCTTCGAGCAGGCGCGTCCTCAACCGTTCCCGATGCCCGTGATAGTGCGGCTTGTCGCCCTCCTCGGGCGCAGGCGCAGGCGTGGCGGGGGCCGAGATTCCCACTCGGGCCCCCCGTTCGGGCCCGCCGATTTCGCGCAGCTCGGCTGCGCGCGGCCGACCGCGCCCAGATCGAGGCTTTGGCTCGTTCTCGCGCGTTTCTCGGACCACCGCGTTTCCCAGGCGCATTCAAAAGGGCGTGGAACTGCGCTCAAGCTGTATGATCGGCTTCGGCGCGCCGATCAAGGCCGGTGATTTCCGGCTGGTCAAAATGGAGGAATGTCCCTGAAGGGCGGATACCGCCCCTACGGTCGTCGCCAGTGGAACGCCCGCAATCGACCCGTTGCTGTCCTTCAGGAGCGGCCGTATGAACGGGCGCGAAGCGCGAAAAAGCGGTCCTCGGCTGAAGGCGTGGGTCGCGTGTGACTCCTTACGCGGCCTCGACGAGCGTGACGGTGTCGGTCTGCACCTTTTCCCATTCCTGAAGGATGAAACCCTGCTGCTCCATATACGTGCGGATCCGCGAAGCGCTCCAGCCCAGAACTCCGCGTTCTGGACTCTCACGAAGGTCGGCAAACGAACCTTCCCGTTTCGAATGTCGGGCCCTGAACCACGCTCATGATGACGACCGATGCGTCGTCAATCCGCGCCAATCCAGCGCGCCGCCACTTCCGCAGTGTCCTCAGGGCGGGTGTTGAATGCGATGGCGGCTTGGGGCGCGCCCTGGTGAACGGTGTTCACGACCCTCTCGAAGAACGGGAGGCTCTTGGGCGGTAGGCGCAGGCCACCCCCGATCACGACGCAATCGTAGGCCGCCTTCGCCAACTGCGCAGCCAGCATCGCGATGCCGCTGTCGTCGGGGGCGATCATGCAGATGTCGCCCTTCCAGCCGCGGTCGGTCATCGTCGCCTCGGCGATCCTGATGCCTTCGTTGATCTTGACGGCGTCGAACCCCGGCGGCAGGGATGGATCGGAAAAGTCGACGGTTTCGGGCTGCTGCCCGACAAACAATACGCGCGTCATGATCAGGCTTCGTTGTGGTTTGGAAGTGTTGCCGGGCGGGGGCCGGCGGGTGCGGCGTCGAGCTGGCTCGAGAGGAACGCGCCGATGGCGTCCAGCGATCGCTCGGCGGCTTTGAGAAGGCGTGACTCTCGGCCGCGCCAATTCGCGGCTGCGCCAATTCTATGTGAGGGATAGCGGCGTCGCCGCGTATCGGCGCGCCTGCGACTCCTCACGCGGCCTCGACGATCGTGACGGTGTCGGTCTGCACCTTATCCCATTCCTGAAGGTTGAAGCCCTGCTGCTCCATGTACATGCGGATGCGCGAAGGGCTCCAGCCGAGGACGTCTTCCATGATGGGAATGAGGATGCTGAGCGCATTGTCGCTCAGAACGGTCCGCTTGGCGATCTTCGTGAGATACTTGTTCTCGGAGACGGCAATCGTCAGGCCTTCGAGGCGGTTGACGTGCAGCATGACGTGGACGTCAGAACTGCCGTCCCCGACATAGACGATGCGGTGTTGGCTGATTGCGAATTTCTCCCTCAGATGGTCGAGGATTGCGACCTTGCCGTATCCGGCTCGCAAGCATTCTACGTCGCAGATTTCGCCGTGCTGGTTATAGGCGAGCCTGCTCGCGAAGATGTTGTCCGGCGCTATGATGCCTTCGAGGGCCGATTCCACGATTTCTTGAGGTCCCGCGGAAACGACGTAGGGCGTGAACTGGTGCCCTTCGAGTTTGCCAAGAAGTTCAACGAGCAGCGCAATGTTCGGCTTGAGTCGCACCTTCTTTCCAGCCGACCTTAGGTCGTCCGCCCGGATCCTTCGGAAATCCGGATCATGGACGAGCAGATATGCAAGCTCACCGCCCTGCTGAACAAGATGCTTCTTCGCGACGTTCGTGACCTTCTCATGAAAGTTGGGAATCCCAAGCGCTTCGCTTAGAACATGGCCAGAGTCTTGGAAGCTGAGGGTCTGGTCGAAGTCGCTGAGGAATAAGAATTCCTTGGTCGAATTGGGTTTATCGATGAAATCCATGTTTCGCCTCCGATGTTGGTGGCAAGTCACTCGTGTAGTTTTTGTTTGCGCATTACAACGATTGCTGCGCTGCAAAATCAAGCGAAATCTAAGATCAGGCCGCGGCTTCAGCCGCGAGCGTGTGGCGCACGATATGTTCGATGTCGTTGCGACCGACGCCTATGTCATCGAGCTTTCGGTCCGAGAGCTGCGAGAGTTCCCGCACAGTCTCGCGATAGCGCTGCCAATCGGCGAGCTTCTGGTAAATTGTCTTGAACGACGCCATTTAGGCCTCCTTTCGCAGTCGAGATAGCCTCTCTCTGCTGCGCCGCAACATAACGCTTGGCGGGGGCTCTCTGGTAGCCCACGATCATGATGCCAGATATGCTTCTTGCGCATGCATAAATGCGAGGCGACCCGTCATTTGATCTCTCTCTCCGGGACACTGTTGCTATTTTTCAGCAATTTAGCCGAAGATGCTAATTGTTACAATGATCTTAGTTATGTTGTGAGATCATGGATCAGTTATGGTGCGACGCACAATCTTTGCGGAGGATGCGTACACGCGAACTCGTGGCGGCTGATCCGGCCCATGCATTTTGAAGGGTTTCGATGCGAGCAAGGTTGCGCAGCGTCGGCATGACGTGGCCGACGAGATCGTCCTCGTGCAGCCGCTGCATGACGATGACGATCGCGCCCTTTTCCTTGTTGTTGAGCCGCGGATAGAGCGTGCCGCCGAACCAGTCGTTGACCGCGCGACGCTGGCTCTCCGACATCGCCTCCTGGCGCAGCTCGGCTGCGCGGCTCGCCGCGCGCAGTTTGAGGCTTTGGCTCGTTCTGGCGCGTTTCTCGGACCACCGCGTTCCTTGGGCGCGTGCGCTTGAGCTGTATGATCGGCTTCGGCGCGCCGATCAAGCCGGTGATTTCCGGC
>DASRSL010000107.1:0-48008 GCA_035656495.1 Roseiarcus sp.
CGGAATTGCCATCAACGGATCCGCCCATCACGGGCCCAATAACAGCGGCGGGGAATGGGGTCACAATCCGCTTCCAACACCCGATGTGACCGAGCTTCCCGGCGCTCCCTGCTTCTGCGGAAGACGCGGATGCATGGAGACTTGGGTTTCAGGCCGGGCGTTCGAAGCGGAATACGAACGACACGCGGGGACCAAACTGCTTGCACAGGCGATCATCGAATTGAAGCGGAAAGGCGATCACCTCTCGACCCTCCTCTGGCGTCGATACGTCAATCGCGTCGCGCGCGGTTTGGCGATCGTGGTCAATATATTGGACCCGGACATATTCATTATGGGCGGCGGAATGTCGAACGTCGACGAGCTCTACGAGGACCTGCCGATCGAGCTTCCCAGGCACACGTTCTCCACGGTTTTCCACACGCCGATACGAAAGGCCGCTCATGGCGACTCGAGCGGAGTGAGAGGCGCAGCATGGCTGTGGAAATAAGCTCGACTTGCCACAATCAAAGAGAGTGCAAAATGGATAAGTCCTCGGTCACGTCACGCTATGCACTGTCTCTGCAGCTGATACGCGAGGCAGGAGAGTTTGCGCATGACTATTTTCGCCGCCGCGAGTCCCTGACCATCAAGAGCAAGGGTTTGCAGGACATGGCGAGCGAAGCGGATTTGAATACGGAATTGCTGATAAGGGACCGGCTCGCGGCGGCCTTTCCCGAGGACGGTTTCCTGGGAGAGGAAACGGGAGACGCCGGGTTGGCGCCGGGGCATGGGCTGTGGGTCGTCGATCCGATCGATGGAACTCAACCCTTCATCAGCGGCTTGTCGGGCTGGTGCGTTTCGATAGCCTTCGTTTTCGACAACGAGCTGAAATTCGGAATGGTGTACGCGCCGGCCCGTGGCGAACTCTTCGCGGGCGGCCAGGGATACCCGGCGACTTTGAATGGCTCTGAAGTCGGCCGCCACCCAGGCCGGGCAATTACCGACGGCCTTGTGGGCGTGGGTTACTCGCCCCGGGTCGCGCCGGACGCGTTCCTCCCGATTTTCGGGCGCCTCCTCAAGACGGGGGGAATGTTCTACCGGGAAGGCTCGGGCGCGCTCACGCTTTGCTATGTGGCGTGCGGTCGACTCGTTGGCTACATCGAGCCCCACATCAATTCGTGGGATTGCCTCGGCGCGCTTGCAGTCACCCGCGCAGCGGGCCTCAGGACCAACGATTTTCTCGCCGACAATGGACTGCATGCCGGCAACAGACTCGTCGCCGGGAACGATGAGATCTACGCCGTCCTCGAAGAAGTCTACGGAAACCGGAAAATGCCGCTAACCCTGGCCTAAGCGGCCAGCGCATCGGCAGACGGCGCCATCGCCCCCGTCATCATCGCCACAGCATCTGACATCGTGACTTTCTTCGGATCGACGACCGTGAGTCGCCGGCCGAGACGGTGGATGTGGATGCGGTCGGCGACCTCGAAGACGTGCGGCATGTTGTGCGAGATGAGGATGATCGGCAGCCCGCGCTTCTTCACGTCGAGGATGAGCTCGAGCACACGCCGCGATTCCTTGACGCCGAGCGCCGCAGTCGGCTCGTCCATGATGACCAGCTTCGTCGCGAAAGCCGCCGCGCGCGCGACAGCGACGCCCTGTCGCTGGCCGCCCGACAGGGTCTCGACCGGCTGGTTGATGTTCTGGATCGTCATCAGGCCGAGCTC
Source organism: Roseiarcus sp. (assembly GCA_035656495.1). Lineage (GTDB taxonomy): Bacteria > Pseudomonadota > Alphaproteobacteria > Rhizobiales > Beijerinckiaceae > Roseiarcus. Next base: position 1,707 of record DASRSL010000107.1, read on the forward strand.
ATTGAGCTTCTCGCGCGCGAACTTCTGCATCCTCGACCTGTCGGTCGCGCGGAACCATTGTCCCACGAACCCGGGGGCCTTGATCTCGCGTCCGGGGAACATGTTGTCCGCGATTGACAGCGCCGGCGACAGGGCGAGGGTCTGGTAGACGGTCTCGATGCCCGCTTCGCGCGCGGCGATCGGCGAGGTGAAATGTACGACCTCGCCGCCGAGCCGGATTTCTCCGGCATCCGGAATGACCGCGCCGCAGATCGCCTTGATGAGCGTCGATTTGCCGGCGCCGTTGTCGCCGATGACCGCCAGGATCTCGTTGGGATAGAGATCGAAGTCGGAGTGGTCGAGCGCCGTGACGCGGCCGTAGCGCTTGACGACCTGGCGACAGGTGAGGATGGGTTCGACGCTCACTTGGAGACCCTCCGGATCCATTGGTCGAGCGCGACCGCGATGATGATTAGCACGCCGATCGCGAACTCCTGCCACAGTACGTCGAGGCCGGCGAGCGACACCGCCGAGCGGAACACGCCGACGATCAGCGCTCCCACGACGGTGCCGATGATCGAGCCGCGCCCGCCAAACAGCGAAGTGCCGCCGATCACCACCGCGGTGATGCTGTTGAGGTTCATGTTTTCGCCCGCCGTCGGGCTGATTGCGCCGACGCGGCCGATCAGCGCCCAGCCGGCGATCGCGGCGATGAGGCCGGCGAAGATATACACGCTGAGCAGAACGCGATCGGTGTCGATGCCGGCGAGCCGGGCGGACTCGGGATCATCGCCGGTCGCATAGACGTGCCGCCCATAGGCGGTGCGGTTGAGAACGTACCAGACAATGGCGGCGACGATCAGCATGAGGAACGTGCCCCACATGATCTGCGCTCCGCCGATCCCCAGGGTATTGCCCATCATATTCAGAAACGGCGCCTTGTCGTCGATGTCCTGCATGCCGATGGTTTCGCTCTGCGAATAGAACGTGTTGAGCGCTCCGATGATGCTGAGCGTGCCGAGCGTTACGATGAACGGCGGCATCCTGAGCCGCGTCACCAGAATTCCGTTGATATAACCGAAGAGCGAGCCACAGATCAGACCAATCGGGAAGGCGAGGATCGTCGGAACGCCGTCGAGCACGGCGAGGCGTCCCATCACGACGGAAGAGATGACCATGATGACGCCGACCGACAGATCGATGCCGGCGGTCAGGATCACCAGGGTCTGGCCGACCCCGAGGATGCCGGTGACCATCACCTGGGTCAAAACGGTCGAGATGTTGCTGGCGGCGGTGAATCGCGACGGATTGACCGCGACGCCGAGCAGCAGGCCGAGCGCCAGCACCACAAACGGAACCGTCGTCGGGTAGGCATGCAGGAAGCGCTGCAGGCGCTGGAGAAGCGTAGGCTGCTGTTCCTCGAAGGAGGCGACGGTGGTCGACGCCCCCGTCAGAACCTTCTCGAACTCCTGCGGAGTGGGTCGCGAAGCTTCGCTCATAGCTTCCTCGTGCGTTCCCGCCTTGATGCATATTCTTCGCCCGGCGCTCGTGGGGGCGACCCCGGGAGCGCCGGAAACTTGCTTTTTCAGACAATTAAGCGCCGAACCGGAGACGAAATCAACCCCAGCAGAGCTTCTTCCCCTCGTCGGTGGTGATCGAGGGAACGCCGGGCATCGGCTGGTCGGTGATCAGCTTCTCGCCGCTATCGATGCTGTGCGGCTTCTTGCCATTCTTGAGGTAATCGGCAATCTGCTCCACGCCATCGGCGGCCATCAGCAGCGGATATTGCTGCGTGGTCGCGTCGATGATGCCCTGCTTGATCCACGGCATCGCGAAGCAGCCGCCGTCGATGGCGACCAACACCACGCCCTTCTCCTTACCCGCCGCTTTAAGGGCCGCATAGCCGCCGTAAGCCGCTGGCTCGTTGATCGCGTAGACAAGGTCGATGTGGTCGGCCTTCTGCAGGATGTTCTCCATCGCTTTGCGGCCGCCCTCGGTCGAGCCCTGCGTGACGTCGGAGCCGACGATTTGCGGGCTGTCGCTTTGCGAGTAGCGCTTGACGTCCCTGACCGGGATGCCGAAGCCCTGAAGGAAGCCGTTGTGCCGGAAATAGTCGACCGAAGGCTTGTTCACGTCTCCGTCGAGCGTTGCGATCTTCGCGGTCCTGGCCTTGTCGCCGAGCTTGGCCTTCGCCCATTCTCCGATCAGCTGACCGGCCTTGAAGTTGTCGGTGCTGATGTTGGCGTCGGCAGCGGTGACCGGATCGAGCGGCGTGTCGAGGGTGATGACGAGGATGCCGGCCTTGCGGGCCTTCTCCACCGTCGGCACGATCGCCGTCGAGTCGCTCGGCACCAGGAGGATGCCCTTGGCGCCGGCAGCCATCAACTGTTCGATCGCAGCGACCTGACTGTCGTTGTCGCCGTCAAACTTGCCGGCGTAGGCTTGCGGCGTGAAGCCGACCTCCTTGGCCTTGGCCTCGAAGCCTTGCTTCATCTTGACGAAGAAGGGATTGGTGTTGGTCTTGGTGATCAGGCCGACGATGTCGGCGGCGTGCGCACTCGCGCCGATCAGAGCGACAGACACCGCAGCGGCGGCTGCCGTAGCAAATATTCCAGAGATCTTGGACACAGTTTCCTCCCTGTCGGTGGCGCGGACGGCAGCTGGCGCTCGCGAGGTCTCGCTCGCGGGCGCCAGCTCCATGATTTTCAGGCGATTAAGCTCCGAACCCGAGGCGAAATCAACCCCAGCACTTCTTCAAGCCCTCCTCGACGTTGATCGAGGGAACGCCGGGAACCGGATGATCGGTGACGAGCTGCTCGCCTGTGTCCTTGCTGGTCGGCTTCTTGCCGGACTTGATGTACTCGGCGATCGCCTCGACGCCGTCGGAGGCCATCAGCAGCGGGTACTGCTGGGAGGTCGCGCCGATGATGCCGTCCTTGACCCACTTGACGCCCTGGCACCCGCCGTCGACCGCGACGATCAACACGCCCTTTTCCTTGCCGGCGGCCTTCAGAGCCGCATAACCGCCGTAGGCGGCCGGCTCGTTGATCGCATAGACGAGGTCGATGTGATCGGCCTTCTGCAGGATGTTCTCCATCGCCTTGCGGCCGCCCTCTGTCGAGCCTTGCGTCACGTCGGAGCCGACGATCTGCGGGCTGTCGCTCACGGCGTAATGCTTGGGATTCTTGACCGAAATGCCGAATCCGGTGAGGAAGCCGTTGTGGCGCAGATAGTCGACCGACGGCTCGTTCGCGGCGAGATCGAGGGTCGCGATCTTGGCGGTCTTGGCCTTGTCGCCGAGTGTCGCCTTGGCCCACTGGCCGATCAGCTCGCCGGCCTTGAAGTTGTCGGTGGCGAAGTTGGCGTCAGCCGCCGTGATCGGATCGAGCGGCGTATCGAGGGTGATGACGAGGAGGCCGGCCTTGCGGGCCTTCTCGACTGTCGGAACGATTGCGGTCGAGTCGCTCGGCACCAGCAGGATGCCTTTGGCGCCCGCGGCCGTCAGCTGCTCGATGGCGGAGACCTCTCCGTCGTTGTCGCCGTCGAACTTACCGGCGTAGGCTTGCGGCGTCAGGCCGAGCTCCTTGGCCTTCGCCTGAAAGCCCTGCCTCATCTTGACAAAGAAGGGGTTGGTGTTGGTCTTGGTGATCAGCCCGACGATATCGCCAGCGTATGACGGCGCGCTGGTAAACGCGAGTGCGAGCGCAACGGCGGTGGCGGTCGCAAAAATTCCAGAAAACTTGGACACAATTTCCTCCCATGCAGGTTCGTGTGCGGCGCGGCCGCGAGACGACCCGGCACGACCCGTTTCCCGGCCCGTCTCGCATCGTCTCCTCGCAATGGGCCAGAGATTCGGGCAAGAGTCAAGAATAATTCTATCCAGTTGAATAATTCTTGACAGCCACCTGCGTTTCGCTAAAAGGTGTGGCGACCGGAAGATAAAAGACAACTGAAAGGCGGAGGAATGAAGGCGGCGCGGAACGGGTCGCGCACATATTCGGGTCGCGCGTTCGGCGGCGGCGAAGCGCAGTCCTCGCAGTTCCCGCCGACCGTCGGCGACATCGCGAGCGGCGCCGATCAGGCGGGCGTCCGCGTCTATAACGAACGGCTGTTGCTTTCTCTGGTGCGGCGCTTCGGACCGCTGTCGAAAATCGAAGTGGCGAGACTGACGGGACTATCGGTGCAATCAACCTCGGCGATCATGAATCGGCTTCAGGCGGACGGGCTCCTGAAGCGCGAGGCGCCGCTGCGCGGCCGGGTCGGACAACCGACTGTTCCCATGTCGCTCGACCCTGACGGCGCCTTTTCGCTGGGGCTCAAGATCGGCCGGCGCAGTTGCGACCTCGTGCTGATTGATTTTCGCGGCGCCGTCCGGCGGCGCGCTCACCGCACTTTCGCCTACCCCGTCCCGGAAATGATCCTTGATTTCGTTCGGTCCAGCCTGCCCCCTCTGGCCGCTGTGCTGAACGAGGCGCAAAGGCCGCGGATCGCCGGGCTTGGCGTCGCTTGCCCGTTCCAGCTGTGGACCTGGGAATCGGAAATCGGCGCGCCCCCCGGCGCCATGGCCGCCTGGCGCGACTTCGACGCCGGACGGGAGATCGCGAAGGTCTGTCCCTATCCCGTCACGCTTTGCAACGACGCGACGGCGGCCTGCGCGGCCGAGTTCTTTTTCGGACGGGGCTGGCGATATCGCGATTTCCTCTATCTCTTCCTCGGCGCGTTCCTCGGCGGCGGGCTGGTGCTGGACGGCGCGTTGCGCCTGGGACGCACCGGCAACGCGGGCGCGCTCGGGTCGATGCCGGTGATGGGGAGAAGCGAAGGCGGCGTCGCACCGCAACTCATCGCCTGCGCATCCTTCTATCAGCTCGAACGCCGTCTTGAACGCGCCGGAATCGACGCGTCGTCGATATGGGCGACGCCCGACGCCTGGGCGGACTTCGGATCCCACCTCGACGCCTGGATCGAGGAAGTGGCGCCGGCGCTGGCCCATGCTTCGGTGGCGGCGATCTCCGTCGTCGACTTCGAGGCGATCGTCATCGACGGAGCGATGCCGGCCAACGTGCGCGATCGGCTGATCGCGCGCACGTCCCACATCTTCCAGGGCCTCGACCGGCGCGGATTGAGCGATGTCGAGATCGTCTCCGGCGCCGTCGGCGCCGACGCCCGCGCGATTGGCGGCGCCGCTCTGCCGCTGATCAAGAATTTCGCCCGCGACCGGGAGGTTCTTCTGAAGGACGCGGTGAGCCAGGCTAATTAAATCGCGGGCGGCGGCGAGGCGCCGTCCGGTACGATCGGCGCCGCACTTATGATCGAGTTCGCGGCGCGCTCCGAAACCCGATAGGGTCAAAGCATCGAGAGGCGTCATGGGTGCACGCATCGTCAAGGTTGAGCCGTTCGATCTCGTCGTCTTCGGCGGCACGGGCGACTTGGCCTACCGCAAACTGTATCCCGCTCTGTTCCATCGCGAGCGCAGCGAGCAGTTCTCCGAGCCGACCCGGATCATCGGGGTGTCGCGCCGGCATTACGATGACGGCCAATTCCGCGCGAGCGTGAAGGACTCACTGGTGAAGTTCGGCGCGTTGGACGACCACGTCGGGCCGGCGCTGGAGCGCTTCCTTTTGCGTCTCCACTACGTTTCCGCCGACGCCACGAGCGAGGCCGGCTGGGGCGATCTCGGCGCCTTGCTCGGGCCGGACGAGCGCGTCCGCGCCTTTTATCTGGCGACGGCGCCCGACCTGTTCTGCCCGATGGCGAAGCGAATAGGCGCGGAGGGGCTGAAGACGCCGTGTTCCCGCATCATCGTGGAGAAGCCGATCGGAAGAGACGGCGCGAGCGCTGAAGTCATCAACGACGAGATCGGCACGGTGTTTCCCGAAGGCTGCATCTTCCGCATCGACCACTATCTCGGCAAGGAGTCGGTGCAGAACCTGATGGCGCTGCGCTTCGCCAATATTCTGCTCGAGCCCTTGTGGAACAACGCGCAAATCGACCACGTGCAGATCACGGTGGCCGAGACGCTCGGCGTCGAGGGACGCGGCGCATATTACGACCAGTCCGGGGCGATCTGCGACATGGTGCAGAACCACATGATGCAACTCCTCTGCCTGGTCGCGATGGAGCCTCCGAATTCGCTCGACGCGGACGCGCTGCGCGACGAGAAGCTGAAGGTGCTCAAGGCGCTCCAGCCGATCGACGAAACCAACGCTGCGAGCCTCACCGTTCGCGGGCAATATCGCGCTGGCTTCGCCGACGGCGGCCCGGTGCCGGGCTACCTGCACGACATCGGCAAGCACCACAGCGACACCGAGACCTTCGTCGCGCTCAAGCTCGGCATCGCCAACTGGCGCTGGGCCGGAGTTCCCTTCTATCTGCGCACCGGCAAGCGGCTGCCGCAACGGTTCTCCGAGATCGTTGTCAGTTTCCGGCGCGTGCCGCACGTCATCTTCGACATGCCCTCGGACGCCATTCCGGCGAACCGCCTGGTGATCCGGGTGCAGCCGGACGAGGGAGTCAAGCTGTGGATGATGGTCAAGGAGCCGGGTCCGGGCGGCATGCGCCTGCAGCACCTGCCCCTCGACATGAGTCTGGCGAAAGCCTTCGGCATGGCCTCGGCGGACGCCTACGAGCGTCTCCTGATGGACGCGATCCGCGGCAACGCGGCCCTCTTCATGCGGCGCGACGAGGTCGAGGCCGCGTGGAAATTCATCGATCCGATCCGGGAGGCTTGGGGCCAGTCGGAGGAGCCGCCGCGGCCTTACGCCGCCGGCACGTGGGGGCCCAACGCCTCGGTCGCGTTGATCGAGCGCGACGGGCGAACCTGGAATGAGGAATACCAGGATTCGGATTGAGCTCGAGCGGCGCGATTTCGCCGAGGGCGAGAACCTTGCGCCCGAACCGGCTGGCGGCCCGTCTGACCGTATTCTGCGCTGCGCTGTCCTGATTGGCGGGGTCAGACCTTTACGAACGGGCACCCGCCCTTTTCGAGCGAACGGAACGCGTCCTCCGGCTTGATCGTCGAGACGAGCTCGAAATAGTCCCAATCATATTTGGATTCGGCCGGCGTCTTCGCCCGATAGAGATACATCGGGTGGAGCTTGCGCCCGTCGACGCGGATGACCCCCTTGCCGAACAGCGGATCGTCGGTCGGAATCGCCTTCATTGCGTCGACCAGCTTGACGCCGTCCGCGGCGCTCTTCGTCTGCGCCATCGCCTTCATGAGGTGCTCGGTCCCCGCATACATGCCGGCGTGCATGTCGTTCGGCATCATCTTCTTCGGATGCCTCGCCTGGAAGCGCTTGGCGAACGCGCGCGTCCCGTCGTTCGAGTCCCAGTAGAATCCGGTGCAGATCATCGCCCGGTCAACCACCTCGAGGCCGAGCGAGGGGATGTTGGTGACGTTGAGCGTCAGCCCGGCGAGCCGCTGCTTTCCGCCGAGGCCGAATTCGTGCGCCTGCTTGAAGCAGGTGCTGGTGTCGCCTCCGGCGTTGGCGAAGGCGACGACCTCGGCGCCCGAGTTCTGCGCCTGCAACAGAAATGATGAGAAATCCGCGGTGTTGAGCGGGTGGCGGACCGAGCCGACGACGGAGCCGCCTGAGGCCTCGACGGCGGCGGCGCAGTTGGCTTCGATGTCCTTCCCGAAGGCGTAGTCGGCAGTGATGAAGAACCAGCTCTTGCCGCCAGCCTCCGTCAGCGCCTTGCCGAGCCCATGGCCCCAGGCGTAGGTGTCGTAGGTCCAGTGGACGAAATTGCGCGAGCATTTCGGACCGGTCATCACGGACGAGCCGGCGCCCGAGCCGATCACGGCCTTGTTCTTCTCCTCGGCGACCGCAATGACGGCCAGCGCGACGGCGGAATTCGGCAGATCCATGATGACGTCGACATCTTCGGTGTCGATCCAGCGCCGCGCGATCGCCGCGCCGACGTCGGGCTTGTTCTGGTGGTCGGCGGACACGATCTCGACCGGTAGGCCGAGCCTGGCCGAGAAGTCGTCGACCGCAAGCTGCGCCGCGACCACCGAGCCTACTCCCTGGTAGTCGGAATAGACGCTCGACATGTCGTTCAGGACGCCGATCTTGAGCGGCCGTAGCGTATCGGCGCGGCTTGCCCGCGAGGCGAGCGCGAACGCCGCCCCGGCGAGCAGGAACTGGCGGCGATTGGGCGCAAGCGTGAAATCCATCCGTTCCTCCCGATGGTCGTTCTTGGGCCGCAGCGAATGGGCCGTCCTGGCTGGAGGGGATAGTGAAACAGGCTCGCGCGCGCAAGACGTCGCCGGCCTACAGACCCGTCGGCGCGGTTTTTATCGGCGGACGCGCGGCCTTGATGAAGCTTTTCCCTGATCATCGCCGATAAGGAGGCGAAAAAAGGCGAGGGGAGCATTTCTGTCGGCGGCGTCGGTGGAAAGAATGCAAGTAATTTCTGTTGAGCGATATCGCCCGGCTTACAGGGCGGCTGCATGACGTAAAAATGCTGTTCCGGAGCGAAATTCGGCCGGGAGCTTTGCGGAAGCTACTGAGAGGCGGCGGCCGGCTTCGGCTCTTTTTTCTTGTCCGGCTTCTCGCTGTCCATTCCCTGTGCGGCTGCAAGGGCTGCGAGCCTGGCGTCGAGCAGCGCCGCGCGCGCCTCCGTCAGGCTTGCGGCGCAAAAGCCGTGCGCGCTTTCGTCGAGGTAGTCCCTGCAGGCGTCGGTCCGCTCGCTGGCGAAGGCGCTCTGGTCGTGCAGCATTCTCGCGGCGTCGGGGTCGTCCTTGGCCCGCTCGTCGATGGCGCGCACGGCCCTGGCCATCGCCTTCTCGGCTTCGTGGCGCCGCTTGCCGATCGCGGCGGCGTCTTTCCCGAGCTGCGCGCCGTCCGGGCCCCACAGGCCGCCGGGACCCGTCTGGCAGTCGGCCGCCTTGAAGACGCAAGCGGTGATCTGCGAGGGAACGAGGATGGCGCCGTCCACAACGTCGAATGTGAAGGGGCAGGCCGGCACGTCGACGTCGTAGCGGTCGAGCCCGTCGGGACGGCCCTCGCTCGTCGCCTCGATCGGCTTTTCGCCGACGATGTCGACGATGCAGCGCTGCGAGGGATCGGAGACGCTCTCGCCTGGCAACTGCAGTTTGTCGACCTCGAGCGTCTTGCCGGAGCCGGACACCTGGAGCAGTCCCGCCTTGCCGTTCAGCATCAGCGGACGCCGGTCGATCGTTTTGACGCCGGGCGCGGTCAGGGGTTTGCTCTCGGCGGCCTTCGCGGCTTTCGCTCGCGCGGCTCGCTTCTTCGGCTTGGGCGTCGCGGCCGGAGCGTCGGCGGGCGCGGCAGGCGCGGCGTCCGGGACGGGTGCGGGAGGCGTGGGGTCGGCGGGCGCGCGAGGCGCGCCGCGCGGCCAAGCGGTCTGCGCGCTTGCAGGACCGATGGCGAGCATGAGCCCGAAGAGCACGAGGGAAAGGCGCCAGTTCATCGCGGAGACCCTTTAGTCGATTCGCGATCTCCTGCACAGGTCGATGAAAATCCGCCGATTCCGCGCCTTGCGCGCCCAAAGCGCGAAACCTATATACGCCGCGACTGGCGGATTCGGCGTGGATCTTGCGTCGCGTCCTCCACAAATCGATTTTGAACCAAGGGGATCAGAACTGACGTCGCCAGCCGCTTCGGGCTGATAGAGGTCGTTCTCGCGGTCTGGCCGCCCCGGGGCCGGGCGATCCCGCGAAAGGAGCAGAGAGCATATGGTGAAGGTTATCGGCATCGACCTCGGCACGACCAATTCGTGCGTCGCCGTGATGGAGGGAGCGACCCCCAAGGTCATCGAGAATTCGGAAGGGTCCCGTACGACGCCGTCGATCGTCGCCTTCACCGACGACGGCGAGCGTCTGGTCGGCCAGCCGGCCAAGCGCCAGGCGGTGACCAATCCCGAGCGGACCTTCTTCGCGATCAAGCGCCTCATCGGCCGGTCCTTCGAAGATCCCATGACCAAGAAGGACATGGGCCTCGTCCCCTACAAGATCATTCGCGCGCCCAATGGCGACGCCTGGGTCGCGTCCGACGGCAAGCAGTATTCGCCGTCGCAGATCTCCGCCTTCATCCTGCAGAAGATGAAGGAGACCGCGGAGGCCCATCTCGGGGGGCCGGTGACGCAGGCCGTCATCACCGTGCCCGCCTATTTCAATGACGCCCAGCGTCAGGCGACCAAGGACGCTGGCAAGATCGCCGGCCTCGAGGTGCTGCGCATCATCAATGAGCCGACCGCGGCGGCGCTCGCCTACGGCCTCGACAAGAAGAAGTCGGGGACGATCGCCGTCTATGACCTTGGCGGCGGCACCTTCGACATCTCGATCCTCGAGATCGGCGACGGCGTGTTCGAGGTGAAATCCACCAACGGCGACACCTTCCTCGGCGGCGAGGACTTCGACATGCGCCTCGTCGAGTATCTGTCGGGCGAGTTCAAGAAGGAACAGGGAATCGACCTGACCAGGGACAAACTCGCCCTGCAGCGACTGAAGGAGGCGGCCGAAAAGGCCAAGATCGAGCTTTCCTCGGCGACCCAGACCGAGATCAATCTGCCCTACATCACGGCGGACGCGACCGGTCCGAAGCACCTGGCGCTCAAGCTGACGCGCGCGAAATTCGAGGCGCTGGTCGACGATCTCATCCAGCGCACCGTCGAACCCTGCCGGAAGGCGCTCAAGGACGCCGGCCTCTCGCCGGGCCAGATCGACGAGGTCGTTCTCGTCGGCGGCATGACCCGCATGCCGAAGGTGCAGGAAGTCGTCAAACAGTTCTTCGGCAAGGAGCCGCATAAGGGCGTCAACCCCGACGAAGTGGTCGCCGTCGGGGCCGCGATCCAGGCGGGCGTTCTGCAAGGCGACGTCAAGGACGTGCTGCTGCTCGACGTGACTCCGCTCTCGCTCGGCATCGAGACGCTGGGCGGCGTGTTCACCCGCCTGATCGAGCGCAACACCACGATCCCGACCAAGAAGAGCCAGGTCTTCTCGACCGCGGAGGACAACCAGACCGCCGTGACGATCCGCGTCTTCCAGGGGGAGCGCGAGATGGCCGCCGACAACAAGGCGCTCGGCCAGTTCGATCTCGTCGGTATTCCGTCCGCGCCGCGTGGCGTGCCCCAGATCGAGGTGACGTTCGACATCGACGCCAACGGCATCGTCAACGTCACAGCCAAGGACAAGGCGACCAACAAAGAGCAGCAGATCCGGATACAGGCGTCGGGCGGGTTGAGCGAGGCCGACATCAACCGGATGGTGAAGGACGCCGAGGCTCACGCCGCCGAGGACAAGAAGCGGCGCGAGATGGTCGACGCCAAGAACCACGGCGAGTCGCTCGCCCACGATGCCGAAAAGGCCTTGAAGGAATATGGCGACAAGGTCGCCCAGGCCGACCGCAGCGCTATCGAGGCGGCGGTCGCTTCGCTGCGCACGGCGCTGCAGGGCGAGGACATGGAAACGATCAAGGCCCGCACGAATGACCTCATGCAGGCCCAGATGAAGCTCGGCGAGGCGATGTACAAGTCCCAGCAGGCCGGAGCGGCGGGCGAAGGCGGATCCGCCGCCGGCGGCGGCCAGGCGAAAGACGACGTGATCGACGCCGAGTTCCGCGAGGTCGACGACGACAAGAAGAAGTCATGAGGAAACGCGGTCGGCCGCCTAGTCCGGCGGCCGGCCTGATCTTGGCAAGGGGACCGCCGCATGGCAGGACGATCAGGCTGACGGGGGGCCGGCGCCGAAAGCGCCGGCTTTTGGCGGGAGGGACGCGTCGCTCGCCTTCGACGTCAGCCGCGATGGCCGGCAGCGGCGAGAAAACGGGCAGGTCGAACCGATGAATATTCGCCGGCGGGCGCGTTGACGATGGCAAAGAGGGATTTCTACGAGACGCTGGGCGTTTCCAGGACGGCGAGCGACGCCGAATTGAAGTCGGCCTTCCGGAAGGCCGCAATGCAGTGTCATCCCGACCGGCACCCAGGCGACAAGCAGGCCGAGGCGCGCTTCAAGGAGATCAACGAAGCCTACCAGCATTTGTCGGACGCGCAGAAGCGAGCCGCCTATGACCGGTATGGGCATGCCGCCTTCGAGTCCGGAGGCATGAATGACGGATTCGCGGCCTCGATGTCCGACATCTTCGAGGACCTGTTCGGCGATATGATGGGGGGTCGGCGCGGCCGGCCGGGCGGCGGGCGCGAGCGCGGCGCCGACCTGCGCTACAATCTCGAGATCACTCTCGAAGAGGCGTTCCGTGGCAAGACCGCGACCATCAAGCTGCCGACCTCGGTCGTCTGCGAGGCCTGCGCCGGCTCCGGGGCGCGGGCCGGCTCGAAGCCAACGACTTGCAAGACTTGCGGCGGCCACGGGCGCGTGCGCGCGCAGCAGGGCTTTTTCGCCATCGAACGCACCTGTCCGACCTGCCACGGCCGCGGCCAGACTATCGACAATCCCTGCGACAGATGCGCCGGATCGGGACGCGTCACACGCGAGCGGACGCTTTCCGTCAATGTCCCGGCTGGCGTCGAGGACGGCACGCGCATTCGCCTGAGCGGCGAGGGAGAGGCGGGCACACGCGGCGGCCCGTCCGGCGACCTGTATATTTTCCTGTCTGTCAAGCCGCATCCGATCTTCCAGCGCGACGGCGCAGACCTCTACTGCCGCGTGCCGATCTCGATGGTGCAGGCGGCGCTCGGCGGCGAGTTCACCGTCCGGACGCTCGACGGCGCCGAGTCCAAGGTCAGCATTCCCGAGGGGGCGCAGTCCGGTCGGCAGCTGAGGCTGCGCGCCAAGGGCATGCCGATCCTGCGCTCCCGCGACGCAGGCGACCTGTTTGTCCAGCTCAATGTCGAGACGCCGCAGAACCTGACTCGCCGGCAGCGCGATCTCCTGATGGAGTTCGCCGCGGAATGCTCGAACAAGACACATCCGGAAAGCGCGGGCTTCTTCTCGAAGATGAAAGAATTCTTCGAGGGCCGCTAGCGCGCGCGCTCGTGGTGCGGGCATGAAGTCCGGCTTGCAGACCGTGCGGCGATTATTTACGGAGCGCTGATGCAGGTTGACGCGCGCAACAACAACAAACGGCCGCTCACGTTCGGCGATGGGGCCCATTTTTTCCGCTCCCTCATGACGGCGCCGCGCCTGACCGGCGCGGTTGCGCCGTCCGGTCGCCCGCTTGCCCGAGCGATGGCGCGGGCGGTAGGCCATCTCCGGTACGGCCTCGTCGTCGAACTCGGACCGGGCACCGGACCCGTCACCCGGGCGCTGCTGGAGCGCGGCCTCGATCCGCGCCGGCTTGTGCTCGTCGAATACGACCCGGGTTTCTGCCGGATGCTGGAGCGCCGCTTCGAGCCGGCGACCGTCATCCAGGGCGATGCCTTCGACTTGCGGCCTACGCTCGCCCCGTTTGTCGACAAGCGCATCGCCGCCGTCGTCTCGAGTCTCCCGCTTCTCAACCAGCCGCCTCCTCGCCGGGAGAAGCTGATCGCCGACGCCTTCGGCCTCATGGGTCCCGAAGGCGTCTTCGTGCAGTTCACCTACGGCCTCGTCTCCCCGATACCACGGGAGGCCTGTCTCGGGCGCTATGCAGCCCACGCCGGCGCGCCGATCTGGCGTAATCTGCCACCGGCCCGAGTCTGGACCTACCGGTTCGACGCCCACGCCTGCCGAGCGGATTCGCCCATTGCCGGCCTCGGCCGCGAAGACGATCGGTGAAGGCGCTGGCGCCGCGCGACCGGCTGATCGTCGCCCTCGACGCCAGTGACCTGGGCGAGGCCGAGCGTCTCGTCGAGCGCATCGGCGACGCCGCCGGCTTCTATAAGATCGGAATGGAGCTCGCCTATGGCGGCGAGGGGCTCGGGCTCATCCGTCGGCTCGCCGTCGCCGGTCTCAAAGTCTTTCTCGACCTCAAACTCCACGACATCCCCAATACCGTCGAGCGGGCGGTCGCCCAGGCCGCCGGGCTCGGCGCAACGTTCCTCACCGTCCACGGCTATCCGCAGACGATGCGCGCGGCGGTCGCAGGCGCGAAGGGCTCCGGTCTCGGGCTCCTCGCCGTTACGGTCCTGACCTCTCAGGACGATGAGGATCTCAGCGAAGCGGGCTATCGCTTCGGCGTCGTCGAGATGGTGCTGCGACGCGCGGAGCAGGCTCAGGCGCTCGGGGTCGATGGGCTCGTCGCAAGCGCGCCGGAGGCCCGGGCCGTCCGCCAGGCGGTCGGAAGGGAGATGATCCTCGTGACGCCGGGCATTCGGCCTGCCGCCGCTGCGGCCGGCGACCAGAAGCGGATCGCGACGCCTGGGGCCGCTATCTCCGCCGGCGCGGACTATCTCGTCGTCGGCCGACCGATCGCGACCGCGGTCGATCCGCGCGCTGCCGCCGCTTCCATCGTCGCCGAGATTGCCGCCGTCGCTTCTTGATTGCGCGCCGAACGACGCTATCCTCCGAAGCTTCGCGAAAGAAGGGAGCGCCCCGATGCCCAAAGGCTATGTGATCTCACGCGTCGACGTCACCGGTCGGGAAGCCTACGCCCGCTATGCGGCCGAGGCGACGAAGGCGATCGCCCTCCACGGCGGGCGTGCGCTCGTGCGCGGCGGGCGCCATGAGGCGCTCGAAGGCGCGGCGCGGGCGCGCAACGTCGTGCTCGAGTTCGACAGTTACGACGCAGCCCGCGCCTATTTTCACTCGGCCGAATATCAGGCGGCGCGGGCGCTTCGCGAAGGAGCGGCCGAAATCGAGATGGTGCTGGTCGAGGGAGTTTGACATGGCCAAGGGCTACTGGATCGCACATGTCGAGGTCACGGACCCCGAGGGGTACAAGAAATACATCGCCGCCAACGGCGTCGCCTTCGCCAAATACGGCGCCCGCTTTCTGGTGCGCGGCGGAGCCCATATCGTCGCCAAGGGCGCGGCGAAAACGCGCCAGGTGGTGATCGAATTCCCGGATTACGCGGCGGCGGTCGCCTGTCTCGAGTCCGACGAATACAAGCGTGCGATTGAATTTCGCGACGCCGCCGCTCTGGTCGACCTCGTGATCGCCGAGGGCTACGACGGCCCGCAGGCGGGCTGAAGAGGGAGAGAAAGCATGGCGGACTTGCGCATTGTCGTGACCGGGGCCGCCGGCCGCATGGGCCGCATGGTCGTGCGGGCGATCCACGAGACGGAGGGCATGACGCTTGCCGGCGCGCTCGAGCGCGAGGACTCGCCGTGGGTCGGCCACGATCCGGGGCCGCTCGCCGGCTGCCCGACAACCGGACTCGCCATCGTCGCCGATCCTCTGCCGCTGATGCTCAACGCCGACGCGATCATCGACTTTTCCTCGCCCGCTGCGACCGTCGAACTCGCCGCGCTCGCCGCGCAGGCGCGCATCGTCCAGGTGATCGGCACGACGGGCCTGGCCGAGGAGGATCTGGAAAGGATCGACGCCGCCGCGCGCCACGCGGCGATCGTGCGCTCGGGCAACATGAGTCTCGGCGTCAACCTGCTCGCCGCGCTGACTCGCCGGGCCGCCGCCGCGCTCGGCGACGAATTCGACATCGAAGTCGTCGAGATGCACCACCGGATGAAGGTCGACGCCCCTTCCGGGACCGCCTTGATGCTGGGCGAAGCCGCAGCCGCCGGACGAGGCGTGGCGCTGAAGACCCACTCGGCCGGGGCGCGCGACGGCATCACCGGCCCTCGCCGCAAGGGCGACATCGGCTTCGCCTCGCTGCGCGGCGGCACGGTGGTGGGCGACCACAGCGTCATCTTCGCCGGCGAGGGCGAGCGCATCGTGCTCGCGCACCACTCCGAGGATCGAGCCGTCTTCGCTTACGGCGCGCTCGAGGCCGCCCGCTGGGCGCACGGCCGGAAGCCCGGCCTCTATTCCATGGCCGACGTGCTCGGCCTGAAGGACGGCTGACTGGCGTCGTGACCCGCTCGAGTGGTCGGATTCCCTGCGGCAGGGAAAATTTCAGGGAACTTCTCGATTTTCGGCCGGTTTTCGGAAAGACGGCACCGAAAAGCTCAACGATTCTGGGCTTTTCCGGTAGAATTCCCTACGCGCCCGAACAGGGAATAAATCCGGCCATCAGGGACTGAAATTTCCCTGTTCGGCCGATTGCAGGGACATCTCGTCCCTGAAACGCCGCCCAATTCGGCGCTTTCCGCGCGAAAAAAAGCCCCGGTTCGGTTTTGCCGAACCGGGGCTTTTCGTGAGATCTCGCGGCCGCGTCAGCTGTTGCGCTGCGAGCCGGTGAGCATCAACAGCGCCTGGAACATGTTGATAAAGTCGAGGTAGAGGCGCAGCGCGCCGTGGATCGACTTTTTCTGCACCGCCTCGTAGCCGTCGCCTGCATAGTACATTTGCTTGATCGACTGGGTGTCCCAGGCCGTCAGGCCGGCGAAGATCACCACGGCGAGGATCGAGATGCCGAACTGCAGCCCGGTCGAGTGCAGGAACAGATTGATCAGGCTCGCGACGATCAGGCCGACGACGCCCATCATCATGAAAGAGCCCATCCCCGACAAGTCTCGCTGGGTCGTGTAGCCGTAGAGGCTGAGGCTCGCGAACGCGGCGGCGGTGGCGAAAAACGCGCGTCCGATCGAGGCGCCCGTATAGACGATGAGGAGCGCCGACATGGAAAGGCCGATCAGCGCCGCGAAGGCGAGAAAGGCGTTCCTGGCGCTCGCCACCGACATCGACTGGATGCGGGCCGAGATCCAGAACACGATGGCGAGCGGCGAAAGCACGATGAGCCAGCGCAGCGGCGACACGTAGATTGCGTGGCCGAACTCGGTCAGGCCCAGGCGCCCATCGCCGAGTTGCTGTGTGCCGAGCTGGAACGCTCCCCAGGCCACCAAGCCGGTCACGCCGAGGCCGAGAGTCATGTAGTTGTAGACGCCGAGCATATAGGCGCGGAGGCCCTGATCGACAACCGCGCCGGACCGTGCATATCCCGCGCCGGAGCGCGGGGGGGCGTAACGGTCATAGTCGGACATGGGTGAAACCTCATGATAAGGGCGCCGGCGGAAAAGCCCGCCTGCGCGTCGCGCATAATATGGCAGGGCGCGGCGCGCCCGCAAGGGCTGTTCGCTTAACGATTGGTAAGGAAACCCCTAATGGCCTGCCCCGGCCGGCGCCCCGACGGGCCCTGCGCATCAGCGCCGCGAAGCAGCGCGGCCAGGTCACCCCATTCAGTTCGTCGCGCGTCCGCCCATCGGCCGCATGACGCGTTACAAGCTTGCCCGACAACCGCTCGATTCAGGCCGCATGTTTTGGCGACAGGGCCTTGGATTGACAGCGGCGGGGCGTTTACGGCGTGATTTCCACCTCTCCGGTGCGATGGCTTTCGACGCCGTTCTGTTTGGTGCTGGTCGCGACATAGTAATACGTGACGCCCGGCGTCACAGAGGTGTCGGTGCAGCTCGTCCCGGTGAAGGGCTGACCGAAAGCCGCCGAGCATCCCGGCACAGGCTTGTAGTTCGTGCCGCTGGTGGTGGTGCGATAGACCGTGTAGCCGGCGACCGGCTCGCTGACCACCGGCAGCCAGGTCAGCGGGAAGGTGAGCTTCCCCGTGCTCTTGTTCAGCATGCCATTGAATTCGTTCGGGATGTTCGTCTGCAGGATCAATGGCTGCAGCGGGGTCTGGCTGAAGTTGAAGTCATTCAAGAGGTTTCCGACAGGGACGGAGTTGCCGGTGAAGCCGGAGCCGGTCGGGTGGGTGACCGAGGTCAGCGATTCGCGCACCACGGGACGCGGATCCGGCCTCAAGCCGGCGGCGCCGCCGATGCGTTCACCGTTGAGAAAAAGGTCCTCGATGAGTTTCAGATAGGCGTCGAAGCTGAAGATCTGATGGTCGATCGTGCCGCCTTTCACCCAGGGGCTGATGATGATGCCCGGCACGCGGATGCCATATCCGACACGCGCGCTGTTCGCGAGGTCGGAGACCGGCGGGACGACATGATCGAAGAAGCCGCCCCAGTCGTCCCATGCCAGGAAGATCACCGTGTTCTGCCAGACCGGGTTCTGCATCAATGCGTTGACGAGCGCCGTGACATATTGCATGCCCTCGGTGATGTCGCTCGGCGGATGCTCGCTCACGGTTTTGGTCGGCACGATCCAGGAGACCGCCGGCAGATTGCCACCGCTGAGATCGGCGTAGAACTGTTCCAATGGCGGATTGTGGGCTGCGAGATAGCCTGGCGCCGCGGCGTTCTTGTCCTGGATTTCCTGGAACCCGGGTAACGGATTCTGGAATGTTCCGGCCGTCGAGCGCAAGTCTTGCGGCGGGCAGTCGATCTCTCCGTTTTCGCAGTCCGCCACCTGCCCTTCCGCGAGATAGTACTTCCAGGAGATTCCGGCGCGATCGAGGAGGTCGGTCACATCGCTCCAGGCGAAGTTATGGGCTGCGACCGCAGAGCCTTCCGGTAGGATGTTGCCGGTGCAGCTGAACGGGTCTTCGTTGTCGGTGCAGCTCGCCGACCAGGCCGAGGTCATGTAGAGATGCGAGGGCAGGCTGTAGGAGGCGACCGGTTCGTGCAGGCGGTCCTGCAACACGAATTGCCGCGCATAGGCCCAGTAGTTCGGGATCTCGTCCGCGGTGTGGTAGCCGACCGCGTCGTGACGCTGAAAGCCGCCCGTGGCGCATATCGGACTGGCCTTTCGCTGGCAGGTGGCCTTGGCGTTCTTCTGCTGGGCGTACAGGAACCCGTCCATGGCGTTCTTGTCGATGTCGGTAATCGAATCCACAGGGGCGTGCCCCGAGCCGGCGTTGAAGGCGTGGCGGTCGTGGAACGGGCGCACGCAGCCGCCGCCACTAAGCGGATAGCACTTCAGCGGCACGCCATTGGCGTCGACCGTGATGCCGTCCGCGCCGGGGAAAGCGCCGAAATAGTGATCGAAGGAGCGATTCTCCTGCATGATCACGATGACATGCTGGATATGGGTCCGCGCCAGTTGCAGCTGGGTCTGCGCCGAAGCCGGGTGCGTCATCGCCGCCAGAACAAAGCACAGCGTCGCTGCCCGCACGATGGCCGCCAGACGGTCGTACTTCATCCTCCGCCTCCCTCCGCCTGCCCGTCGAGTCGATGACTTCCTTCTAAATGTGTCGATATACGTAGAGATTGCAGCAGCATCCAACCGGTTGCCTCTTTTGAAGCTGCTAAGGCGAAGGCGCCTCGATTGCGGCGGAAGGAACGACGCTTCCTGAAGATAGCCCACCGGCCGTGACGCGGGCCAACGCCACAGGTAGAACTGCCGCGCGGCTCGGCCACTCGTCACGCGCCCGCCCATCGGCCGGATGGGGCGCTACGCGCTTGCTCAAAACCGGCTCGATCCAGGCCGCGGGTTTTAGCGACAGGGCCTGGATCGACGCAGGCAGGGCGTTTATGGCGTGATCTCGACCTCCCCGGTGCGATGGCTTTCGACGCCGTTCTGTTTGGTGCTGGTGGCGACATAGTAATAGGTGACGCCCGGCGTCACGGAGGTGTCGGTGCAGCTCGTCCCGGTGAAGGGTTGCCCGAAAGCCGCCGAGCATCCCGGCACAGGCTTGTAGTTCGAGCCGCTGGTGGTGGTGCGATAGACCGTGTAGCCGGCGACCGGCTCGCTGATCACCGGCAGCCAGGTCAGCGGGAAGGCGAGCTTGCCCGTGCTCGTGTTCAGCGTGCCGTTGAATTCGTTCGGGATGTTCGTCTGCAGGATCAATGGCTGCAGCGGCGTCTGGCTGAAATTGAAGTCCTTCAGGAGCTCTCCGACAGGGACCGGGTTCCCGGTGAAGCCGGAGCCGGTCGGATGGGTAACCGAGGTCAGCGACTCGCGCACCACGGGACGCGGGTCCGGCCTCAAGCCGGCGGCGCCGCCGATGCGCTCACTGTTGAGAAATAGGTCCTCGACGAATTTCAGATAGGCGTCGAAGCTGACGATCTGATGGTCGATCGTGCCGGCTTTCACCCAGGGGCTGATAATGATGCCCGGCACGCGGATTCCGTAGCCGACGCGCGCATTGTTCGCGAGGTCGGAGACCGGCGGGACGACATGGTCGAGGAAGCCGCCCCAGTCGTCCCACGCCAGGAAGATCACCGTGTTCCGCCAGACCGGGTTCTGCATCACCGCGTTGACGATCGCAGTGACGTACTGCATGCCCTCGGTGATGTCGTTCGGCGGATGTTCGCTCATGACTTCATCCGGCACGATCCACGAGACCGCCGGCAATTTCCTGCGGCCGAGATCTTCGTAGAACCGCTCCAAATGCGGATTGTGGGCTGCGAGATAGCCGGGCGCCGCGGCGTTCTTGTCCTGGATCTCCTGGAACCCAGGCAACGGATTCTGGAATGATCCGACCGTCGAAAGTTGGTCTTGGGGCGGGCAATCGATCTCTCCGTTTTCGCAGTCCGCCACCTCCCCTTTCGCCAGATAGTACTTCCATGAGACTCCGGCGCGATCGAGGAGGTCGGTCAGATCGCTCCAGGCGAAGTTATGGGCGGCGATCGCAGGCCCTTGCACTGAGATGTCGCCGGCGCAGCTGAACGGGTCTTCGTTGTCGGTGCAGCTCGCCGACCAGGCCGAGGTCATGTAGAGATGCGAAAGCAGGCTGTAGGAGGCAACCGGTTCGTCCAGGTGGTCCTGCAACACGAAATGCCGCGCATAGGCCCAGTAGTTCGGGAGCTCGTCCGCAGTGTGGTAGCCGACCGCGTCGTGACGCTGAAAGCCACCCGTGGCGCAGATCGGATTGGTCTCTCCCTTTCCCTGGCAGGCCTTGGCGTTCTGCTGCTGGACGATCAGGAAGCCGTCCATGGCGTTGTTGTCGATGTCGGTAATCGAAGCCGGTGCGCTATGGGCCGCGCCGGCGTTGAAGGTGTGCCGGTCGTGGAACGGGCGCACGCAGCCGCCGCCGGTCAGCGGGTAGCACGCGATCGGCACGCCACTGGCGTCGAACTTGATGCCGTCCGCGCCGGGGAACGTGCCGAAATAGTGTTCGAAGGAGCGATTCTCCTGCATGATCACGATGACATGCTTGATATGGGTCTGCGCCAGCTGCAGCTGGGTCTGCGCCGAAGCTGGCCCGGACATTGCCGCCAGGACAAGACAGAGCGTTGTTGCGCTCGCGTTACTGCACAAGGGCCAACGTTTCATCGCTCACCTTATTTCTGCGGATGGACGCTCGCAGGCGGCAGAACGCCAAGGGCGAGTATTTCTCCACTCGGCAAGCGGATCGTCAAGTAGGCGCGGCGGCAGTTTTTTCCGGCGAGGTTCGCAAATAGCAAAGAGCTCAAGCTCGGCCGGAAGGGGCGACATGATCTCATGCCCCTTCAATCCGGGCGGTGGGCAATGGACTTCCTTCCCGGCAAGCGCGCGACGCCATGAGACAGACCGCTCCAGGTGGCGATGGCTTCTGCTGGAAGCTCGAAGGTCCTGATTCTTCCAGTGCGGAAGGAGCTTGCTCGCTGACGTGTCAGGCGCATCTGCTCAAGACCGAGGGCGCTAGCAGCAATGCCCTAAAGACGATTGCCGCCCGCATGTTCTTGCTCGGTTCGCGCGCCTCCGCTATCGTCCGCCGAATGCCAGACCCGGCCAACAAGCTCGCGCCCACACATCCGTCGGTGGGCCGCGGCGCTCGTTGCCGCATTCCGGCACAGACTCGGCCGGGAACCCAAATCTGAGCGAGTTGTGTCGCAGTATCAGGCTGTGGAATCGGTCCCCGATCTAAGGGCAATCTCCGTCAAAGAGTGCGGAGTTCGCCTCAGCTCACAGGAAAATCATGCGGCGAAAATGGACGAACCTGAGTGTATATGTAATAGCAATTGCGCTGAGATCCGCGCTTGCAATCTATGCAGTTGCCTGGGCGAATCTCGAGGAAGCTTCTCCTTCTGAATTTAACTCCGATGTTTTCGAGATGACAGGCTGTAACGCGAGTACGTACGACCAACTGCCGAATCACCCGTCATTGTTTATTGGCCGTCAGTTCTTTAAGAGCAACGGGGCTGCTTTCGCAAAGGAAGAAGGTTGCGGGCCCCTTGTAGAAGAGGAGACCAAGCGGCGGGGACTTGTACTCGATCGATTGGATTGGACGCAACGACGGTTTTCGATCATTAAGCCCCTGCTTGTTCCGCCGCTCCGAATTGGGGGAGGGCCAATCGAAGGCGCTATCGTCAAGGCAGCGTACGATCCTGACGCGGCGCTTTTCCATGGCGAATACTGGGTGGCGTTCGAGTGCGTAATCGCAAACGGGAGGGCGTTCGGCATCGAGGGCACTTCTGCCTGCTTGGCCCCGTTCGATGACGTCAAGCAAGAGCTTCGGCTCGATCAGGTCTATGTCGTAGTCAGCGGCCGACGCGAAGCCGGTGGAGTTACCTATTCAGCTTCCGTTCCAACGCTATTCTCCGACAACGACCATCTTTACCTGTACTGGTCGGCAATAACGTCGACAAAAGCGTCTGTTGGAAGAGAATTTCTACGCGTTGGAGTCCGCGGGGTCGAGCTCTTGCCCGACGAAAGGGGTTTCTTGTGGGCGAAAGGAGCAGGGAGGATGATCTATTCGATCGACCCGCAGACGGTCGAGGTCTGGGGTCCCCAATCCGGAGACCCCATGAGCGACACGACCGTCGGTGTGAGAGCGGTCTGGAGGACCAGTTCAGGAAAAATCGTCGCTTTGGCGGGGATCGGCGGGGCTGGCTGCGCGAAACCCCGCGGTCCGCAACCGGGTTGCTTTAGATTGGCGATGGCCGAAGCTGATCAGCCGCTCGGCGACCATATATTCAAGGTGCTGCCAGCGGATGAGGAGTCATTGCCGACAAATCCCGAAAACTACACCCGGCCGGTAAAGACGCCCAACGGCGATTTCGTCTTCCTTGGTCACTTCTTCAAGCCGGCAGTCAATGGGTTTTCGGAAACACACCCTGTCCCGGAGAAGTGGGATCATTTGCGAGGTGCAGAAGTGGTTGCCTTTCCATTTTCCGATAAGGCGCTGTGGCCGAGCGACTGACCCACCGGCGCAGGCGAGGGCTTCGCTTGGGACCAAGTCTGCCTGAATCGAGTGGCTGCTATTCTTGCCGGATCAGCATCAAAACCGCGTCAAGCTCGTCTTCGATCGTTTTCCCGCCCGCCTTAAGTCATTCAATTTGATTGACGGCTGAGGTTGCAGGTGCTTTTCAGGCGATGGGTCTCGTCCTTGGCGGCCTGAGCTGAGCTGGCTTCAAAGAAATTGCCCGACGCGGTTATCTGGGCGACGGCGCAAACCCAGGCGGTGCTTCTTGTCACCCGCAACACCAAAGATTTCGCCGCCGACGATCCGAGCGTGCGCCTGCCGTACAAACTGTAGATCGGGGGTTCAGCAATGAAGCGGACCCCTATCGATATTCCGCTTCCCCTTCTGTCGGCTGCTTTCACAATCGACTGCTGCGCTGGGTAACGGAGCCTCGTCAGTGCCCGCCGCCGCCTGGCGCCCCGGCGGGCTTGCGCATCAGCGCCGCGAAACCCACGCAGGCGAGAAAGATCACGGTCAGCGCCAGAAACACGTCCGCCAAAGCGAGCACCTCGGCCTGCCGGCGCACGATGAGGGCGAGCTCGCGGGTGGCGGCGAGCTCGGCGTCCGAGCCGCGGGCGGCGAGCGCCGCCTCCATGTTCGAGAGCCTATCCACGGCGACCTGCCGGCCCCAGGTCACGGACTCCCGCAGCCGCTCGAGATGCAGGTCCATCCTCTTGTCGAGCGTCGTGTTGATGAGCGCGAGGCCGAAGGCGCCGCCGAGATTGCGCATGACGTTGAAGAGACCCGAGGCGTTCTTGATCTTCATCGGCGGCATGGTGCCGAGCGCCAGATTGTTGATCGGGACCATCGAGAGCATCAGCCCGACGCCGCGAAAGACTTGCGGCCACAGGAGCTCCCAGAAGTCCCAGTCGACGGTGATGAAGGAGGCCTGCCACGTGCCGACCGCGAAGAGGATGAAGCCGGTCGCGATCATGAGGCGCGGGTCGACCCGGGTCATGAGCCGCCCGGCGAAGGGGGCGGTCAGAAACTGGCAGGCGCCGGTCACGAACATGGTTTCCCCGATCATGAGCGAGGAATAGCCGCGCACGACCGCGAGATAAACCGGATAGATGTAGGTCAGGCCGTAAAGCCCGATGCCGAGCACGAAGCCGAGCATCGTCCCGCTCCAGAAGTTGCGGTCGCGGAAGCAGGACAAGTCGACGATCGGCTGGCGCGCGGTCAGAACCCGCCAGAAGAAGAAGAGCCCGCACACCGCCGAGACGACGATGGCGATCGTCACCGGCTCGCTCTCGAACCAGTCCTTGGACGGGCCCTCTTCGAGCGCGTATTCCGCCGCGCCCAGAAAGCCCGCCATCGTCGCCAGGCCGAAATAGTCGAAATGGGTCAAAAGCGACCAGTCCGGCTCGTCGAAGTCGATCAACAGCCAGGCCGCTCCCGTGACCACGATCCCCGGGACGAGGTTGATCAGGAACAGCCAGCGCCAGGAGAACCAGTCGGTGAGGTAGCCGCCGACGGTCGGCCCGATGGTCGGCGCCAGCGTCGCCACGAGCCCGATGATCGGAGCGATAAGCGGCAGTTTCGCGCGGGGAAAGATCGTATAGGCGGAGGCGAACACGGTCGGGATCATGCCGCCGCCGATGAAGCCCTGCGCGGCGCGCCAGACGATCATCTCGTTGATGGTCGTCGCCTGCGCGCACATGAAGCTCATGGCGGTGAAGCCGCCGGCCGAGAGGGCGAAGATGAGCCGCGTCGACATCGCCCGGGACAGGAAGCCCGAAAGCGGAATCATGATCACTTCGGCGATGAGGTAGGCGGTCTGGACCCAGGTGATCTCGTCCGAGGAAGCCGAGAGTCCGGCCTGGATCTGCGACAGCGAGGCCGACACGACCTGGATGTCCAGGATGGCCATGAACATCCCGAACACCATGAAAATGAAGGCCGCGACCCGCCTGGCCGAGAAATGCGGGACGGCGAAGCCCGGCGGCCCCATGGGGCGGGCCGGGGCGGACGGCCCGGCCGGCGGCCGGAGCGCGACCGCGTCGCTCATCGCTTGGCGATCTTCGTTGCGAGCCCTTCGAGGCCCAGCGCGCCGAGCAGAGTCGGCCTCGGCGCGGCGGGATCGCGGGTGTGGACAGTCGCCACTACGGAGAGGCCGGGCCGCAGCGGCGTCTCCTTCAGGACCTCCTCGGGGAAGGTGATGCGGACGGCCACGCGCTGCACGACCTTGGTGAAATTGCCGGTCGCGTTGTCCGGCGGCAACAACGAGAACTCCGACCCCGAGGCGGGCGAGATCGAGGACACCACGCCCTCGACCGTCTTGCCGCCGAGCGCGTCGATCGCGACGTCGACCTTCTGCCCCGGCTTGATGCCGGAGAGCTGGGTCTCCTTGAAGTTGGCGTCGACGTAGGACGCGTTCACCGGCACGAGCGCCATGAGGCGCGCGCCGGGCTGGACGAAGTTACCGACCTCGGCCGCCTTGTTGCCGACGACGCCGTCGAAGGGCGCGACGACGCGGGTGAAGGAAAGATCACGCTTCGCCTTGTCGAGCGCGGTCATGAGCTCGGCGCGCTGGCGCACGGCCTCCGCCCGCTGGGCCTTCAAGACGTCGAGGTTGGCCTTCGCGCCCTCCAGCGACGCCGCCGTCGAGGCGATCGTGGCCCTTGCCGCGGCGAGGGCGGCGTGGGTTTTGTCTCGGTCGGCCGCCGCCTGCTCGAGCCGCTGCTGCGAGCCGAAGCTCGACTGCTCGAGCTTCAGCGAACGGTTGTATTCGAGCATGGCGCGCTCGGCGTCGGCCTCGGCGCCGTTCAGTTGCGCCTGCGCCGCCTCCGCCTGCGCCTGCGCCTGCGAAATGACGGCGCCCTGGGCGTCGATCTGGCGGCCGAAGCGGAGAACCGTCGCGTCCTGAGTGTCGATGCGCGCCTGAGCCGAATCGACCGCGTTCCGATAATCGCCGTCGTCGATCAGCGCGAGCAGGTCGCCCTGGCGCACCACCTGGTTGTCGACGACCGGCACCTGAACGAGGTGCCCCATCGCCTTGGCGGCGATGATCGCGGTCGAGGCCTGCACATAGGCGTCGTCGGTCGAGACGAGGAACCGGCCTTCGACATAGTAATCATAGGCGAACTTCCCGCCGTAGCCGGCCGCGACGAGGAGGATGACAGGGAGGACGAGCCGGCGCAGACGGCCGGAGCGCTTCGGCGCTGGCTTCGCAACGGGCGCGCCGACGGGGGGAAAGGCTCCGGGGACGCCGGGGCCCTGCGCGGTCGCCGGAAGGCTTCCGGCCGGCGCTGGGGCAACCGCGCGCGAATTGGTTTGAGGCATGGTCGCGCCGGTAGGATTGTCGGCCATGAAACTCCGCCCTCAGAACCCTACCGAACCGAACGGTTCGGTCATTTTCCTTGACATAGCCCCAAGGCCGGGTCTAAGGCAAGAAAAATCGAACCGAACCGTTCGGTCGGTTGCAGCCGCACTCGGCGAGCGCGGGCGGGCGCGGCGAGAACCGCGCCTACAAAAGGCTCAAGGGCTGGCGCGACACTTATGGACGCAGAAACTCTTGCAGGCGAGGCCGGCAGCCGTCACGACGGCGGCGCCAAGCGCCGCCAGATCATGGACGGCGCGCGCGCGGCGTTTCTCGCCGCCGGCTTCGACGGGGCGAGCATGAACGACATCGCCCGCTCCGCTGGCGTTTCCAAGGGCACCCTCTACGCCTATTTCAATTCCAAGGACGAGCTGTTCGAGGCGATCATCCGCGCCGAATACGCCCAGGCCGCCGAGCGGATCTGCGTGTTCAGGCGCGAGGGCGACGTCAGGACCATGCTCGCCGATTTCGGCGTCAGGCTATTGGGGCGGATGTCCGAGCCGGGGAGGCTGGCGCTCACGCGCGTCGTCATCGCCGCGGCGGAGAAATTCCCCAACGTGGGCCGCGCCTTCTATGAGGCCGGACCGCTCTACGGCGCAGCCCGCCTCGCGGAAGAGCTCCGCGCGCTCGAGAAGGCCGGCGCGCTCAAGGTCCCCGATTCCGAACGCGCCGCCTGGCAGTTCATCGACCTCTGCGCCAGTTATGTGTTCAAGCGCCTGTTGTTCGGCGTGGTCGAGACGCTCGGCCCCGGGGAGATCGAGGACGCGGTCAACGCCGGGGTCGAGCTGTTCCTCGCCGCCTACGGGGCCTGATGGGATCGCCGCGGATCTGCGCTCCTCGGCATGGACAGGCGGCGCCGGCCGCTCTTGTCCCCGCGCGCGGCCTCCCCTATAAGCCTGCGCTTCCGCGCCGTCCCCGACACCCCTGGAGGCAGAGGGCGCGAAAACATCAAGGGACATCATCATGGCAGCGATCAAGCAACTCGCGGCCGTGACGCGCAGCGGGACAGGCAAGGGGGCCGCCCGCTCCGTTCGTCGCGAAGGCCGCGTTCCCGCCGTCGTCTATGGCGGCGGATCCAAGCCCGAGCCGATCTCGGTCGACTTCAAGGACGTCACGAAGCTCATCTTCGCCGGACATTTCCTGACGACCATCTTCGAGCTTGAAATGGACGGCCGCAAGGAGCGCGTGCTCCCGCGCGACTACCAGCTCGACGTCGTCACCGACTGGCCGGTGCACGTCGACTTCCTGCGGCTGACCCCGGGCTCGCGCGTGCGCATCGGCGTTCCCGTGCACGTCGAGAACCGTGAAGCCTCGCCGGGCCTGAAGAAGGGCGGAACGGTCAATCTGGTGCTGCACACCGTCGAGGTGCTCGCCCCCGCGGACACCATCCCCGAATCGATCACGATCGATCTCACGGGCCTCGACTTCGCCGATTCGGTCCATGTCTCGGATCTGAAGTTGCCGGAAGGGTGCAGGCCGGTTCCCGCCAAGACGGACCTCACGGTGGTGACCATCGTTCCGCCGACCCTCATGGCGGAAGAGCCTGCCGCAGCGGCGACGGCCCCCGCCGTTGCTGCTGCTCCGGCCGCCGCCACCGCCGCGCCGGCCAAGGCCGCCGAGGCCAAGCCCGCGGCCGCCGCCAAGAAGTAAGGCCGAGCGTCGCCCAACTTCCGGGAGGGCGTCCGTCGCCGGCGCGATCGATCGGGGAGCCCATGCTCGTCATCGCGGGACTCGGCAATCCGGGCACCCGGCACGCGCGCAACCGCCACAACATCGGTTTCATGGCGCTCGAGGCGATCGCCCGGGCGCATCGCTTCGGTCCGTTTCGAGCGCGGTTTTCGGGGCTCGCGGCGGACGGCGTCATTGGCGGCAGGCGCGTCATGCTGCTCGCCCCGCAGACCTTCATGAACGAATCTGGCCGCAGCGTCGGGGAGGCGCTGCGCTTCCACAAGCTCGACGCGGAGGCGCTTGTCGTCATCCATGACGAGCTCGACCTCGCGCCGGCGAAGGTCAGGGTCAAGGTCGGCGGGGGAAACGCCGGCCACAACGGCCTGCGCTCGATCAGCGCCCATGTCGGCAATGACTATCGGCGGGTGCGCCTCGGCATCGGCCATCCCGGCGACAAGGCCCTCGTGTACAACTTCGTGCTCAGCGATTTCGCGAAATCCGAGATGGGGTGGGTCGAAGCGGTTTGCCGAGCCGTCGCGGAGGCCGCCCCCCTTCTGGTCGAGGGCCAGGACGCGAGCTTCCAGAATAAGACGCATCTCGCCATCGAGGCGGCGGGCTTCGGCGAAAAGGCGGCCTCGTGATTCAAGCCGCCTGAGCCGAGTCGCGCCGTTTGCGCCCGAGGCGCAGAACGCGTTGCTCCTGAGAGTCCCGCGGCGGCTCGCCGGCCGGCGGCAGGGCGTCGATCGCCCGCTCCGGGGGGAAGATCACCACGGCCTCCGTGCCCTGACGAAGCTCCGAGGTCAGACGAAACTGTCCGCCATGCAGTTCGACGAGGCCCTTGACGATCGGCAGGCCCAGTCCCGTCCCCTCTTCCGCGTTCTTGTGGGCGAGCGAGCCGCGGCCGAAAGATGAGAGAACGATCGGAATCTCTTCGGGTGGGATGCCAGGCCCCGTGTCCTTGATCGAGACGTATTGGCCGCCGACGCCGGTCCAGCCGACCTTGACGACGATCGAGCCGCCCTGAGGGGTGAACTTTATCGCGTTGGTGAGCAGGTTCAGCGTCACCTGCCGCACGGCGCGCTCGTCGGCCCAGATGCGCGGCAGATCGCGATCGAGCGCGTGTGTGAGCGTCAGGTTGCGACTCTTGGCGCGCATCGACAGAAGCCGACAGCAGTCCTCGACCAGCCCCGACAGCGACACCGGCTCTTCCTTCAGCTCGTAACGGCCGGCTTCGACCCGCGATAGATCGAGGATTTCGTTGATGAGCATCAGGAGATGCTGTCCGCTCGCGTGGACGTCGTCCGAATATTCCTTGTAGGCCGGGACGCTGTGCGGGCCGAACAGCTCGCCTTTCATCACCTCCGAAAAGCCGAGGATGGCGTTGAGCGGCGTGCGGAGTTCGTGGCTCATGGTGGCGAGAAATCGCGACTTGGCCAGATTCGCGCTTTCCGCCCTGCGGCGCGCCTCGTCCGAGTTGAGCCTCGCCTGCTCTAATTCGGCGATCAGAGAATCCTTCTCCGCTTGGAACGAGATGTTGCGCGCCGCCGAGGCGTGCAGGCGCTGGACGACGACCAGGAAATAGCCGATGACCCCGATCGCTAGCGCCCCCGCTGGGAGGGCTGCGCCCTGCAGGCGCGGAGCATACAGCATGATCACGCCGACGAGCATCGGAAGCATGCCCGCGACGAAGGCCGCAGGGATGGCTGCGGCCAGCAACGACAGCACCGTCGACACGATCAGCATGACGAGAACGGCGAAGGCCTGAGCCTCAGGCTCGCCGGTCTCGAGGAGAGAGACGACGAGATAGGCCCAGGCCGAGCCGCAGAACGCGGTCGCCAGCACGAACTTGCGTCGCCACGCGCCTGCCGCCTTCTCCGCATCGACGCTTTCGAGGAAGGCGATCGGCAGCGCGGAGACGAGCGCAATTGCGCAGACGATGAAGGCCGACCAGATCGCCAGCGCCCCCGCTCCGAGCCACGCCAGCGCAACGCCGCAGAGGCCTAGCGCGAGGAGGCCCAGCACCGGCGCGGCGCTGCGGTTTATCTCGGCGAACAACCGCACCATCGCGGCGGAATGGGTGGGGATCGGGTCGGGTCCGATCAACGCCTGGCGAGCCCGACGGAGCTCGAGGGTCATTCTTCGACGGCGCACCGCGGCGTCGCGATCGCTTGCCCCGGCGGCCCCCTTCTGCGCCCTCAGCTCGCTCATGACCTGCCCGGCACACTACGCAACCCGCGGCGATTATGCTGTCCAAATGTTTAACGAGGCCTGACGAGCAGGCATTCCCCGAGAATTTTCGCGGGAGGCATTGATTAACCTCACAGTTCGGTCTCGCCGAAGGCGGCCCCGGCGCCTCTCGCACGAGCGTCCAACCCTGGGACTCTACCGGCTTTTTCGCGGGGCGCGGTTCGGCCATTTGACGATCCGGTCGGGCCAGAACTCCTGCGCCAGATCGTCCTCGCCGGCGACGACGCGCCCACGCACCGATACGCCGGCCTCGTGAACGCTGTCGGCTCTGCCCGAGACCAATGGATGCCAGTCGGGAAGATCCTTGCCTTCTGCGACGAGCCGATAGGCGCAGGTGACCGGCAGCCAAGTCAAGGCGCGTACGACGGACGGCGACAGCCTGACGCAATCGGGAACCCGCCGATTCCGTCGGGCATAGTCACGGCAGCGGCATGTCTTGGCGTCGAGGAGCCTGCAGCCGATGTCGGTGAAGTGGATGTCGCCGGTGTCTTCGTCCTCGAGCTTGACGAGGCAGCATCGGGCGCACCCGTCACACAGGCTCTCCCACTCGTCCCGGTCCATCTCGTCCAGCGTCTTTGTCCGCCAGAATGGAGCCGCAGCCGCATCCTTTGTCGTCATTCCTACCGGCTCGACCTCTCGTCCTTGCTACTGGGCTCGGTCGCGGCTTTTGCATGGTCCGCGTGAGGACGCAGAAAAGTCGCATCTCTCGACCACGTTCGGTCCTCTTGCGCACGTTTAATCCGAGACCATACCTATGTTAAGCGCTTTCCCGCAAGGGCGGTCGCGGCGCGGGCGTGACCGCAATTGAGGGCGCCGGTGCCGAAGTCGCGGATCATGAGATGGCAGGCCATGGCGTCGCGGGCCTTGCTCGCTTTCGACGCCTTCATCGATTCTTCGATGTTCAATGCGCGACAAACGGTCCTGCGCATCCTGCGCGCCTTGGACGACTTGTCCGATCGGCTGCATCTTTCCGGCGTCGCCCGCGTCCTGCTCGAGGTCGCCTGCGAAGCTCTGACACTCGGGCTCGCAGGTCTCCTCGTCGTTCTCACGCTGGCCATCCCGGCGTTCCAGGTGACGGCGAACGACGATTGGCTGAAGCGTGGCGACCTTGCTGTGACTTTTCAGGATCGATACGGCGTCGCGGTCGGCAAGCGAGGAGTCAAACATGACGACGCCGTGCCTTTCGATCAACTGCCTGACTATTTCATCAAGGCGGTGATCGCGACCGAGGACCGCCGCTTCTACAGCCACTACGGCATCGACGTCGTGGGCACCATCCGCGCGCTCACCGTCGACGCCAAGGCTTCAGGCGTGGTCCAGGGCGGCTCTTCGATCACCCAGCAGCTCGCGAAGAACCTGTTTCTTACCAACGAGCGCTCGATCGAGCGCAAGATCAAGGAAGCCTATCTCGCATTGTGGCTCGAATCGCATTTGACGAAAAAGGAGATTCTCAAGCTCTATCTCGACCGGGTCTATATGGGCTCGGGCTCGTTCGGTGTGCAAGCCGCCGCCCAGACCTATTTCGGCAAGTCCGCGCGAGACATCAATCTCGCCGAAGCGGCCATGCTCGCCGGCCTGTTCAAGGCGCCGACGAAATACTCGCCTTTCGTCAACCTAGCGGCGGCGAGAGCCCGCGCCAACGACGTGCTCAATAACCTGGTCGACGCCGGGTTCATGACTGAAGGACAGATTTACGCCGCACGCCGCAACCCCGCCACCCCCGTCGATCGGGTCGCCGGCAACAGCCCGGACTGGTATCTCGACTACGCCTATTCCGAGATCAGAGAACTTGCCGCCGCCGACAAGCTCGGCGGCGAGCGTACGCTGATCGTGCGGACGGGTTTGGACCAGGCGGTGCAGGCCAAGGCCGACAGCGTCATTGAGACGATGCTGCGCGACAAGGCTCCCGCTTATCACGCTCATCAGGCGGCGACGGTCATCGCGATGACCGACGGCCTCGTGCGGGCGATAGTGGGAGGCCGCGACTATGGCGAGAGCCAGTTCAATCGAGCGACGGACGCAGCGCGTCAGCCCGGGTCTTCATTCAAGATCTTCGACTACATGACCGCTCTATTGACCGGCAAATACCATGCCAGCACCCCGATCGACGCCTCCGCCATCTGCATCGGCGACTATTGCGTCCACAATTATCACGGCGAGCGCGGGGGAATGATGCCGCTCTACAGGGCGCTGGCCGAATCCCTCAACACTGCCGCGATCCGTTTGTCGGTCAAGATCGGCGAGGTCTATTGGCCGCCGAAGAAACCTTATCATCTGGCGAAGATTGCGGCCCTGGGCCGGTCGAAGATCATTCAGACCGCACGCGCGATGGGGCTGACGACGCCGCTCATCGATACGGTCTCGCTGCCGATTGGGGCGGACGAAGTCAAGATGATCGACATGGTCGGCGCCAACGCGACGCTGGCTAGCGGCGGCCTTCGCATTGCGCCGTTTGCCGCGATCGAGGTGCGCAGCTCGAGGGGAAAGCTCCTCTACTCCCACGACAGGGACAGCCGTCCGCCGGTCCGCGTTCTTCCGGCGGACAAGGTCGCCGAAATGAACAACATCATGACCCACGTCGTGACCGAGGGCACTGGACGCGCCGCCCAGATCCCGGGCCTTGCGATCTCAGGCAAGACTGGCACGACGAACAACTCGACGAACGCGTGGTTTAACGGGTTCACCGGAAACCTGGTCGGCAGCGTCTGGTTCGGCAATGACGACAACTCGTCGATGGAGAACCTAGTCGGGGGTCTTCTGCCAGCGGAGACCTGGCACGACATAATGGTTTTCGCCCAACAGGGCCTCGACCCCAAGCCGCCCTTCGGCGTCGCGCCCCCGCCGCCCGCGCCGAGCCGACCGGCCGCGAGCGCGTCTGCGAAGGCGGCGCAGCCGACTCAGAACGCCCCGCCGCAACAGATGGGTCTCTCGCAGCGAGCAACCAAGGCGATCGGCGAGATGGGGGATTTGGCGCGCGAGGCGTTGAAGGGCGGGCAGGCGTCGGCGGGGCCGGAAGCCGAGCCCGAGCCGAGCGGCCTGGCGGCAATGGGAGCGGCCTTTCGGTGAACTGGCGCGCTTGACTCCACGCCTTCGCGTCGCGTCTATCAGGCCCCCGATCCGGAGCAGCGTCTCTTGGCGTTTTTTGTGAAAGCCTTGCTGGTGTGCGCGCTCGGCCTCGGCGTCGGCCTGCTCGCGAGCGCTTACGCACTGTCGCATCTCAGTCCCTTCGACAGTAGCCGGATGGGGCCCTGGAGGCTGGAGGCTCACGCCGGTTCGACCGAGATCGACCCTTACACCCGCGCTCGTATCGAGCGCAGCGGTGAAATCCCCCTGGCGGCCGGCGAGGGGATCCAATTGGTCGCGCGAACCGACGACGACGGTCGACCTCTCGACGCGCGTTGCGTCTATAAGGTCGGACCGCGCGTTCCATCCTCGCGCTACTGGACGCTGAGCCTGATTGACGAGGATGGCTGGCCGATCGACAACTTGGCGCGACGTTACGGCTTCCGCTCGTCGGAAATCATGCGCGCTGGCAACGGCGATTTCACAATCACGGTCGCCGCCGGCGTCGAGCCGGGAAACTGGCTGCCGATCGGCGCGCCCGGGCGATTCGCCCTCGCATTGAGGCTCTACGACTCTCCTTTCGGCGCCACTGCCGACGCAATCGACAAGTCGATGGTCCCGCGCGTCGCGAGGGTCAGTTGCGGATGACGGGGTTTCGACGCGGCCAAGCTGCCTCCTTTCTCGCCGCGACGGCCATCCTTGCCATGCTGGTCCACTTCGTCGTCATGCTCCTCGCCCCTTTTGTGGCGAGCCAGGACGCATTCGCCCGACTGGCTCCGCTGGGGGCGGTCAACGACACCGTTTTGATGCAGGGGGGAAGCCCGACGGCAAAGATGCTTCCATACGCGGACCCCGCCATGGCGATGGCCTTCTGCCGGTACGACCTTGCGTCTGGTCCAATCCGCGTGCAAGCGCCCGCGGGACGCTCATTCTCCTCGATCTCGTTTCACACGCGCAGAGGCCTCGTGTTCTACGCGCTGACCGACAAGGCCGCGATCCATGGCGTCGTCGAGGCCGTGCTCGGGACGCCGGCGGAGGTTCGCGCGCTCGCCGCGCACGACGACGACGAATCGCCGTCGCATGATCTGCGCATCGCCGCGCCGGCGAGCGAGGGCTTTGTGTTGATGCGCGTGTTCAGCGAGTTCCCCAGCCTCTATGCCCAGGCAGAGTCGGAAGCGAAACGATTGAGTTGCAAACCCGAGGCCGTCCCGCATTGACCGGCGGTGGCTGTAGACTTTCACCTCCGTTGGGGCGAGACTCGCCAAGCAGGACCAGACAGTGACCACGCTGCTCATCAGCCACCCCGCGTGCCTGGCGCATGACATGGGCGAAGGACATCCGGAACAGCCTGACCGACTGCGCGTCATCGAGCGCGCGTTCGAGAACGAAAAGTTCCAGATGCTCGCCCGCGACACGGCGCCGCCAGCCGAGATTTCGGCGGTCGCGCGCGTCCATCCGCGTGACTACATCGAGGCGTTGCGCGCCGCGGGGCCGACCCAGGGCTACACCGTTATCGACCAGGACACCTCGATGTCGCCTGGAACATTCGAGGCCGCCCTGCGGTCGGCCGGCGGCGCCATCCTCGCCGTGGACGAGGTGATGACCCGAAAGGCGGGAAACGCTTTCGTCGCCACCCGTCCGCCCGGCCATCACGCCGAGACCGCCACGCCCATGGGCTTCTGCTTCTTCAACAACGTGGCGGTCGCCGCACGGCACGCGCGCGCGATTCACGGAGCGGATCGCGTCGCGATCATGGATTTCGACGTCCATCATGGGAACGGGACGCAGCACATTTTTTGGGACGATCCTAACGTCCTATACGCCTCGACCCATGAGATGCCGCACTATCCGGGGACTGGCGCGCCAGGCGAGCGAGGCGAGCATGACCAAATCGTCAACGCGCCGCTGAGGGCCGGCGATGCCGGCGACAGGTTTCGCGAGGCGGTCGAGGTCGTCATACTGCCGCGCATAACCAACTTCGCCCCCGATCTGATCATCATCTCGGCCGGTTTCGACGCGCACCGCCGGGATCCGTTGGGAAACATCAATCTTGTCGAGGCGGACTTCGTTTGGGTCACCCGCAAGCTGACGGAAATCGCGCAGAAACGCTGCGGCGGCCGCATCGTGTCGGTCCTCGAGGGCGGATACGATCTCGACGCCCTCGCCCGTTCCGTCGCCGCCCATGTGTCGACGCTGGTGGAGGCGTGAAGGCGGCCCGCCGAGGAAGCCGGGGAACAGGGAGATCTTTTGGCCTATCAAGGAATTCAAGTTCCCCATTCGGCCGAAAGCAGGGACATCTCGCGGCCTGATGCGGCCGCCTGTTCGACGCTTGCGGCAGGCGGCCCGCCAAACGGATGAATATTCTCGTCGCGGCGCCCGGTGTGAGGCTCCGCCCTAAAAGGACGGCGTCTGCGTCCCTGGAATGCGCCGGCGCCGTAGGCGTTCAGATATGAATCGCTCGTTTGTCAACCGCCATCGCCGCCTCCTTGACCGCCTCCGACATGGTCGGATGGGCGTGGCAGGCGCGGGCGAGGTCTTCGGCCGAGCCGCCGAACTCCATCAGTACAACAGCCTCGGCGATCAGCTCGCCGGCGCCGAAACCGACGATCTGAGCGCCGAGAACGCGGTCGCTTGCGGCGTCCGCGAGGATCTTGACGAAGCCGTCGGTGCGCCGCATCGCCCGCGCCCGGCCGTTGGCGATGAAGGGGAACCTGCCGGCCTTGTAGGCCACGCCCTCGGCCTTGAGATCGTCCTCGCTCTTGCCGACGACTG
This sequence comes from Roseiarcus sp., assembly GCA_035656495.1. Taxonomy (GTDB): domain Bacteria; phylum Pseudomonadota; class Alphaproteobacteria; order Rhizobiales; family Beijerinckiaceae; genus Roseiarcus. The sequence goes on from DASRSL010000107.1 coordinate 37,720, forward strand.
CGATTTCCGGGCTCGTGTAGACGACGCTGGGGATCGCATCATAGTTCACGTGACCCGCCTGGCCCGCCAGCAGCTCCGCTAACGCGACGCCCTCGTCCTCCGCCTTGTGGGCGAGCATCGGCCCGCGGATCACATCGCCGATCGCATAGACGCCAGGGACGTTGGTGGCGAAATGCTCGTCGACGACGACCATGCCGCGGTCCATCGCGACGCCGAGCGCCTCGAGCCCGAGATTTTCGGTAAAGGGACGCCGTCCGATCGCCACGAGCACGATGTCGGCGTCGATCGTCTTGGCGTCGCCGCCCGCCGCCGGCTCGATCATCGTCTTCACGCCGCTGGCCGCGTTTTCGACCTTGGCCACCTTGTGCGCGAGGTGGAAAACGATTCCCTGCTTTTCGAACATGCGCTGGGCCTGCCTGGCGACTTCGCCGTCCATGCCGGGCAGGATGCGGTCGAGGAGCTCGACCACCGTCACCTCGGCGCCGAGGCGCCGCCATACCGAGCCGAGCTCGAGCCCGATCACGCCGGCCCCGACGACGATCAGCTTCCTCGGAACTTTCGGCAGGCTCAGCGCCCCGGTCGAGGAGACGACGGTCTTTTCGTCGATCTCGACGCCGGGAAGCCGCGCGACGTCGGAGCCGGTGGCGATGACGATCGCCTTCGACTCCAGCGCTTTCTCGGCGCCGTCCTCCGCTTTGACGACGACCTTGCTCTTCGCCGCGATCCGGGCCTCGCCGGCGATCCAGTCGATCTTGTTCTTCTTGAACAGGAAGGCGACGCCGTTGACGTTGGCGGAGACGGTGTCGTCCTTGTGCTTCATCATCGCTGCGAGATCGAGTTCCGGCGCTCCGACGACGACGCCGAACGGCGCCAAGCCATGCCCCGCCTCCTCGAACATTTCCGAGGCGTGGAGCAACGCCTTGGAGGGAATGCAGCCGATGTTGAGGCAAGTCCCGCCGAGTGTCCTGCGCTTCTCGACGACCGCCACCTTCATGCCGAGTTGCGCCGCGCGGATGGCGCAGACATAGCCGCCGGGTCCGGCGCCGATGACGATGAGGTCGTAGGTCATGCTATTTGGCTTTCTCAGCTACACGCTTCCGTGATTTCGCATTGAAATCTATCTCGATGGGGTGCAAATCGCTCTTCATTAAATGGAATATCCATCCGGATATCATGAGGCGAACGCCAGCCGCGCCAACATCATGAGGAGGCCGATCACCGAAATCCCCCACAGCGCGGTTCGCACGTAAGTAACGCCCATGACGTAGGCGGGCAGATAGAGGATGCGGGCGATGATCCATATGGTCGCACCGAGGCCGCTTGCTTTCCCGGTCGTGATCAGCGCCAGCGCCAGCCCCACGAATGGGACGAAGCTCTCAGTATAATTGTTGAGCGCCCGAGTCGCCCGTCCGCCGGCGACGCCCTTGGCCGCCGGCTGCTTATCGCGCGGCGAGAGCAGATACTTGAGGCCGAATTCGGCGCTCCCCGCGAACGCCTGCACGAGAACATGCGCGATCCACAACAGGACGCCGAGACCGAGGCAAACGAGATCGCTCATTCCTTCCCCTCCGCAGTCGGCGCCGCGCGCCACTACGCCGGCTTGATCGAAATGTCGACTAAACCTTTGGCCTTCCGCACGAACGGCCTGTCGAAAGTTACGAAAGCCTCACCTCACCGGCTTGAGCGAGATGCATGGCGACAGCGTCGCCCACCCCTCGAAGAGACGGTCTTATGAGCGCACTTCGAAAAATTGGGCTATGTTGCCGGCAGGACCGAAGGCGCGGCGCCTCGTTCGGCGCATGCCCGAACCGCGCTGCCGCGCGTTCGGTCCATCGGAGAAAAGAATTGTTCCCGCTCGGCAGATCGTCACTGGGTTTTTTGACGCGCATCGCCGTCTTGGCTCTCTGTTCCTGGATTCTCGTCGTTCCGAGCCCGCGGGCCCAAGAGACAGGAGGATTTCCAGGCTTCCTTCAGCATCTGTTCGGGTTTGGGTCGAAACCTCAATCTCCGCCCAACGCCAATGCGCCGACGAGTCCCAGGGCGCGAACGACGCGAAGGACCGGACAGGACTTTGTCTCGCCTTCGGCGACGCGCGCCCTGAGCGGGTCCGGCAAAACGCATGTCGAGAAGTCATTTTTCATAACCGTGCTCGGCGACAGTCTCGCCATCTCGGCCGCCCAGGGCTTGTCCGAAGCTTTCGCCGACAAGCCGGAGATTTCGATCACGGATGTCGCGCGGGATCTGTCCGGCCTCACCCGCGACGATTACTACGACTGGCCCAAGGCTGCTCGCGACCTCGCAGCAGGCAAACAACGAATCGATGTCGCGGTCGTCATGATGGGCGTCAACGATCTGCAGCCGCTCAGGGACGGCGGCGGAACGCTCGACCCTCTCAGCGAGAAATGGCAGGCCCTTTACGGTGAGCGCGTCGAGAGCCTGATTGCGCCGTTTCGCGACAAGCATATCCCGGTTCTCTGGGTCGGGTTGCCCCCGATGCCCGATGAGAAATTCAACGCCCAAGCTATTGCATTAAACGAAATCTATCGGGAGCATGTCGAGAGAGCCGGCGGCAAGTACATCGACATATGGGACGGTTTTGCCGATCAGAACGGACAATACAACGCTTTCGGAGCGGACGTTGAAGGGCAGAGGGCAAGGCTGCGGTCCGGCCCCAACGGCATGTATTTCACCAAAGCCGGCTCGCGCAAGCTGGCGCAATTTCTCGAGATGGACATTCGCCGCGCCTTCGACAAGGGCAAAACCCAGAACGACATCGCCGCGCTCCCCCCGGACATCGAGCAGGAAGCCGACGACATCAATGCCGAAATTCGTCGCGAGATGGGAGCGGACAAGCTTCTGGGCAACGGCCTCCCGTCCGTTCTCAAACCGGAAACCGGCCCCATCCTGTCGCTGACGGCCAGACCGACGGCGGCCAATGCCGCGCTGGTCGGCGCGCCTGGCGATATGACTGCGCTTGGCGGTGACCAAGATCGAAATGGGTGGCTCGGACACTCTGCCGAGCCGCAACTCGGTCGCGCTGATGACTTCAAATGGCCCAAACCATAGTCGGGATCACTCCGGCTTAGGCGGATTTTGGGCCGTTACGCCACCTGCGGGGCCGTGGGCTTCTCAACCGGCCGCCGCAGATAGGCCGAAAGTCGCTCGGAGAATTTGTCGGGAGTCTCGGCGAATAAGCGATCGAACTCGGTCTCGGCGCGCCGCCTGAGTTTTTTTTGCTTCGCCGCCAGCTCCGCCGTCAGCTCCGCCTGCGCCTCGGGCGTTAGAAAAGCGCGCTCGGTCGCGAACGTCGCCAGCATGTGCAGATCATTGAAGTCCCCGAGCGTGTCGCGAAGCGCATTGAGCTCCTCGGATTGTGGGCCGAGCGCCGCCGGCCGGGCGGGAGAGAGCGCCGCCAGCTGATAGCGAAGGTCAATGACGCGGGCGCGTAGTGCGTGCAGCGCAGCCGGGTCGCCGCTGGCGAAGGCAATTCTTCCGCGCCGTCGCGCTTGCCTATAGGTGCGCGCGACGGCCTCCACAATGTCGTCGGCGGCGATCTTCTTGAGGTCCAAAGCCGCGAGGCGCTTGACGATCGCGTTGAGCTGGGAGCGGGAGGCGCTCGTCGCAAATCCGCCGTCGGCGCGGTTCGCCGCGGCTCGCTCGCGTCGGATCGCCTCGAGGAGCGACGCGGCGACCTCAGGCGGCGGGCCGAGGCGCGCGAGCCGGGCCTCGATCACATCGAGGTCGCGACCGCGGCCAACCCGGCGACGGACGACGGCGAGGCCGGCGATGGTGACGCGGGCGGACTCCCCGAGAGATGGCCGGAAAAGACGCGCGATTGCGCGCGCTTCCTTCAGCGTCTTGCGCACGCCGTGCACGCGCTCGGAGGCCTGCTCGCCGCGGCCCGGGAGCTGCCGCCCAGCCAAAGCGACGGCGGCGATCAGCCGCGCGTTGCAGTAGAGTGGCCAGGCGTTGTCGCGCACGCCCTAACCCACGTTCTGGCCAAGCTCTTTTACTCGCTCCCTCAGCGCGAATTTCTGCACCTTGCCCGTCGAGGTCTTCGGGATTTCGGCGAAGACGATCGTTCGCGGGCATTTATAGCGCGCGAGCCGCCCCCGACACCAATCGATCAGCTCATCGGCGGTTGCCGTATGGTCGGGCTTCATCTCGACGAAGGCGCACGGCGTTTCGCCCCATTTCTCATCCGGCCGCGCCACGACCGCGGCGAGTTGCACGCCGGGATGCTCGAAGAGGGCGTCCTCGATCTCGATCGAAGAAATGTTCTCTCCTCCGGAGATGATGATGTCCTTCGACCGGTCGCGCAGCTGCACATATCCGTCCGGATGCTTCACCCCGAGGTCGCCCGAATGGAACCAGCCGCCCGCGAACGCCTTCTCGGTCGCGGTCTTGTTCTTGAGATAGCCCTTCATAACCACGTTGCCGCGGAACATCACTTCGCCCATGCTCCGCCCGTCGGCTGGTACGGGCCCCATCGTTTCGGGGTTGAGGACGTCCAGCGCCTCCAGCGCATGGTAGCGCACGCCCTGCCGCGCCTTGAGATGGGCCTGGGTCTCTGCGTCGAGGGCGTTCCACTCGTCCTTCCAGTCGTTGACCACGGCGGGTCCATAGACTTCGGTGAGTCCGTAGAGATGGGTGACCTCGAAACCCGCTTCGCCCATCGCCTTGAGGACGGCGGCCGGCGGCGGCGCGGCGGCGGTGAAGAAGCGGACGAGATCCGGCAAAGGCTTCCTCTCGTCCTCCCGCGCGTTGAGCAGCACCGACATGACGATCGGGGCGCCGCAGAGATGGGTCACCTTGTGCTCGGCGATGAGGTCATAGAGCGCCTTGGCGCGCACCTGCCGCAGGCAGACATGCACGCCGGCCTTGACGCTGATCGACCAGGGGAAGCACCAGCCGTTGCAGTGGAACATCGGCAGCGTCCACAGATAGACCGGGTGCCGGCCCATATCCCCGATGAGAATGTTGCCCATCGCGAGCAGGCTCGCGCCGCGGTGATGATAGACGACCCCCTTGGGGTCGCCCGTCGTCCCGGATGTGTAATTGAGGGAAATGGCGTCCCATTCGTCAATCGGGGCGTCGCGCTGGTAGGTCTCGTCGCCCTCGGCGACCAGCGCCTCGTATTCGAGCTCGCCGATTCGCTCGCCCGCGCCTTCGTATTCGGGATCGTCATAGTCGATCAGCCGCGGCCGAATTTTGACGAGCCTCAGGGCTTTGGCGATGACGTCAGAAAACTCGCGGTCCACGATCAGCGCGCGCGCCTCGCCGTGGTCGAGCATGAAGGCGAGCGCCGCAGGGTCGAGACGGGTGTTGAGCGCATTGAGCACCGCGCCGCTCATTGGCACTCCATAATGGCATTCGAGCATTGCGGGCGTATTGGCGAGCATGACGGCGACCGTATCGCCGCGGGCGATCCCGCGTTTCGCCAGGGCCGAGGCGAGCTTCTTCGAGCGGGCGCAAAAGTCGCGGTAGTCGCGCCTGAGGGGCCCGTGCGCGATCGCCAAGCGGTCGGGGAACACCGCCGCCGCGCGCTCGAGAAAGCTCAGCGGCGTCAGGGGCTGGAAATTCGCGGCGTTGCGGTCGAGATCGCATTCATAGGACGACTGGGACATTGGCTCCTCGGGCGCTGCGCACAGCATCATAGCCTGCAAAACGGCCTTGTGGAGGGGCACCGTCCCTCTTACGGGCGAAAGGCGAAGAAGCGGAAGCCGAGGAAGGTCGGAATCATCGCAGCGCCGGCGCCCGCGGCGACGAAGAGGGGAAGGATCGCCGGCGTCGCCGCGACAGGCCCGGCCTTTCCACCGGCGCGCGGCCGAGTCGGTCGCGCGCCAGCATGTAGACGACGAAGGCGATCGAAATGACGCCGACCACGAGTCTGACCGCGTCCTCGCTGACCCTGGCCGCCATGAACCAGCCCGCCGCGATCCCCGACGAAGGGATAAGGATGAGCAGGTTGCGCGGCGAAAAGTCGCGCCGGAACGCCCAGACGCTGACCCAGTCCTGGACAATCATGACGGGGAGCACGATCGCCGCCGCGCGAATCGGCGAGATGACGAGCGACAGCATCGGCATCGCCAGAGCGCCCAGGCCGGCAGATCCGCCTTCGACAGCCCGAGCACGATCACTGCCGCGACCGCGAGGAGATAGAATTCCGTTTCGCCCGACATCGTCCCGGCAGACGCTCCGATCCATGCAACGGCGCTGCGTCTCGCGGCGCGTCGAGGGCGCCATCCGAGGATCAGCTCAAGCCGTCTTTTCCTTCAAAAGCTTCAACGGGTTTCCGAACACTTCCGCCCCAGGGCTTCCGAAAGCTTCCGAACGGCTCCGAAATTTACGCTTCCTTTCCCGGGGTAATGAAGGTTTGTCAAGGCTTTAGGGACGATTATGGCTGGAAGAAGCACGATTCTCGCCGGTCAGCGCGCCCATGTTCCCCATGGGCTGTCCGGCTGGACGGGGGCGAGCGGCGGCGCGACGGCGGGACCTTCATCCGGCGCCGGGAGCGACGCAGCGGGCTCGAGTTCCGGGGCGAGCGGCGGCGCGATGGCGGCGGGACCCTCGTCCGGCGCCGGCCTTGGATCCACGGGCGGCGCGGCGGCGGCCGCGGCGGCCGCCTCCCTCCTGCACTCGTCGAGAACCTCGCTTCTGATCCGAGCGACGAGCGTCCGCATGACCAGCTCGTCGCCGTCGCTCATGTTCCGCCGGCGCGGCGCCAGCTCGCGCGCGAGCGACTGATAGCGGTCGAGCTTTTCGAGCGCCTTGATGAACGGCGCAATCGCCCGGATGTCGCCGCGCGCGAGCGCTTCGCCTGCGACCCGCATCGCCTGGCCGAGCCGGTCGATCTGCAGATGGGCGTGGATTGCGCTTTCGAGCGCCTCGCGGCCTTCCAGGGCTTCCTTGACGATCTGGCGCACGCGTCGCTCGGTCAGCTTCTCCTCGCGGGCGATCTCGTCATAGCCGAAGCCTTCGCGCAGCCGCTCCACGATGCGCTTGTTCCTCGCGGACCGGGTGAATTTCGTCGCCTGCCGCTTGCGCGGTGTCTGCTCGTCCATGGCTGATCCTCGTTCACCGTCGTCGCAGCGCTGATCTTCAGGGAATAGCACAGGCTCTGTCAGGGCGAAACAAAATGTTCTCTGCTTGTTCTTTTCTTGGTTAACGCTCATGATGTCGGTCGCCAGACGCGGGAGGATCGCGCCGAACGCTTCGAGGTCGCAGACGCCCTTGGCGAGGAAGACGCGATTGGCGCGAGGCGGTCGCATGTTGTCGTCCCTGATGGCCGTCTTCCCGTAGAGACAATATGCGCGGCAGCTTGGTCCGAGGAAAACAGCGCCTGAGATTGGGAGTGTCTCCGTTTTGAATCTCCGGTTTTGTACAGGTTTTTGGACGCCGGCAGCGACGAAACTCTCCGCACGCTCAGTGAGCCGGCGGCCAAAAACCTGTACAACAAAAGACATTCACAAGTCCCGTCGAAAGCGGATATTATAGTACCAGGGCTGACTGGTAAGCTCTCTTGGTGAAAGCTTATCAGTTCACAAACCTTGAGACGCTGTCCGTTCACGCGATGGCGCAATTAGGCCTTCGAGGGTCCCGACGTCATTTTCCGCTGTCGCATCCAGCTAAGAAAATCGTCGATATCATCGGCTGGACTAGCGGAATGAGCGTACGCCTCAAGCTCAATAACCGCCGCCCGGAGGACTGTGACTACGAAGCCCTCCATGCCCTGACCGATCGATGCCGCGCGCGTTAAGCGTCGACCACGTCCCGTGCAGGATGCGCGACCGATCGCGGACGATATTGCGCGCAAATTGCCGCGCGTTCAACAGAGACCCGGGCGCAATGGGATCGTCTGGCCCCAGGTCAAAGAAGCCGCTCAGAATGTCAAGCATGCGCTGCTGGCTGCCACTGCTGCTTTCCGAGCCGAGCAACACTTCTAACGCCGTTTCGAGTTTCGCTATTGCGATACTATCAATGGACTCACCCAGAGCCCGGTGAAGCCAATATGCAGCGTCGCACCAGGCTCGCTCAAGCGCCGGTAGGCGGAACGAACCGGAGGCGAACGAACGCACCACATTTCCAACGGCCGTGAAGATAGGCGCGGCCTTCTGCAAAATATCAGGCAGCGTGCCTCGGCCGATCGTCATTCCCGGCTCTTTGCGTGTCCAGCCCGCACTATGGTAACTGTCGGCTTCCGACAAGGTGCGCTTTTGCGACGTTCCACGACGCGCATCGAGCCGCACCATTGTGCGCGTGTCGAGATAGGGAGCGGCGAGCTGCAGCGCCACAATCACTAGATCGACAGCAACCTCGGCGACTTCTTCGGCACGCTCTTGCTCGCAACCATCAACGGAAACCCGGGCCAGCCAATCGGCGTCCCACTCGCGCATCCATCGCACGAGATCGTCGAATCCGCGCCGGTGCAAGGCCGCGTCGCCGCCGGCATGCGGATAGAAATCGCTCGTCGTGACACGATCGATAAACTCGAACGTGACGAGTCCGATCTCGAAGCGGGGCACGGGTGTCCGGCTTATTACGCACGGCACAAAGACGCGCTGGGGCGAGGCTTTATCGGCAAACCATTTCTCAAATTGCGTAACGAGAGCCTCAGCATCCTTGCTTCCGACGGTCGACGGTTCGCGGCCGACATAGTCTTCAATGAAATTGAACAGCTCGGTCTGGATCTCCGCATAGATAGCGCCGCGTTCCATGCCGGGAAGGCGATCTAAGAGGCAGTCGGCAAGCTCGGTGAACGCATAATGCCCGGGCATGCGAATGGCAATAATGCCGCCCGCCTTTTCGCGCACATACCCAAGGCCTTCCCTGCGCAGCGACTCTTGTGTCAGCCTCTCAAACGGCAGCGGTCGCTTCTCAAGATGTGTAGCGAGCGTTCGCAACAGGCCAATTTCCCGCCCCAGCGATTCCGACATGTATATGCGCCCCGTCCCGCCGGCCGTGGCCCGCACAAGGGGTCGGCTCTTCCACCACCGCCTTCCCAAACCACGAATGAAGGCTTACCGATTTATGCACAGCTCCACGCAGGCCTCCATTGCCGGCGGCACATAATTAGAATGCTGCTTCAGGAATTGCTGCTCGCGGTCGCCTGCGGGGCCAATTTGTAGCGCGCCGCCTCGCAACTTGTCGTAAAACTTCCTGCGTTCCTCATATTTATCGATTTCAGCCTCCACATTCACACGGTACGTGCCGTTGATAATGGCGATGAGGTCTATGAGGAGGTCAAACCCGAGCAGAAGACGGTGAAGGTCGTGCGGCCGGTAAAAGTTACCCGCGTCCATGCCGTGCAGAACGTAGTGACGATTCAGCACGGACAGCGTGAAGTCCGCGTTAGATGTACGCGCATAAATCCACCGATCGATGAACGCAGACAATGCATCCCGAAATGCCGCCGCTTGTCCGGCGTTCATCCCGGATTGATGTTTGCGAGCGCCAAGTTGGCGACGGTGGCCTTCAACTGCGAGAAACTGGGCTTGCTAGGCTGGCCAACTCGCCAACCGTTAACCGAGAGCAAAACACCCTCACGCGCGACGAGGAGCAGGCAAACACCGGCAGCGTACTCCCGCTTGTAATAGGCAAAAACCGCGCTCTCGTACAAGTGCGAATAATCGGAGATATGGGGCGTTCGCAGGGCGAGCCCCACGTAGCGTGCGCGAACCTGCACACTGAAGGCAACGTCGAGAAATTCCTAATGGATCTTGTCTTCGATTGCGCGTTTCGCCGCGTCATCGGCCGGCGGGTTCGCCTGGATATAAGCCACCAGATTCTGATGCGTTCATACTCTTCGCCGTTGATGTATGGGGCCACGAACCACCCTTAATTCATGAGCACAGGCGTAAGCCCGGGATACTCGTTCAGTCTCCGCTGCTGCGACATCGCTTCCTCACGCACCAGTATGTTCGTTACGATGGACCCGAGCGCGGCCCATTGCGCCTTTAAGCAGGCCCATCCATCGGCCAACCACGAAATCGTACGCTCGAACCATGCGCCTCGCCAATCATCCACCGACTGTACCATTCTGTCCGCCGCCTTCCGCACCGAGGGTGTCAGAAAGACTGTGTAAGTAGGTTTCTGTGAGTTTACCTTTGAAGGAGACTCACATGACTACGGGTTCGACGATAACACCAGAATTGCTCGATCAACTTCTTGCTAACTATAAGAAGCCTGAAGACCTGACCGGCGATGACGGACTTTTCAAGCGGCTGAAGAAGGCCCTGATCGAGCGCGCGCTCGGGGCCGAGCTGACCGGGCACTTGGGCTACGAGAAG
>DASRSL010000108.1:0-21498 GCA_035656495.1 Roseiarcus sp.
GACAAAGGACTTCGCGGCGCGCGTCGGCCATTCATTCGCGCATAAGTACCAAGCGAAACTCGTGCCCGAGGTCTATCAGAGCCTGCTCGACCTCGTCGCCAAGACCGAAAAGGAGATCGCCGACCTCGAACCGAGGGATCGCATCGCAGAGCTTCATTTGGGTCGTCGGAGCCTACAAGGATCGGGTCGAGGCGCCCATGGAGTGAGCCGCCATCGGTTCGTCGATTTGTCGAATCGTCGCAGGCCTTCGTCTTCCGAAGGACCAGACTAAGACCATAGTTCACTCGACCCCGAGCGATTTCAACTTGCGGTGCAGCGCGGACCGCTCCATGCCGATGAACTCCGCGGTGCGCGAAATGTTGCCGCCGAACCGGCTGATTTGCGCGATGAGATAATCGCGCTCGAACGCCTCACGCGCCTCGCGCAACGGCAGGCTCAACACTTTCTCGCCCCCGATGCCGCTCGGCACCGTCGGAACCAGGGCGCCGACCTCCGCCGGCAACATCGAGGCGGAGATTTCCGCGTTCGGGTCGCCGAGCGCCAGGATCATCAGTCGCTCGACGTTGTTGCGCAGCTGCCGGATGTTTCCCGGCCAGTCGTGCGACTGGAGAACAGCCATCGCGTCGGCGCCGACGCGGCGCGGCGCAACGCCCATGCTGGCCGCCGTCATCGCCAGGAAATACTGCACGAGCTCTGGGATATCCTCGCGCCGCTCGGCGACGGAAGGAACCCGTATCGGCACCACCGACAGACGATGAAACAGGTCCTCGCGGAACCGCCCTTCGGTGATCGCCTCGGCGAGATCCCGGCTGGTCGAGGAGATGATGCGAACGTCGACGTGAACGCGCGAGGAGCCTCCGACCCGCTGGAAGTTCTGGTCGACCAGGACGCGCAGGATTTTTGCTTGCGTCTCGCGCGGCATGTCGGCGACCTCGTCGAGATAGAGGGTGCCGCCGTGCGCCTCTTCGAGCGCGCCGATCCGGCGCAGCTGGTCCGGCGCCGCCTCGACGCCGAACAGCTCGGCCTCCATCCCCTCCGGCGACATCGCCGGCGCGTTGATGACGACGAAGGGGCCCTGCGCCCGGGTCGAATGCTCGTGAATGAGCCGGGCGGCGAGCTCCTTGCCCGAGCCGGCGCCGCCGGAAATGAGCACCCGCGAGTTGGCGGGCCCGAGTTTTTCGATGATCCGCCTCAGATTGACGACCGCCGGAGACAAGCCGATCATCTTGGTGATCGCGCCGCCGCGGATTTTCAGCTCGTTGACCTCGCGCTTCAGGCGCGAGGTTTCGAGCGCGCGCTCTGCGACGAGGATCAGGCGGTCGGCCTTGAACGGCTTTTCGATGAAGTCGTAGGCGCCGAGCTTGATCGCCGTCACCGCAGTCTCGATGTTGCCGTGCCCCGAAATCATGACGACCGGCACGCTGGGGTTCTGCTGCTTGATCGCCTCGAGCAGCTGCAGTCCGTCCAGCTTCGAGCCCTGAAGCCAGATGTCGAGCAGAATGAGCTGGGGCCGGCGCGCTGCGATCGCGGCGAGCGCCGCCTCCGAATTGCGCGCGATCCGGGCGCCGTGGCCTTCGTCCTCCAGAATGCCGGCGACGAGCTCGCAAATGTCTTCTTCGTCGTCGACGATGAGAATGTCAGCTGCCATCAGGACGATCCGATTTTTTCGTTTGTGGTTTCAGTGCTGCCCGGCTCGGCGCGGGGCGCCGGCAGTTTCATCGCCACCATGGCGCCCCGTCCCCGGTCGGGGCGCACGATGCCGTCGAGCAGATCGACCTCGCCTCCGTGGTCCTCGAAGATCTTGACCACGATCGGCAGCCCGAGCCCGGTGCCGTCCGCCCGCGTCGTGACGTAAGGCTCGGTCAGACGACGCCGGTCTTCGGTCGGGAAGCCCTTGCCATTGTCGCTGACGACGATCTCGATAAAGCCGGCGACATCGGCCTCGAGCGTCACCAGCACCTTTCCCTTCTCGCGGTTCTCTCCAAGCGCATCAATTCCTTCGGTGGCGTTCTTCAATACGTTCGTGAGCGCTTGCGAGATCAGGCGGCGGTCAAAATCGGCGAACACGGCGGTTTCGGGCAGCCGCTCCTCGAAGTCGATATCGGGACGGCCGACCCGCATGAGGAAAAGCGCCTGGCGCACGCAGTCGGTCAGATCGTCATGCGCCGAGCGCGCCTTTGGCATTCGGGCGAACGACGAGAACTCGTCAACCATGCGCTTGATGTCGTCGACCTGCCGGATGATCGTGTCTGTGCACTGGTCGAAGACGTCCTTGCCCTCGGCGATGTGGCGGCCGTAGCGGCGTTTGAGCCTCTCCGCCGACAACTGGATCGGGGTCAGCGGGTTTTTGATCTCATGGGCGATGCGCCGGGCGACGTCGGCCCAGGCAGCGGTGCGTTGCGCGGTGATGAGATCGCTGAGGTCGTCGAGCGTGATGACGCTGGCGCGGTCGCGTCCCGGATTGCCGGTGACCCTGACGTTGAGAATGTGTTCGCGGCCGTCGCGCAGAATGGTCGCCTGACCCTGATGGTGGCGAAGGCGAAGCGGGCGCGCCTGCTCCCAGACGAGCGCGATCGTGTGGTGGACGGACGCCAGCGGCAGGCCGATCAGGCCGCGCTCGCCGCCGAGCAGCCGCTCGGCGGCGGCGTTCGAGACGGTGATCGCGCCGTCGCTGTCGACGCCGAGAACGCCGGCCGGCACGCCCGAAAGGACCGCCTCGATGAACGCGCGCCGTTCGTCGTTGAGCGCGTTGGCCTCGATGAGCCTGGTCTGCTGGCGCAACAGTTCGGACGTCATCTTGTTGAAGGTCTTCCCGAGGCTGCCGAGATCCCCGTCGGCGGCGCGCGCGGGCACCTGAACGTGAAGATTGCCGGAGGCGACCTCGTCGGCCGCGCGGATCAGCCGGCGGATCGGGCCGACGAGGCGGTTGGCCCAGGCGAGCCCCAGCCAGATGGCCGAAAAGAGCATCGTCAGCGCCAGCATCACAAAGACCGTGGCAAAGCCGAGCTCGAGACTGTGCCGGGCGGCTTCGAAACGTCCCCACATGTTGGAGACCATCGCGGCGTCCTGGGCGACCTTGGCGGCCAGCGGGTCGATCCCTCGCGCCGCGTAGAGAAATTGCCCATCCGCCCCGGGGATCGGGCGAATGCCGACGAAGATGTTGCCGACCCCGAGAAAACCACAGAGAGCCTCGCCGTTCAGAGCATCCTGGAAGTCGGATTGGTCGGGTTTGGCGATCAGCTTCTCGTTCGAACCGGCCGCGATCTCGATCGGCGTTCCATCGCCCTTCATCAGGGCCGCCGCCGCGAAGCCCAGCGTTTTCGAGCGGGAGCTGAAGTATTGCTTGAACTGTTCGGGCTCGGAGCGAAGCAGCAGGGCGCTGCGCGCAATGTCTCCCGCCGTCAGGTCGACGTCGCGCAGCAGGGCTCGGCACTGAGACTCGCGATACAGCTGGGTCGCCTGGTTGGCCTCGTTTATGAAAGCGGCGACGTCGCTCATGAAGCGCGGGTTGATCGCCCACTCGACCGAGACGGCGGCCACGACGGCGGTGACGATCGCCGGGATCGCGGCGACCAGCGAGAACAGGGCGACGAACCGGCTGTGCAGGCGAGCCCCGGCGCGCGCGGCCTTCCTCGCCGACCGGAGCCGGGTGAGTTCGATGGCGATCAGAACGATCAGAGTGATGACGACGAGGCCGTCGCCGATCAAGAGGGTGGAGACGACGGTCGCCGTCGGCAAGATCGGCGTGAAGCCCGCGAAGACGAGGAACGTCGCCAATGCGAGAACGAAAGCCGCTCCGACGGCGATCAGACCGAAGCGGGCCGTGGGCCCGCTGTCGTCGAATGGCGTCGTTCCGCTTGCCGCGGCGCTCGTCGTCGTTCCTGTCAAATTCCCGAACCCGCCAGCCGCTCGAATCGCGGCCCGCCATCCCCGTGGCAATCATGCAACAATGTTGCTCAATTGCGACTATTTGGCGGCATCAACGGAAGCTCGGCATTTCTCGCAGATTGAGATCGCGGATCTTCTTGCGCAGGGTGTTGCGATTAAGACCGAGGATCTCGGCGGCCCTGATCTGGTTGCCCCGGGTGAGGCTCAGGGTCGCGGCGAGGAGCGGCGCCTCGAGATCGCGCAAGACCCGATGGTAGAGGCCGACCGGCGGGCTTGCGCCGCCGAACGTACGGAACAGATCGGCGATCGCGCGCTCGACCGCTCCGTCAAATCCATCTCCGTTGGCAGGCGCCGGCGGCAGGGCTCGTTGACGGCCGTCCTCCTTTGGCGACAGGGACGCAGCCGACGGCGAGCCTCCGACATTCAGTTCGGCTTCGATGAGGGCCTCGCCGATGACCTCCTGAGGATAAAGCGCCGCCAGGCGGCGGGCGAGGTTCTCCAGTTCGCGTACGTTTCCCGGCCAGGGGTAGCGCCGCAAGCGCTCCATCGCCGCCGGTTCGATCGACTTCATCGGCAGGCCTTCCGCGGCTCCGCGCTGAAAGAACGAGCGCACCAGATCGGGAATGTCCTCCGGTCGCTCCCGCAATGGCGGAAGGCGGATCGGGACGACGTTGAGCCGGAAGAAAAGGTCCTCGCGGAACGCGCCCTGCTGGATGGCGAAACGCAGATCCTTGTTCGTCGCGGCGACGATGCGGACGTTGGTCTTGATCGGCGTCCGGCCGCCGACCGTCGTGTATTCGCCCTGCTGCAGGACGCGCAGGAGGCGGGTCTGCGCCTCCATCGGCATGTCGCCGATCTCATCGAGAAACAGCGTCCCGCCCTCGGCCTGTTCGAACCGCCCGACCGAACGGGACGCGGCCCCGGTGAAGGCCCCCTTCTCGTGGCCGAACAACTCGCTCTCGATCAGGTCGCGCGGAATGGCGGCCATGTTGATGGCGACGAACGGACCGCCCTTGCGCTTGCCGTAGTCGTGCAGCGCGCGCGCCACCAACTCCTTGCCGGTGCCCGACTCGCCGAAGATCATCACCGTGAGGTCGGTCTGCATCAGCCGCGCTAGCACGCGGAAGATGTCCTGCATTGCGGGAGAGCGGCCGACGATCGGCATGGCCTCCGCCGTAGCGTGGTCGTCCGGCTCCTCCCGGTGGCGCCTGGGCGCCGCGAGCGCCCGTCCGACGATGGCGACGAGCTCGCGCAGATCGAAGGGCTTGGGCAGGTATTCGTAGGCGCCGCGCTCCGACGCCTTGATCGCGGTCATGAAAGTGTTTTGCGCGCTCATGACGATGATCGGCAGTTCCGGGCGCACCCGCTTGATGCGCGGCAGCAAGTCAAAGGCGTTATCGTCGGGCATCACGACGTCGGTGATGACCAGGTCGCCCTCGCCGGCCGCCACCCACCGCCAGAGGCCTGCGACCGTTCCCGTCGCGCGCACTTCATAACCCGCGCGGGTCAACGCCTGATTCAGGACCGTGCGAATTCCTGCGTCATCGTCCGCAACCAGAATTTGCCCAGAAGGCATCAGGCATTGCTCCTACGGCCGACCCGCCCCGAGCCGCTCACTTGGGCGCGGCGGCGCGCGGCGATTGCAGCGGCATCAGGACGCGAAACACCGTCCTGCGCGGATGCGATTCGGATTCGATCGTGCCGCCATGGTCGCCGACCAGCTTTGCGACCATTGCAAGACCCAGACCAGAGCCTTTGCCCTTGGTGGTGACGAACGGGTCGAACAGGTTTCCCGCAATCTCCGCCGCGATGCCCGGGCCGTTGTCGCGGACGCAGATCTCGAGCGGCAGGGAGACCGGGTCGGCGCCCGGCGCGGTCCGCAACCTTACGCCCGGCCGATAGGCCGTGGTCAGCGTGATTTCCCCGTCGATGCTGTCTTCGCCAATGGCCTCGGCGGCGTTCTTGACCAGATTCAAGAACACCTGAATGAGCTGGTCGCGGGAGCCCAAGACGTGCGGCAGCGAAGGGTCGTAAATCTCTGCAAAACGGACATGCCGTGCGAAGCCTGCCTGCGCGAGCCGCTTCACATGGTCGAGCACGGCATGGATGTTGAGGCTTTCCCACTGCGCCGGCGCGGAATCGGCGAAGGACTGCATCCGGTCCACCAGTTTGACGATCCGGTCCGTCTCCTCGCAGATCAGACGCGTCAGCGCGCGATCCTCGTCAGTGGCGCTCGTCTCGAGCAACTGGGCGGCCCCCCGGATGCCTGACAGCGGGTTCTTGATCTCATGCGCGAGCATGAGGCCAAGCGCGGTGATTGAGCGGGCGGCGCTCCGATGGGTCAGCTGTCTGTCTATTTTTTCGGCAATCGCCCGTTCTTGCAGCATTATCGCGACGGCGCCGCTCGGCTGCGGCAACGGAGCTATGAAAATATCGACAGGGCCGCGGTTGCCCGTCCTGGGGGTGGAAATGTCGATCTTATAGCCGGCGACGGTCGCTTGATTGCTCGAGGCGTCGGCGACCAGCGCGATCACCGGCGAGCCGAACGGGATGAGGTCGGTCAGGCGCGAACGGAGCAGAGCGCCCCTGCCCGTGGCGAAGAAGGTCTCCGCCGCGACGTTGGCGTCGATCACCATACCCTGGCTCTCCACCGTGAACAGCGGCTGAGCCAGCGCATTCAAGACCTTGGCCGGGTCCGCTCGCTCCTTGTTGAAGGGGGCTGTCAAGCCGCGGCCTCCAGAGGGGCCTCGTCGAAGGCGCGCTCCAGCAGGTTGTGCGCGTGAGCAGGGTCGTCCGTCGTCACGAGATCGCGTCGAAGCGCCGCAGGCGCGCCCGCCGCCTCCGCATAAGCGGACAAATGCTTCCGCGCGTGCCGCAGCCCGGCAAGGCGGCCGAGCTTGCCGATCAGCCATTCGAGATGTTCGAGCGCCGCCCCGCATCTTTCTTTGCGAGGGGGGAGCCGAAGCGGCCCGCCGTCCATCAAAGCGCGGGACACCGCCCCGACCAGCCACGGCGCTCCGACTGCGGCGCGTCCGATCATGACGCCCCTCGCGCCCGAATGGGCGAGCATGGATTGCGCGTCCTCGAGGCCCGCGCAGTCCCCGTTGACGACGACCGGCATGGCGACCGCTTCGACCACGGCGCGCACGGCCCGCCAGTCCGCCCGGCCTCCATAGAATTGCGTCCGGGTTCGCCCATGTACGGTCGCCATCCGTACGCCCGCGCGCTCCGCCCGCCGCGCGAGTTCGGGCGCATTCTTCGACGCCTCGTCCCAGCCGAGGCGCATCTTGACAGTAACCGGGACGGATACCGCCGCGACGACAGCAGCGAGGATCCGCTCGGCGTCGTCGAGATCGCGCATCAGCGCTGCCCCGGCGAGAGCGCCGGAAACCCGGCGCGCCGGGCAGCCCATGTTGACGTCGATCATCGCTGCGCCCGCCGCCGCGACACGGCGCGCGGTTTCGACGAGCGCCCGCGGCTCCCGTCCGACAAGCTGGACGGCGTGCGGCGACACCCCGTCCCCCTCGGCGCGCATGGCAGCCTCCGCGTCGCCCTGAAGGTAGGTTTCGGCCGCCACCATTTCGGAAAAGACCAACGCCGCGCCGAAGCGTCGCGCAATCCGCCGCATTGCAAGATCGCTGACGCCCGACATTGGAGCGAGCATGGCGCTGCCGTCGAGGCGGATAGGGCCAATGTCGATCAGACGATTGTTGCCTATTTTTTGAGCGCTTAACATATTGCCTACACTCTAGTCATCAGTCGGCCGAAAGCAAGTCGTCCTTCGGCGCAAGGAAAGGGAGACGGACGGCCAAGTCTTGCCCGGCGCAATCCGGGAGCTGCGGCCGATAGGTCTTTGACGGCCAATTCGACAGGTTATACGGGAGCGCTCGCGGGCAAGCCGCCGGAGCCCTCACAACCAAGAGAGGAGGAGCTTGATGCGCCATATTTTGCTTGCGGTCCTGATCGCCTGCTGGCTGGCGAACCCCGCCCTTGCCGTCATCAGCGTCGATTTGCCGAACGAATGCTCGGATCGGAACTCGCTGCAGGGCATGGCCTACGATGCCCGCCTGATCGCGATCAAACTCTATTACAAAGGCTTCATCGACGGCTTGGCGGACAAGAAAACGAAAACCTGTCTCGAGGCGCACGTGCTGCTCGACGATCGGTTCGCCGTGGTCAACCGGACGCGCGAAATCATCGAAGAGAAATGCCTGCCGATCGACGTCGCTGCGAGCATGGCGACGAAGGGGCTGTGTCCGTGACGGCGGCCGGGCCGCCCAAGGCGAGAAGACGCATGCGTTCTTTTTCGAACCCGGCCGTGGAGAGCGTCACCGCAAATCTTTGCGCGCGGAATAGGCGGGGTCGATCAAGCCGAAGCGCGCCTCCGCGGGTTTCGAAAGCGAGGCTTGCCGCAAGGCGCGCGGTTGCCTACCCTGAACCGCGATTCCGAGGAAGCTCGATGAAGTTCAACCCCGATGTCGTCGGCGCGATCGGCCGGACGCCGCTCATCAGGCTGAGGGCCGCCTCCGAAGCGACCGGCTGCACGATCCTCGGCAAGGCCGAGTTCATGAACCCCGGCGGATCGGTCAAGGACCGCGCGGCGCTCGCGATCATCCGCGACGCGGTCGAGCGCGGCGACCTTCGTCCGGGCGGGGTCGTGGTGGAGGGCACGGCGGGCAACACCGGCATCGGCATCGCGATGGTCGCGGGCGCGCTCGGCTACCGGGCCATCATCGTGATCCCCGACACCCAGACCGAGGAAAAAAAGGACATGCTGCGGCTGGCGGGCGCGGAATTGATCGAGGTTCCGGCGGTCCCCTATTCCAACCCCAACAACTACGTGCGCTACTCCGGCCGCCTCGCGGAGGCTCTCGCGAGGACCGAACCGGAAGGCGCCGTTTGGGCCAATCAGTTCGACAATGTCGCCAACCGCACCGGGCATTACGAGACGACGGGACCGGAGATTTTCGACGATCTCGACGGCCGCGTCGACGGTTTCGTCAGCGCCGTCGGCACCGGCGGCACACTGGCGGGCGCCGGCATGGCGCTCAAGGAACGCGATCCGAGAGTCTCCATTGGCCTGGCGGATCCGATGGGAGCGGCCCTCTACTCCTTTTACACGACGGGCGAGCTCACGAGCTCCGGCTCTTCCGTCACAGAGGGAATCGGCCAGAACCGCGTGACCGCCAATCTCGAGGGCGCGCCGGTCGATTTCGCTTTCCAGATCCCAGATGAGGAGGCGCTGCCGATCATCTTCGATCTCGTGGTCGAAGAAGGGCTGTTGCTCGGCGGCTCGTCGGGCGTCAACATCGCCGGGGCGATCCGTCTCGCGCGCGAGCTCGGCCCCGGCCACACGATCGTGACCATCCTGGCCGATTCCGGCGCGCGCTACGCCTCGAAGCTGTTCAACCCGGCCTTTCTGCGCTCGAAGAACCTGCCCGTTCCGGCCTGGCTCGAGGCGCCAGGACGCGCGCCCCGAGTGTTCGTCTGATGACCGAAGCCCTCTTCCGCGCCGATTCCTACCTTCGCGAGACGCCGGCGACCGTCATCTTCGCCGAACCTCGCGGGATCGCGCTCGATCGGACGGTCTTCTATCCGCAGGGCGGCGGCCAGGGCGGCGATCAGGGGGTCCTGGTTCTCGACGACGGCGCGACGGTCGCGATCGGCAACACGGTCTACGACGCCGACCGCAAGACGATCCTGCATGTCCCGGCGGAAGGGGCGCCGCTGCCCGCGCCGGGCGCAGGCGTGACAGCCCGGATCGACTGGGGCCGGCGCTACTCGCGCATGCGCGCTCACACGGCGCTGCACCTCCTCTCGGTCGTGCTGCCCTACCCGGTCACCGGCGGCTCGGTCGGCGAGGGCGAAGGCCGGCTCGACTTCGACTGCGAGGCGCTGCTCGACAAGGCGGAGGTGGAGCTCAAGCTCAACGAGCTCATCATGCTCGACGCGCCGGTGACGCAGCGCTGGATCACCGACGAGGAGCTCGCGGCAAGCCCGGCGCTGGTCAAGACGATGGCGGTCAGGCCTCCGACCGGGACGGGCCGCGTCCGGCTCGTCGCGATCGAGAACCTCGATCTCCAGCCGTGCGGCGGCACGCATGTCGCGCGAACCGGCGAGATCGGCCGCGCTTCGGTCACCCAGATCGAGAAGAAGGGCAGGATCAACCGGCGCGTGCGCATCGCGCTCGCCTCGCCTTGAGGAAGCGACAATGGCTTCGCGGGACTCTTGCACGACGGCCGAGCTTGCAGACGAGCTCGGCGACCCGGGCCTCGGCGTGATCGACGGCTCCTGGCATCTGCCCAACACCGGATGCTTCGGCGCCGTCGAGTTCCGCCTCGGGCACATACCCGGCGCGGTCTATTTCGACATCGACACGATCTCTGACCGCGACACGATCCTTCCGCACATGCTGCCGAAACCCGACCTTTTGGCCAAGGAGATGACCGCCCTGGGACTCGGCGACGGCATGCGCTTCGTCATCTACGACGTGCTTGGCCTGTTTGCAGCGGCCCGGGTGAAGTGGACGCTGCGCGCCTACGGCGTCCGGGACGTTCGCATCCTCGAGGGCGGGCTGACGAAATGGATCGCCGAAGGCAGGCCGCTCGAATTCGGCGAGGCGCATCCCAAACCCCGTCCCTTCACGCCGCGGCTCGACCGATCCTTCGTCGCCTCCCTCGATGACGTGCGCGCGGCGCTGGCCACGGGATCGGCGCAGGTGGTCGACGCCCGTCCGGCCGACCGCTTTCGGGGCGAAGCGCCCGAGCCGCGTTCCGGACTGAAGAGCGGCCACATGCCCGGCAGCCTGAACGTGCCCTTCGCCGAGGTGGTCGAGCACGGCCGGCTAAAGCCGCGAGACGCGCTTAAGGCCATTTTCGCCGAAAAGAAGGTCGACCTCTCGAAGCCGGTCATCACCACCTGCGGCTCGGGCGTCAGCGCGGCGATCCTCGCGCTCGCGGTCGAAGAGGCGGGCGGCACGATCGCCGGGCTCTACGACGGCTCATGGGCCGAATGGGGAAGCCGCGAGGACTGTCCGGCGGCGACGGGGCCGGATTGAGCCGCGCCCGTCTTGTCGCATTTCTCGCTCACGCGGACGCGCCGCTTTTTGCCGTTTTCGCGATGATTCCCGTGAATTGGCGACGAGAATTTATTGAGGTCCTGTGGAACGCCGGTCGCCGCTCGCCAAACATGCGGCGCAAATATCGGCTAACCTAATTGGCCAGAGCGGCCCAAGCCGCCGGTCAACACGAAATGGAGTTCGGCCATGGCCACCGGGCTATACGTGATGCCGGACGGCACGGTCATGGTAGCCTACGGAAAGAGAAAAATCCCAATTTCTTGTGAGCAATACAAGGCCAATGGCTACAAGCCTCCGCTGGAAGCGTTAGTTGCGAATCTGCGGACTGCGAATCGGCCGCCAAGGGCTCATCGCTGGCGCCAGAAGCACTAGCCTTGCCCGTTCTCGCGTCTTATCCGAGCTGCTTCCCCTAAGCCCGCCGCGCGAGTGCGGCACAGCGCCGTCGTCGGCGCGATCCTCGCGCTCGTCGTCGTGATCGTCCTTGGATCCCTCGTCGGTTCGTTCTGGGGCGAAAGCGCCCGAAACATGTCGGGCTCAGCGACCCCGTCGCCTCCTCTTGCTTATTGGACGAGCTTGGCGCGCAGGCGCGCGAACTCGTCGTCGCTGATCGACCCGGATTTCTTGAGCGCGTCGAGCTTCGTGATCTCATCGGCGATGCTGAAGCCGACGACGCGCCGGAGTTCGTCGCGGGTTTCTTGAGGTTGCTTGGCGTTGCGCTCCGCCATGCCACGACCCTGAGTGATCAGGTAAACAAGGACGGCGATGTAGGGGAGCAGGAGCAGAGCAATGACCAAAGCGCCTTGCCCCAGCCGGAGATGTCATGGCGACGGAACAGGTCCCCCGCCACGGTGATCAGAAGCCAGAGCCAGACGACGAAGAGAAAAATAGTGAGAACGTCGGCGAGAAAGTTGGAAAACGTGAATCCGTCCGAAAAGAGCATGGCGGTCCTCCTGGCGTTCGTCCGACGAACAAGCTCGGGCGCTCTCAATCGCGCTTCTTACTGAGGTAACGCGGCCCGCGCCGGCGCTGCCGCAAGTCTGCCTCGTCTTCCTGCCTCCGGACATCCGGCAGGAAGACCGGAGCGGCGGCGGCGGTTCCCGCTGGATGCTCGCCACGGCCATTCGCACATCCGGCGACAGGACATGCCTTTGCAACGATGCGCGCAGGACATCGGCGTCGAGGCCCCTCAGCATCCGAGTCTCTTGGCTTTGCTGCACGCGGAAACTACCACGCCCAATCTTGTGTCGCCAACATTACATAATTCGATTTTTCGCCTGAACTTGTGGGTAAAGCATCGTCAGCTCAACTCGGCGCGACCACTGTCGCCGATATTTGCACACGAGCAACCCCAGTAGATCGTCGGCGATTCGTCCGCGCTATTCTGGGCAGCGGCGGAGGCGATGCCGTTCGATGAGCGTACCGCCGGCGGCGCCGGGTTTGATCGACAAGGTCGTCCTAACGGCCGACTCCTGCGCGGCTCGTCCTGGCCGCTTTCCGGGAGATCCACCGGTGGCGAGCTTGAAACTTAGAACCGGCTTGTGCGTTTCCTCTACTGCGCCCGAAAAGGAAGGAGGAAATCATGCGAAAATTGTTTTTGTGGGCCGTCGCTATCACTGCTGCTTCGGCGGCGGTTACGGCGACCGGCGGCGGTGCGCAGGCCGGCGTTATCGCACCACCGGGCTTGCGTGGGGCCGCCAACGAGCTTCTTCCTTTGGAAACGGTCCAATTCATTTGGGGAGGCCGGCGTTACTGTTGGTACAACTCGGGATGGCGGGGAGGCGGCTGGTACTGGTGCGGCTACAATTGGCGTCGCGGCAGGGGCTGGGGCGGTCCGCGCGGGTGGCGCGGGTGGCGACCGCCGAGCAGCCGGCCTGTAGCTCGTCCGCCGAGGCCGAGTCGGCCTGTAGCTCGTCCGCCAAAGCCGAGTCGGCCTGTTACTCGTCCGCCGAGGCCGAGTCGGCCGTCAGGCCAGCGTCCGAGACCACGTCCTGCTACGACTTGACGACCTCTGCGGCCATGGCGCGTCGCGGCGCTGATCGTTGATCGAAAGAAGCGAGGCGCGTATGGGCGCAGTCCCTCGCAGGGCGCGGCATGTCTGCCAATGCGATGTGCGGCAGGTCTCGGATCGGCGGCGGGCGCTCGTGTCGCCTACGATTATTGGGCGCGATGCGCGCCGGGGTTCGGCCTATCTGCAGTGCGCAGCGGCGAGGGGAACCGAACCGACTGTTCGCTGCTTCGTCGCGTCACGCGCTTCTGCGTCTGTGAGCCGCGTTGGGCCTTCTACCCGTGGATGTCTGGGGATGTCTGGCTCTCGACGGTGACCCCTGCCCGCCGGTCACGATCCTGTTCGCTACAATCCGATCGCCACGCTGCTCGGCGCCGGCGTATTGAACCGGCTCCCGAGCGCCGACCGGATGGAGCTGACCGGGCATTCCTATTTCCCCAATCTGATCTCCGCGCCGTTCCACGCCGGTCTGACCGCGGCCTTCATCTTCGCCGCGCTGGCGTGCCTCATTGCAGCGGCGGCGTCCTGGTCGCGCGGCCCCGCCCGCCCGTCAAGACGAAGCCGGCGGCGACGGCGGCGCGATCCGCGTGCCGACGGCCGCTACGGGGGCTGCGCGGACTCTTGCGTCTGACCCGCTTACGGATCTTAAGACCGCCGTCCGGATCCTTCCCCGGATCTGGGGAATTTACGGCGAACTTGCGGTCCGATCGCCTGCCTTCCAAGCCTTCGGCGTCACCTTTCCCTTCCCGGGCTTGGACCCGAGGATCGCGAAGAAGGGCGCGCGCCAAAGCCGCCACAGCGAGAGTGATGCTTTCTCCGCGGCTGGTCCGCTGCTATAACATCATCGCGATCTTGCCGGCGCGTATGACATGGAGCGCGACACAAAGAGCGGCCGCGGTTGACCATTGGCGAACGCGCCGCGGCGCCGCTTCGCGCCGCGAACGGCGACCTTCTGTCCTTTGCGGAAGTCGAGGCGCCGAAATCAACAGGGAGGCAACATGTCCGGCGAACCCGTTTTCGCGCCCGATCCGCCGATACGGTGTCGCGACTATCCCATTGGCGTCATCGGCGCCGGCTTCATCATGGCCGACGTTCAGTTGGCGGCCTACCAGGAAGCCGGCTTTCCGGTCGTCGCGATCGCATCGCGCACCAAATCCAAAGCAGACGAAGTCGCCAAGCGCTGGGGCATCGCCAAGACGCACGACAATCCGCGAGCGCTGATCGAAGACTCCGACGTCGAGATCCTTGACATCGCTTACCCGCCGGACCAGCAGCCGGCGCTGATTCGTCAGGCTCTAAGCCAAAGACACATCAAAGGGATCCTCGCGCAAAAGCCGCTCGCACTCGATTTTGCCGCTGCGAAAGCCGTCGTCGCCGAGGCGAAGGCGGCTGGCAAGACGTTGTCGGTCAACCAGAACATGCGCTTTGATCAGGCCATGCGGGTCTTGAAGCAGATTCTCGACCGCGGCGAGCTCGGCAAGCCCGTCATCGCCACCATCGAAATGAGGGCGATTCCGCATTGGCAGGCCTTTCTTGCCGCCTATGACCGGCTGACCCTGGCCAACATGAGCATCCATCATCTCGACGTTTTGCGCTACCTTCTCGGCGACCCGATCGACATATTCACGGCGGCAAGGCCGGACCCGCGGACGACGTTTCCTCATCGCGACGGCGTGTGCGTGTCGACGTTGCGGTTTCCCTCGGGCGCGGTCGCGATGAGCCTCGAAGACGTGTGGACCGGGCCGCATGAAGAAGGGTTCGAGTCCGACATCTACATCAAATGGCGGATAGAGGGGACGGAAGGCCTCGCAGACGGAACGATAGGCTGGCCCGACTACCCCGAGGGCAGCCCGAGCACGCTACGCTATTCGTGCCGCGCGACGGGGGGCAAATGGGTTCGGCCGAGCTGGTCGACCCGCTGGTTCCCTCAGGCTTTCAAAGGCGTGATGGAGCAGCTCCAATATGCGCTGAAGATGGGCGCCGAGCCGGAGCTGAGTGCGGCCGACAATCTCAAGACGATGGCTCTGGTCGAAGCCGCGTATCGATCGCTCGATGAGAGGCGCGCCGTGGCGGTGTCGGAATTCGACGTTTAGCGCCTCTGGCGCGGGAGAAAACGAACATGATGCAGACAGGCATTTTCACGGGCTATTTCCCCTACGGCCTGAAGGAGACAGCGGAGAAAATCCGGCGGCTCGACTTCAACACCGTTCAGCTTGATCTCAGCTTCAAGGACATGGATCTTTCGACCGGAGCGATCACCAAGGAAAAGTGTCGGACGATCGCCGAAACGTTCCGCGACCACAACCTGCCGATCTGCTGCGTCTCCGGCTACACGAACATCGTTCATCCCGACAAGGGCGAGCGCAAGCGCCGGCTCGACCACCTGAAGGCGATCATTCGCCATGCGCGGGATCTCGGCTCGCCCTACGTGATCTCGGAGACCGGCACGTTCGCGACCGACAGCGACTGGGTTTCGCATCCCAAGAACAAGACCGAAGAAGGCTTCGAGGAGTGCGCCGGCGTCATCCGCGACCTCGTCCAGGTCGCTTACGATCACGGGGCGACATTCCTGCTTGAAACTTACGTCAACAACGTCGTCGGGTCGGTCAACGAGACCCTGCGCATGTTTTCGGAAATCAACCACGGTTCGCTGGGTCTCCTGATGGACCCGACGAACTATTTCGAGGCGCACAATTTTGGCGACATGGACGGCGAGCTCAACCGGGTCTTCAATGCGCTCACGGACAAGATCAAGATCGCGCACGCCAAGGACGTGAAGCTCGCCGGGGCGGACAAATCCGAGAAACACGCCCAACTGTTCGAGGGCGCCGAGGAGAGCCACACCTTCCGCGGCGTCGGACAGATCGAGCTGCCGGCGCCCGGACTGGGCGGACTGAACTACGATCTTTACCTGAAGCGTCTAGCCGAGCATCATCCCAACATTCCCATCATCATCGAGCACCTCGATGAGAGCGACGTCCCGCGGGCGAAGACGTTCATCGACGGGAAGTTGCGTGCGCTTCGGCTTTGAAGAAGCGGCGGCCGCGACCCGTTTTCCGCGACCGCCCGCTAGCCCGTCCCCTCGACGGACTCCGGGTTGTTCTTGATCCAGTCGAGAATCGTCGAGCGGTCGATCATGCCGCCGTCTGGCTTGAGGATGCGCAATACGTAGTTCAGACGTTCCAGCGAACGCGCCTGAATGAGCGCGGCTTCCTCGCTTGGCAGAGCTCGAGACCTGAATTCGTCGCTTCCGCCGCCCCGATGGTAAAAGACATACCAATCCTGCATCGCCGTTCTCTCGACGGGGCGGCCCGATCCCTGATCGGGCCCTGACGATTGGTGACTGTCATAATGTTAGCTCATGGCTGGACGTTGGGCGAGCGTGCGGCCCGGGTGGACAGGACGGCGGCGAACGCATGATCACGCTTTACGGCTTCGGTCCGGCGATGGGCCTGCCCGAAATCAGCCCCTTCGTGACGAAGGCGCATATCCTGCTTCAGATGGCGGGGCTGCCTTACGAGACGCACACCAGGTTCGGCGGCTTCCTCAAGGCGCCGAAAGGCAAGCTGCCCTATATCCGCGACGACGGCGCCGTCATTTCCGACTCGACTTTCATCCGCTTCCATATCGAGAAGACATACGGCTTCGATTTCGATCGGGGCATGAGCCCCGCCGAGAGGGCGACGGCTTGGGCGCTCGAGCGGATGTTCGAGGAGCATCTCTACTGGCTGATCGTCGACGTCCGCTGGCTCGACGACGCGAATTTCCGCGCGGGTCCGTCAGAAATCTTCCGATCGCTCCCGGCCCCGCCCGGCCCATGGTCGAGCGCTACGTCCGCGGCGTCATGCGCAAGACCCTCCGTCTGCAGGGCCTCGGCCGGCACGACGCGGCGTCGAAGCTCGAACTGGCGAGGCGGGATTTCTTAGCCGTCTCCGACGTTCTCGCCGACAAGCCGTTCCTGTTCGGCGCCGAGCCGCGCGGCGCGGACGCGTCCGCCGGCGCCTTCGTCATCGCGGCGCTCGCCAAGGCTACAATGGCGCCCCTGCGGGACGCCGCGGAATCGAGGCCCGATCTCCTCGCCTACGGCGAGCGGATGATGATGCGTTACTTCCCCGACTTCAACGCTTGAGAGAGCCCGTCGCAACCTGCCTTCGGCAAAGACCCTCGATGAGGCCGGTTGGTGTATCCCGCATTCTGATAGGCGTAAGATTGGGAGTAGACCCGCTTCGCCAATCGGCATGAAGGCCGCCGCGTTCGTCAAACAAGTTCGATTTTCAGCTTTCGCCCGACCGCCTCGGCGGCTTTGCGCAGCGTGGCGATCGACACTTCTCGGTTGCCCGGGTCGAGGATGCGGTTGATTTGCGTGCGGCTCGTGCGAAGCTTCGCGGCCATCGCGGTCTTGTTGAGGCCGTCCGCTTTCATTGCTTCGGCGAGTTGCCAGGCGATCACCGCCTTGACCGCGTATTCCGTGACCTCCTCGAGCATGCCTTCAGCCTCGAGAAACTCTTCGAGCGTAGAGCGCGAAACGCGGATTCTTATTCATGTTCCATTGCCTTTTTACGCTTTTCCGCGATTTCGAGTTCGGCTTGCGGCGTCGCCCGGTCCTCTTGACGAATGCGTGGAGGCCGACGATCGTTTCGTCGTGTAGTTACTTCCCCGGCTTCAGCGCTTGAGTGCGCGCTCGCGCCACGCCCTTGCCGTCCGACTCAACCTGAATTGCAGGGGGGCCTCAATGGGGCTTCGACTTGGCCCGGTCGGCCTCGGCGAGCTCGAACCAGACCGCGCCGATGAACCATTCCCTCGTGCGGCTGTCGGTCTTTTGCCATAGGCTGCGCAGCTCCGTCGCTTGCTCCCACGCCATGCGCAGCTGAGCCATGGCGTGCGGGTTCGCCCCGTCCGCGTCGACGCCGGCGGCGCGCGGCGCCTTGCCGCCCGCCTTGACGCCGCCAGCGTGCGGGGCGGCGTGCTTCGTCGCCTCTGCTGCCTCCGCCGCGGCTTTCCTCGGTTTTGGCGACGCGGCGATGGCCTTTTGTTGATCGGGCGGCAGATCAGCCGCCTTGGCGGCGTCCTGCACGCCGATGCGCCCCCTCCTCACCGCCTCCTGCAATTCCGGCTCGCCTTTCTCCTTGACCTTGCGGGTGGCGGCGATCATGACGTGGCTGACGAGGCCGCCCGCTGCCTCAGCCAATTTACGGCTGGAGGCTGTTTTCGGCTCTGTAATTTTAATTACAGGGCCGTCCTCATAGGCGCCGTCCGCTGCTTTCGCGCCTCCTTCGTCCGCCGCCGGTTCGTTCAACTCGTAGTGCAAGTTGAAGTCTTCTGCGGCGACCAGCGCATCGGCGACGGCCTGCTTGCTCAGGTGACGCCGCTTGATGTTGTGCGAGACCGCCAGAATCAAGGCGTCCTCCCGGCCGCCTTCGAATTGCACATAGCGCGGCTCAAGGCCGGCGCGTTCGCAAGCAGCAGCCCGGCTCCGCCCGTCCAGGATCATCCCCTCGAACAGCACGATGGGATCGATCAAACCGTGCGCGCGAATGTCATCGGTCAGGTTCTGCAATTCGTCTTCATCCGCCGACGGAATCAAAAGGCAGATCGGGTGAGGGGCGGGCCGCGGGGGCGGGTCGTCGACGGGCGCCAGTTTCATTGTCGGCTCGCGGAATCGAGAGAAATACTTACCTGCAGTGATGCGGCCGCGTTGATGACTGCGCGGGTCATGAACCAACCGGCTAACAAGGCGGTCATAGCAGATTGAAGGGCTGGCCGTCAGGAAGTCGGTAGCGGTGAAAATCCCTGACATCGATGGTAAGAATATCCCTTATCCCCGTCTCCGCCGCGAGCCAAAAGAGCGACGCGTCCGCGAAATCCATCTCGCGTTTGCCTTGCTCCGTGTACCGCTTCATCCAGCCGACCATGGCGCTGAGATGATGCGGCTCGAAAGGATAGACCTGGACTCCGCCAAGCTCGATCCACCGAAGCATTTCGAACCGCTGCGGCGCCTCGAGGAGATAAGCGGCCTCGACCACGCAGGGCCATGTGGTCAACAAGCGCAGGCTTTCTTCCGCCAACGCCAGCAATTGCGCATCGAGTCGGACGTGATGTTTGTCGTCCGCCGCGAAAACCGCGACCAGGGGCCCCGCGTCAATGAGTACGTTTCGCACGCAGCTTGGCTCTCATTGCGGCGCCCGTGCTCTCGGAGGCCGCCGGATTGCCCATCGGTTTGCCGGTTCGGACCTGGCGCAAGAGGTCGTAGGGATTCTTGAGGCCGAGCCTCAACTCCAGCGCGTCTTTCACGAGATCGCTCTTGGAGATACCCAGACGCTTCGATTCCTCCTCCACCCGCGCCGCGAGAACCGGGTCGAGCCGCACGGACAGCGCCATCGTCGCCTCCTCGTATTCGTGTATGACCCGCATACGCCAGCCGTTGGGGCTTTTGCAATCCGTCTTCGTCCGCCGGCGGGATCAAAAGCCAGATCGGGCGAGAGTCGGGCCGCGCGGGCGGGTTGGTCGATGGGCGCCCTTCTCATTTTCGGTTTTTTGTCCGGGAGGCGCGCAATTCTTGCGATTCGTCGGTCGAAAGCAATATGAGGCAGGTCGTCTCCAGGTCGTCTCGTCGGCGCCTAGCGGACAGCAGGTCGCTCGACCCTTTGCTTCGCCGGCTTCGCTCTCGTTCTCGACTGTCAGCCCGCGCGCTTGAGCGCCTCTTGCAGCGCCATGCGCATGAGTCGCTGATAGGGCATGGGCGCCAACTCGATGTTCAACATTCGTCCGAACGCCGCGGCGCCCTTGCGCACGCGGCGGTCGACACGTCTCCGTTGGCCGCCCTCCCGGTCTTGGTGCGACCGCCCGCCTTCATCGATCCCTCCTCGAATCGCACGCGCCGCTCAATGCGGGCTCTTCCCCTCTGGATCGAGCTCCCCGCCCTCCGCGCGGACGACGTCGAGCGCCTGGTGAAGGGTGGGGAAAATCGACTCTTCGCCGATCAGCTCGGCGATGCGGTGCCGCCGCATGTCCGACAAGAGAAAGGGGCTGACGCGCCCGATGAGGACGCGGACGCCCCTGTGAGACAGGTCCTCGACGAGGACACGCACGGTTTGCGCCGCCGAGAGGTCGATGGCCACGATCGCCTCCGCGTCGATCAGCAGCCATTTGACCGGGTTGGGCGCCTTGGCGATCAGCTCCCGGACCTGGTCCACGAAATTGTCGGCGTTCGCGTAGAACAGGTCCGCGCCGTAGCGGTAGACGATCAGCCCCGGCGCCGTCTCGAGGCCCGCCCGGGCGGTTTCCGGCTCCCAATGGCCGCCCGCTCTCGGCATGAGCACCATCGCATGGGCGCGGTAGCTGTGGCGGACATGACGGATGAGCGAGAAGCCGATCGCAAAGAGGATGCCCTGCTCGACCCCGACCGCCACCACCGCGGCGGCGCTCGTGATCGCCAGCAGAAATTCGCCCCGGCTTTCCCGAAAAATGCTGCGCAGGTCCTTCACGCCGACCATGCCGACGGCAATGGTGAAGACGATGCTCGCCAGCACGCAACGGGGCAGATACTGCAATGGGCCGGTCAGGAACAGGAGCACGAGGACGACGACCGCGGCGAAAGCGAGTTGAGCGACCTGGCTCCGCGCGCCCGCCCCGTCCGCCATCGCCGTCTGGGTCGGACTGCCGTTGACGACGAAGGCGCCGCTGACCGCGGCGGCGGCGTTCGCCGCCGCCAGCCCGAGGATGTCCGCGTCCTCGTCGACCCGCTCCTTATGGCGGATCGCGTAGACGCGCGAGGTGGCCGCGCTTTGGGCGATGATCATGACGAAGCACGACATGGCGACAGGCAGAACGGCCAGCGTGTCGCTCCAGCCGACGCTCGGCAATGCGAGCGAAGGCAGACCGCCCTGCACCGGTCCGATGACGGCAAAGCCGTGTTCGGAAAGCCTGAAAAAGGCGCTCGCCGCGATGGTCCCGACGACCACCACGAGCGAAACCGGGAATTTCGGGGTGAATTTCTTGCCGAGCAGGATGCTCGCCGCGACGAGGAGCGAAAGCCCGAGCTGGTTCGGTTCGAGCGCCGGCAGGCCACGCGCCAGCTCCCACAGCTGCGCGAGCGTTCGCCGCGACGCGACTTGCACGCCGAGCATGTCGCCGAGCATCGCGGCGCCGACCTGGACGCCGACGCCGGCGAGAAACCCGGTCAGCGCGGTGCGCGAAAGAAAATCGGCGAGAAACCCGAGCCTGAAGACGCGCGCCAGGACGAGCAGGCCGGCGGTCAGCAAGGCGACCATGCCCACGAGCGCCATGTAGCGCGCGCTCGCGGGCTCGGCCATCTGCGAGAGGGAACCGGCGAAAATCGCCGCCGTCGCCGAATCCGCCGCCACGACGAGATGGCGCGACGAGCCGAAGACCGCGAACGCGACGAGGGGCAGAAGAACCGTGTAGAGGCCGGTGACGACCGGCGTCTGCGCGATCCGCGTGTAGCCGAGCACCTGCGGAACGTTCATCGAGGCGAGCGTCAGCCCGGCGAAGGCGTCGCGCAGCGCCT
>DASRSL010000109.1:0-28466 GCA_035656495.1 Roseiarcus sp.
GCCGGAAAGGATGGTTCGACGCAAGACGGTGCTGAATCTCAACATGATTGTTCCTCCCGGGTCATGTGGCTTTCGAAAGCCAACTCGGACAAACTTGGCACATCGCAACGAACGATGGAAGGGATCGCCCGACTGGCGAACTCGACCGCCTCGATCGCCGGCCTCGACCCTCCGAGGAAATTGACCATTCGAGCCGCCTCGGCATATTTGAGAGAAGACTTCGGCAAGACGAGAAGACCGGGCGAACCCGGTCCGATGATCGCGAAAGGCATGCTTCGGCGAGACAATGATAGGGAGGTTCCCGCGAATGAACACAGAAACGGCTCTTGCCCAACTCGGCGTTTCGGTCGCCGACCTCACTGCCGAGCAGCGACGACAATTCGATGAGAATGGATATTTCGTCGTCGAGGACATCTTCAGCCCGGCTGAGGTCGAGGAAATGCGCTCCGAATTCGACCGGTTGCGGGCCATAGAAGGCGACCTCGGCGGGCACGAGGTGCACATCGAGCCGGGAGCGCCCCGGCTTTCCAATCTGTTCAACAAATCGGCCGCATTCGACAGATGCCTCTCATGCAAGCCGACGCTGGCGGCCGCCGCCTACCTCTTGGGCGAAATCCAGGTTTATTCGCTCAACGCCCGCAATCCGCTCAAGGGAGAGGGTCAGCAGCTGCTGCACAGCGACGTCCCGAGGGTGACGCCCACCGATTGGCGGGTCGTCAATTCGATGATCATGCTCGACGACATGACGCCGACCAATGGACCGACCAGGGTCGTCCCCGGCTCGCATAAATGGGTCCCGATCAACGTTCCCGACGTCAATATGGCGGAGGTCGAGCGGATCGAGGTGCATCCCGAGGACGAGGGCGTCATTCCCAAGGATCCTTATGCTGCGCATCCCGAGGAAGTCAGGTTGACAGGCAGGGCCGGCTCGGTCGCCGTGATCAACGGTCACATCTGGCATGGGGGCACACGCAACGAGAGCGGCGCTCCGCGAAGGGTCCTTCATCTTGCGATTGCGCGGCGCGATTTGCCGCAGCAACTGAACGAGCGCGAGCATCTGACTCCCGACCTCTACGCGCGCACGAATCCAAGCCAGAAGTTCTTGCTCGACATCGAGGACGCGACGCCGAAAGTGATGGGCTATCCACCGCTGCCGAGCGAGGTGCGCACCTGGACCGCCGTCGAAACCACCGGCGACCGTCACTGACTCGGCTTCGGGTTCTGCTCGGCCCATCGGGCAAGAGGGCGGCCCAAACACGCCTTCGTCCTGAGGAGCCGCGCGCACAGCGCGGCGTCTCGAAGGCACGAACGAAGTCGCCAGCTGGCCTTCGAGACGCGATGCTTCGCATCGCTCCTCAGGATGAGGGCGGTGGAAAGCAAGGGCTCAACTTGGAGTCAGGGCGCACGATCCTTGCGGACAATCCGCTTCGCCAGGGTCTTTCATAGGGGACGCGCATGCCAAGGCTTTCTTCCTCGGTCATCGAGGAATTCGTCGAGGCCATTTTCGTCGCCGCCGGCTCGGCGGCCGCTGAGGCCCGAATCGTCGCTGCGCATCTCGTCGAGGCGAGCCTCATGGGCCACGATTCCCATGGCGTGATCCGCGTCTCGAAATACGTCGACTGGCTGCGAGCGGGGCAGGTGCGGCCGAACCGGCATGCTCGCCTCATCAGCGATCGCGGCGTGCTTGTGGTCGTCGACGGCGACCGCGGTTTTGGCCAGGTCATCGGCAAGGAGGCGATGGACATCGCCGCCGCGCGCGCTCGCCTGCATGGCATGGCGACCGTGGCCATCCGCAATTCCGGCCATCTCGGCCGCATCGGAGCGTGGCCCGAGATGCTCGCCGAGCGCGGGCTCGCTTCGATCCATTTCGTCAATACGTCCGGTTTCGGCATTCTCGTCGCCCCGTTCGGCGGCGCCGACCGGCGTCTCTCCGCGAATCCCATCGCCGCGGGCGCGCCGATCAAGGGCGGGCGACCGATCATTCTCGACATCGCGACAGCGGCGATCGCCGAAGGCAAGATTCAGGTTGCGCGCAACAAAGGCGAACGACTGCCCCCGGGTCTGGTGCTCGATGGACGCGGGCAATCGACAACCGACCCGGAAGCTTTCTACGCCGAGCCGCCCGGCGCCATTCTCCCCTTCGGCGGACACAAGGGCTCCGGCCTGTCCTTCTTCTGCGAAATCCTGGCGGGCTCGCTCACCGGCGGCCGCGCGAGCAACCCGAAGGCGCCGACCGCAGATCGCCTGGTCAACAACATGCTGTCGCTCGCGTTCGATCCGGCGGCTTTCGGCGACCCCGATGCATTCGCCGGCGACGTGAGCGGGCTCGTCGAATGGGTCAAGGCGTCCCCGCCGGTGAGCCCAGGCGGCAAGGTGTTGCTGCCGGGTGAGGTTGAGGAAGGGGTTCGCCGCGAGCGGATGGCGAAGGGGCTGCCGCTCGACGACGTCACCTGGCGCGCCCTCTCTGCGACCGCCGCCTCGCTCAACGTCCCCGCGCCGATGGAATGACCTCATGGCAAGCGCTTGCTTGCCTCCGTATGATATCCGCGATACCCTATACGGCGCCATTTGTATATCAAAGAGGATATCCATGCATATCGCCAAGTGGGGCAACAGTCTGGCGGTCAGGCTGCCCAAAGCGCTCGTCCAATCGATGGGTTTGAAGGCCGGCGACGAGGTCGACCTGACTCGGCTCTCAGACCGAAAGATCGGCGTTCGCAAGATCGATCGCCGGGCGCAATTCCTCGACGAGATGGCGCAATTCAATTGGCCTCTGCCTGAGGGCTACAAGTTCGACCGCGAGGAAGCCAACAAGCGACGATGATCTTTCTGGACACCAATGTCTTCGTCTATGCATTCTCCACCGACCCCAAACGCGCCGCCGCTCGCCAGATGCTCGCCGGCGGCGGGCTCATCAGCGCGCAAGTGCTCAACGAATTCACCAGCGTCATGCGAACCAAAGCGCGGCGCTCCTGGGAGGAGATCGAGCATTCCTTGGCGGTTATTCTCTCACGTTTCCCGACAGTGCTTCCGCTAACGCTCGAAACCCACGCCGCAGCGGTCGCGCTGGCGCGCGACCACAACGTCGCGTTCTACGATGCGCTGATTCTCGCCGCGGCGATCGAAGCCGGCTGCGAAACCCTCTTCAGCGAGGACTTTCAGCACGGCCGGCGCTTCGGCGATTGCACGATCGTCAATCCGTTCCTTTGAGAGCGCCCGCTCGACGAACTCCGTATCCCCGTCGGCAAGGTCTGGAGCTTCGCCGATGTGGTGGGCGACCAGGGCGTCTGGCCGCGCCTCGGCTGCCTCCGCCTTCAGATCTGGCGCCGCGCTTCTTTACGGGTCACAATCAACTCCGCCGATGTCGGGAGCTCGCTGACCGTTGCGAGCGCCAACGCCAGCGTCAACTATGGGGGTCAGCGCCTCGCTGACGATCGGCGGGACGCTGGCGATCACCGAGCTCGACCCAGAGCAGCATTCCAGTTTTCAGTTGCGAACTATGCATCTCGACGCGTTGATGTCGTCTCCGACGGACGATTGGGAAATAACCTGTCCTAACTCAGTGTTGATGCGCCTCTGTAAACTTGCGATATCGTTCGTCAATCGCTTTCTAACTTAAGCTATTACTCCTCATTCACTTCTGAACATAAACTATTAGTTGACGTGCCGACGGATTGTTAGCTCGCAGGGCGCAAGGTGGGCAGCCTGAGCCGAAAATGTAAACGACAAACGCGCGCCGCTCAGGTCAAACCACCCGCAACAGGACCAAACTTCGATGACCGTATCTTCCTCCGCCTCGACCTCGGTCGCGCCGATCATGATCATGGGCTGCGCAAATCACGTCTTCAACGATCGGCTCAAGGGCCACGAGACGGTCCTCCTGCAGAGCTTGTCGCATGGCGTGCAGCAATTGACCGGCTTGATAGCGCCTTTGCTCAGACGTTCGCTCGCCGCCGCCGCCGCGCTCGCGCTCGCCACCACCATGGCTTGCGCCGGGTCCGCTCCGCTCATTTTCCTGCATATGTCGGCCGACAGGTCCGCCTGGTTCGCCGGCTTGCTCTCCAGCCTGACGCAGCCCTGCGGCGCGCACATCGTCTTTCCGTGGAGCGCCGTCGAGACGAGTGCGGGCGTCTACGATTGGACCGCGGTGGAGAGGACCATTGCGCCGTGGGCGGCCCAGCACAAGACGATCGGGCTGACCTTCGCCGGCGTCGATGAGGAGCCCGGCCAGACCACCGGCTCCCCCTCTGTACCGGCGACGCCGGCCTACGTGCTCGCGCAGACCCCCACAATCACCTGCACCGGTCTCACCCGGAACGGCGTCCCTCAGTACCCGCCGCCGACCCCTGTCTACTGGGAGCGCGGGTACGCCGTTCCTTGGCGCGCCTTCATCCAAGCGGCGATCGAGAAGTACCAGAACGATTCCCGCATCGCCTACATGCGTTTTGGCGTGGGCGTCGGCGGCGAAAGCTATCTGATGAACGGGCTCAAAAGCTCGCAGGTTTGCGTGGCCAAATGGGAGGCTGCGGGGATGAGCTACTCGGCCTGGGTGGCCAACGCCTTGTCCATTGTCGACTTCGTGGGCGCAATGAAGCCGAACAAGCCGATTTTCTTCGGCTTGAACGGCATCAAGCCGTGGGACCCTTCCCCCCTCGCCTTCGGCAAAGCGCTCGCCGCCGAGGCGAACAAATACGGCTTCTATGTCGGCAGCGCCGGCTACAATGGGACGTACGCCGACTATAACGCCGTGTACGCGCGCTACATCTCGCGCACCTACATGCAGACCAAGGACGCCCAGCTCACGAGCGGCCTTTTCCCCAACATTGTGACGCTGGCGGAGCAGGCGGGCGTCCCGGTGTGGGAAATCTATCCGGAGGACTTCATGAATCAGACGACCGCGCCACTGCTGGCCGCGCTCGGCGATCCAAAGTCCTGCGCGATTGCCGCATCCGGCGCGCTTCAGCCGATCGCGTCGCTCGCGCCGGTCGCAATCGCGCCGCTTGCGCAGCTCAAGCCGGTCGGCGCCCAACCCGCGCATTAGCATTGGCGTCTGGGCCCATCCGGTCTATGAACTTGGGGGATCAGCCGCGGCTCATGCGCGTCCCGGCGCCGGCCGAGCCACGGGCGTCTGGTCGTCGCGCGACGCCGCGCTGGTCGAGCGGCAAATGACGGACCCTGGCGCGCTTCTGCAAGTCCGGCTTCCGCTCCGAGCGGATCGAGGGCGCCGGCCACTGGATTCCGCTCGAGGCGCCCCTCGGATCCGCCTCGAACGCATTCGCCTCGATCCCGGCAACGATGGCGTTTGCCACCGCGGAGGCCGGCTCGCGCGAGAAGCGAGATCAGGTCCGGGTGTCCGCGATGTTCATGATGGCGCTCCTGCGAGCTGGTCCTGCGTTTTTGTCTCGAAGTCGCTGGCGTCGTGGCGCTCGCGGAGCTGCTTCGACGGATCGCCGCTCACGCGATTGACCATGCGGCCGCGCTTCACGGCCTTCCGCGCGCGGATGGCGTCGGCCCAGCGTTGGACGTTCCTGTAGTCCTGCACTGACAGGAATTCCGCCGCGCCGTACTGCCAACCCTTCACCAGCCCGCCATACCAGGGGAATACCGCGATGTCGGCGATCGTGTAGTCGGCGCCGGCGAGATAGTCGCGCTCAGCGAGGCGGCGGTCCAGCACGTCGAGCTGGCGCTTCACCTCCATGGCGAAGCGGTCGATTGCATATTCGATCTTGGTCGGCGCGTAGGCGTAGAAGTGCCCAAAGCCGCCGCCGAGATACGGCGCGGCGCCCATCTGCCAGAACAGCCAATTCAGCGCCTCGGTACGAGCGGCGACGTCCTGCGGGAGGAACGCGCCGAACTTCTCCGCCAAATACAGCAGGATCGAGCCGGACTCGAACACGCGGATCGGTTTCGGCCCGCTGCGGTCCATCAGCGCCGGGATTTTGGAGTTCGGGTTCACCTCAACGAAGCCGCTGCCGAACTGGTCGCCCTCGCCGATATTGATCAGCCAGGCGTCGTATTCGGCTCCAGAGTGGCCAAGTGCGAGCAATTCCTCCAGCATGATCGTGACCTTCACGCCATTGGGCGTGCCCAGCGAGTAAAGCTGCAGCGGGTGGCGTCCCACCGGCAGCTCCTTGTCATGCGTGGGCCCGGCGATCGGCCGGTTGATGTTCGCAAAGGCGCCGCCGCTAGGCTTGGTCCAGGTCCAGACCGTCGGGGGCGTGTAGTCGAGGGAATCCGCCATGTTCGTTCTCCGCAATCGCTTTCTCAGGCAGCCTGGGGATAGTTAGACGGGAACAGCGCGCGCCTGGTTTCCTCGTCGTTGACCTTCTTGAAGTCATGCTCCTTGCCGACCGTCCTGGCGCGAACGACCGCCGGCCGCGCGTCAACCGTCTCGAACAGCCGCTTGAGGTTCGGAAACGGACCCAGCGGATCGCCGGCGCCCTTGCGCACACGTGAGGCGCGGTCGAGCCATCCCCAGGCCGAAATGTCAGCGATCGTGTAGGTGTCGCCGACGATGAAGGTCCCTCCTTCGAGATGATCGTTCAGCACCTGGTAATGGCGTTCGGCCTCGCGCCGATATCGGTTCACGGCGTAGTCGAGCCCCTCGGGTGCGGCGAACTGGAAGTGCACGGCCTGGCCCGAGAACGGTCCGAGGCCCGAGGCGATGAAGAGAAGCCAGGAGAGCAACTCCGGCCGGTCTTCCGGAGAGCCTAGGAACCTCCCGGTCTTATCTGCGAGATAGATCAGGATCGCGGTCGAGTCGAAGACGCGTGCTTCCTTGCCGCCCGGACCCTCCGTGTCGACAATCGCCGGGACCTTGCCGTTCGGGTTGATCGCGCGGAAAGAAGACGTGTGCTGCTCGCCCTTGCTGGTGTCGACCGGAATCGTCTCGTAGGGAAGACCCGCCTCCTCGAGAAAGAGGGCGATCTTCGTGGGGTTGGGCGTGGGGTGGAAATAGAAGCGGATCATGGGCGTCTCCGTCAGGTTTGCGGAACGGTTGGCGCGAAGCGAACCGGAGCGCGCTTGAAAGCGAGCAACGCGCGGAGCGCGCTGTTGGCGACTGACGCGCGCTGTATGATCTTCCTGAGGACGTGCGGCGGATTGATCATGCCGCCGCCGACGGCGGGGATTTCAATAGGGGGGAAGAGTTGGCCGTTCCGCAGGTGCGCCATTGATTTGTCCTTTGGAGTGGACTAATAGGTCCACTGTTGTAGGAGTAGAAGTGGACTGTCAAGTCCATTTTTTGAGGCCGCAGGATGCCCCGAATCTCTAACCCAAAGCCAGCCCTTTGACGCCGAGAGGGGCGGCAACCAAGCTGCGCATCGTTGAAACGGCCGCCAAGCTTGTTTATGCCAAGGGCGCGGAACGCATGAGCCTCGACGAGGTGATGGAGGCCAGCCGGACCAGCAAATCGCAGCTCTATCACTACTTCACGGACAAGGATGCTCTTGTGCGCGAAGTGATCGATTTCCAAACGCGCCGCATCCTTCAAGCCAACGCCATCCACCTTGACCGCCTGGACTCTTTCGTCGCCTTGCGCGCATGGCGCGATTGGGTGGTCGCGGCGAACCGCGCGGGAGGACGCGTCGGCGGCTGCCCGATCGGATCACTTGCCAACGAACTCGCGACGCAGTCGGAGGAGGCCCGGGATCTTCTCGTTACGAGCTTTGAGGCTTGGAGTGGAATCATCGAAGCGGGTCTGGCTCGAATGAAGGAGCAAGGCCAAATTATTCCGTCCGCCGACACGCAGGCGATCTCCCTTGCGGTGCTGGCCGCGATACAAGGAGGCATTCTCCTGTCAAAAGCGGCCCGCGATTCGAAGCCGCTGGAACTCGCGTTTGACATGGCGCTCAGCCACATCGAGCGGTACGCAGCCCGATCGGCAAGCTCGCAAGAGTCGAGCGGGCTGCGGGGAAACTGATTGACCTAAGGGCCTCGCGCACTTGAGCGGCCGACGCGGAATTACAGTGATCGGTCGGCGCCCCGACCGGCATCAGCTTGCCAAGATGGTCGCATTCATCAACCCATCTGAAGGGAACCATGCGTGGGCATATTTCGCCGACGCAATCACCGAGAGCCTGACGAGCGATCTCTCGCGCTTTCCGGGCGCCTTCGTCATCGCCCGCAACACCGCTTTGTCAGCGCCGTCGCTGTTGCGCGTCGACATAGGCGCGCAGCAGCGCGTTCATTCGCGTGAGATGACCCTTGCCCTTGGCTTTGAACCAATCGATCATGTCGCTGTCGAGGCGCAGATGCACCGAGGTCTTTCCAGGAAGCGTCGCGATGCGCGCGTCTTTCCAGAAATCCTCTCCGAGCGACGGAGCTTCCCGGGCGTCCTCGCGCCTCTGATCCTCCCCGCGCGCGTTTGGCCTCGATCTCGCTGACGGAATACCTGCCGGTCGTCGATTTCGCGCTCATTCTTGCCTGCCTTCTGCGCGCTGATGATCCGAACCACTCCTTCGCTTCGCCACATGTTAGCGATGGGTTCGGATGACAGCGTCTCCAATGACGACATGGAAACGACGTTCGCGTCCTTTACCCTTTTCCCACTCGTGCTCAATGAGAGACATTGCCTCACTGATCCGGGCTGCGCTGTTCGATTCGCGACATTTCAGTTGCAGAAGATTCAAGGTCTTGAACCGGGCAGGCGTTATTCCGTGACCGCGTGCCAAGGTTCTCATGTCGTTGTCATTGGCAACAAGAATCGCGTCGTTAGCCTCTGCGGCGAGACAGATAACCGGATCAGCAGTTCCTTTGGCTAATCCGCTGCCGCCGAAAAAAATGACTTCATGCCCGGCCGCCTCAAGCGCCCGCCCAGCGGACACAGTGACCCCTTCATCAAGAAAGAATTTCATGCCCCCCGGCCTGATCTACGCTGCGCGCTTCCCGTTATGATATTTAAGCGCAGCTGCAACATCGGCCGCAGTTAAAGATGGAAACTCGGCTAATATCTTCTCTGTGCTGTATCCGTCCTCAGAAAGCCGCTTGACAGCGCCAACCGTAATTCTGGTGCCAGCGATGACCGGGGCGTTATGGCTTACATTTCTGTTTCGCTCGATGCGTCCAAACTCTTCCGGCTGACGCTTTGACATTGCCCCCACGCTTGTTTTCATTCCGGTTAGGACAGCATGGAGTGGAATTTGTAGCACGAGTTGACCGGAAACGGGCTCACGAAGCTCTTCCTTCTGCTCATCATAAAACACTACTTTTTTATTGAAAACATAAAGCTTCGTCCGCGACCACATATCGTCGCCTAGATGGGTCAACTTGTCTCTGACTTCGCGGAGATGCTGCAATGAGCATCCTGCGTCGTCCCGTAGCGACCTCAGAACCTGGAGCGAAAGGAGGTCACGGAACGAGTAAATGCGGCTGTATGGAAGGCGGCGGTTGTCGCCTGCTAACGAAGGCTGAAAGAAACTCGTTCTGTCCCAACGCCTAAGGCGATGCACGCTGACGCCGGTGAGGCTTTCAGCTTGCTCCTCCGTGAAAGCACTAATGATTTCTCCTGTCATGGCTCCTTCGGCGCGAAGCGCCTTGCTCCGATGCTTGGGTGGAGAGTTATTTTACTCCGCATGAAGGCTCAGTCACTATCTCTTAATGTCGCGTTGAAATCAGGGCGATTATCGGAATGTGCCTCGGCCCAATCGACCGTGCCGAGGTTGACGGCCCAGTCGCCCGCATCATCAAAGCGCTGCGATCAGAAAGATCGAACATCGAGTTCAGCATTTGGCGGTGCATCGACCGCAAAAGCGAACCAGCCGACGTAATGTTCCATCCATTTGGCGCGCGCTGTTGAGGCGACCATGGCTTACGGCGCGCGACCGGGAAGTGCTAAACCTTCGCGACGGAGCCCCGATGCCGGAAGTGCGCAAGCTCGCCGCGATCCTCGTCGCCGACGTGGTCGGCTATTCGCGCCTCGCCCGCGCCGACGAGGAAGGCACGCTCGCCAATCTGCGCGCTTTGTGGAGCGATTTGCTCGACCCCGCCATCGCCGCGCGGCGGGGCCGGGTCGTCAAGCGCACCGGCGACGGCGCCATCGCAGCCTTCCAGAGCGTCGTCGACGCCGTGCGCTCGGCCGTGGAGATCCAGGCCGCCATGGCCGGACGCAACGAGGGCGCCGTCGACGACCGCAGCATGCTGCTGCGCATCGGCGTGCATCTCGGCGACGTCATGGAGGAAGCCGACGGCGACCTCATGGGCGACGGCGTCAATGTCGCCGCGCGTCTCGAAGGCGTCGCCGCGCCCGGCGGGATCTGCCTCTCGGAGGACGCCTGGCGGCAGGTGAAGGGGCGGCTCGAACTCTCCGCCGAAGACCTCGGCCCGGTCGAGCTCAAGAACATTCCCGAGCCGATCCGCGTCTTTTCCGTCGCGGCCGGAGCGCCTTCTCACGCGCGGGCCGCCGCCCCGGCGCAGGCCGAGGCGCCGCGGCTTTCCATCGTCGTCCTGCCCTTCCTCAATCTCGGCGGCGGCGCAGAGCAGGACTATTTCGCCGACGGGATCACCGAGAGCCTGACGAGCGATCTCTCCCGCATTCCCGGCGCTTTCGTCATCGCCCGCAACACCGCCTTCACCTACAAGGGCAAGGCCGTCGACGTGAAGCAGATCGGGCGCGACCTCAACGTCCGCTACGTGCTCGAGGGGAGCGTGCAGCGCGGGGGGAATCGCGTGCGCGTCAGCGTGCAGCTGATCGACGCCGAGACGAGAAGCCACCTCTGGGGCGAGCGCTTCGACAAGCCCCTCGCCGACCTCTTCGACATGCAGGACGAGATCGTCTCGCGACTGGCCAACCGGCTCGGGCAGGAGCTCGCCGACGCGGAGGCGCGCCGCGCCGAAGGCGCCGCCAATCCCGATTCGATGGATCACTATTTTCTCGGGCTCGGGCTCTATCACCGCAACGGCGCCGAGTTCCTGCATCAGGCCCGAAAACATTTCGACCGCGCGCTCGAGCTCGATCCGGACAATGCCGATGCGCTGGTGCGCAGGGCCTGGGTGGAGGTGACGTTCGTCGTGGCCTGGCTTCCCGAGGACCGGGTCGAGCGGCTGAACCTGGCCGAGGCGGATCTC
Source organism: Roseiarcus sp. (assembly GCA_035656495.1). Lineage (GTDB taxonomy): Bacteria > Pseudomonadota > Alphaproteobacteria > Rhizobiales > Beijerinckiaceae > Roseiarcus. Next base: position 11,065 of record DASRSL010000109.1, read on the forward strand.
CGCAAGGCCCTGCGGCTCAAAGCCGGAAGCGCCGACGCGCATGCGGCGCTCGGCGTGCTCTTGATGAACAGCGGCCGCGCCGGGCTCGGCGTCGTCGAATGCGAGCGCGCCCTCGCCCTCGACCGGAATCTGGCGACCGCCCATGCATGGATCGGCATGGGAAAGTATTATTCCGGCCGCCCGGAGGAGACGGAGGGACACATCCTCCAGGCGCTCAGGATCAGCCCGCGCGACGCCTATGCCAGCGCCTGGATGGTCTTCGCCGCCTTCGCGAAATTCGGCGAGGGCAAGGACGAGGAGGCGGCCCAATGGGCGAGCCGATCGATCGACGCGAGCCCCGACTTCATGACCTCCCATTTCGTTCTCGCCGCCGCGCTCGTTGGCCTCGGGCGCATGACGGAAGCGCGCGAAGCCGTGCGCGCCGGACTCAACCTCAACCCGACCTTCACCATCGCCCGCTACCGCGCCTCCCCGTCGAGCGACAATCCCCGCTATCTCGCCGCGCTCACCCGCATCCTCGACGCCCTGCGCAAGGCCGGCGTGCCGGAGGGGTGAGGCCGCCGCTCAGGGACCTTGTCTGTTTCGAAAGCCCACACCCTTGTCCTGAGGCGGCCGAAGGCCTTGAAGGATGAGGTCAGTGACTTTTGGAACAGACTCTCAGGGCTTTCCACCTTCGCTCCTGTTTTCTCCCTGTTCCCGCGCATAACTGGCCTGTTACGGCCCAATAAACTCCCTGTTCGGGCCAAAAAATGCCCTGTTATTTTTACTATTTTAGTATGTTTATTTTTCGTGCAATACTTTGAAATCATGAACCTTTTTGGCCGCAGAACTGAGCCGAAAACGCTCTCCTTCCCTCGTTTTACGCACGTAACAGGGAGAAACAGGCGCCGGAGGCGGCTCTTCAAGGCGCGCCGCCACACGCAACGCGACCTCGCGCCGCTCCGCTCGGCTTGCTATGAAGAAGCGCCCATGTCCAATCCCAGGCTCGCGCCGCGCGCGCCCCTTCTCGCCCCGGCCGGCGCCCCGCCGGTCGAATGGCTCGTCTCGCCGGGCCTGACCGGCTACGAGGCGGCGCTCGCGGAGATGGAGGCGCGGGCCGAAGCGATCGCGGCCGGCCTCGCGCCGGAACGGGTCTGGCTCCTCGAGCACCCGCCTCTCTACAGCGCCGGAACGAGCGCGAGGCCAGAAGACCTCGTCGATCAGCGCTTTCCGGTCTTTCGCGCCGGCCGCGGCGGGCGCTTCACCTATCACGGGCCAGGTCAGCAGGTCGTCTACGTGATGCTCGACCTCGCCCGCCGCCGGCCCGACCTGCGCGCCTATGTCGGCGCCCTCGAAAGCTGGCTGATCGACGCGCTGCGAGCGTTCGATGTCGAAGGCGAAACACGGGCCGACCGGGTCGGCGTCTGGGTCGTGCGGCCGGACAAGCCGCGCGGGTCGGAAGGCGCGGCGGCGGAAGACAAGATCGCCGCGATCGGCGTCCGGGTGCGGCGCTGGGCGACCTTCCACGGCGTCGCGCTCAACCTCGCGCCGGATCTCGCGCATTTCTCCGGCATCGTGCCCTGCGGCATAGCCGCGCCCCATTACGGCGTGACGAGCCTCGCCGACCTCGGCCGCGAGGCGACCTTCGCCGAGGTCGACAGGGCGCTGCGCGCCTCTTTCGAGAGGACCTTTGGCCCAACGGCCGAGGTCCGCGAGGCGGCTCGCGTGTCGGCCTCGGACTGACGGGGACGGCGTGGCGTCCCTTCGGTCTTCGCTGGCGCGGCGGGCGTTCTGGAGCCGCGCATACGCGCTGCGCCGGCTCGGGACCGAGCGCGCCCACGCCCTCGCCCCCCTGCACTATGCGCTGATCGGCGAGCGGCTCGGCTACCGCCCGAACGGCTTTTTCGATCCGGACTTCTTTCGCAAAAACGCCGGTCTCGCCGCCGGGACGGGCAATCTTCTCGAGCTTTATCTCGCGGCGGGCAGGGCGAAGGGACCGGCGCCCTCGGCCGAGTTCGACCCCGCATGGTACGCCGACCGGAACCCCGGCTGGCGCAACACTCACCCGCACCCGTTCCTGCATTTCCTCGAGGTTGGGCTCGCGGGCGGGCTCAGGCCCAGGAGCGACATCGACATGGCCTTCGTGCGCGATGTCGTCCGCGGCAGGGGCCGCTCGCTCGAGGAGGCGGCGATGCGGGTCTTCGACCCCAAGCCGCGCGACGGCGGCATGAAGCCGCCGCTCAGCCGCGAGGAGCTGAAGGCGCGGCAGGACCGCTTCTACGCCGCCTCGCGCCTGCGCATCGGGCGCGAGGCGCCCGGCGAAGGCCGGAAGCGGCTCGTCTTCGTCCAGTGCGGCAAGGGCTTCGACGCGAGCCGTCTCGCCGAGCCGCGCGATTTCGACGTGCTCCTCAACTACTACGAGGACGCGGATGCCGATCCGCGCGCGGACACCGTCGTCTTTCAGGGCGGGACCAAGACGACGGCGATCCGCCGGCTCATCAAAGAGCGGCCGGACCTTCTCCTGCGCTATGAGGCGGCGCTCTTTCTCGATGACGACGTCGAAGTCGGCGAGGGGGACATCGATCGGCTGTTCGCGGCGGGCGCCCGCGAGCGGCTCGACGTCGCGCAGCCGGCGCTGACCGCCGATTCCGACTCGGCATGGCCGTTCCTGAAGAAGCCGGCCGCCGGAGACGGGATCATCCGCGTGTCGACCATCGAAATCATGGCTCCGCTCATCTCCCGACGGGCGCTCGAGCGCCTCGGCTGGGCCTTTTCACAAACGGTCAGCGGCTGGGGGACGGATCTCGTTATCGGCCCGGCGGCGCGCGCCGCCTTCGGCCCGGATTCCGTCGGCGTCGTCGGCTCGGTCGCCGTCAGGCACGCGCGTCCCGTCGACACCAAGGGGGGCGCCTTTTACGCCTACTTGCGCGGCCACGGTATCGATCCGGCTCACGAGGCCAATCGCGTCGTCGCCGATTTTGGCGTCGAGCGACATCTGCGGCTCCTCGCGCCAGGCGAGTCGGGGCCGGTCTGCCGGACGGCGCGCCCAGCCGCCGAGGATCCGTCAGCCGATCCCGCTCGCCCCGTCCTCCCCGATTGGGGCCAACCCGAAGCGGGAGTGCTCCCGGAAGACACGTAGCGCGTGGACGCGAGGTCTACCGGCTCGAGGCGAAGGTCAATCGAGGTCCTCCCGCGCCACGCCGTCGAAGCCGAGGATGTAATCCGCGCCGAAGGCGAGGCTCGGGGTCTGAAAGCCGGGCTTGACCTCTCCGGCGGCGATGCGGCTTGCGACGTCGAAGGCAACGGCGGCGGTCAGCGAATAGCCTTCGGGCGTGGTCAGGCGCGAGCGGACCGTTTGGTCTTTGGCGTTCCGCGCGACGCCGACCAACACGGCTCTTCCGGCCCGCCGGGCCGCCTCGCTCGGACCCTCCGGCAGCCTGTCGACCTGGGCCTTGAGGAGGCTTTGCATGGGGCGAAGCGCAAGAAAGGATTTTACGAACCAGGGCGTGCGGGCGAACGCCATCATCGGCGGCGACGCCTCGAAATGGGCCTCGATGTCGGGGATGCCGGTCGAACGAAACGCGGTCGCGACGTCGCCCCAGCTGACCTGGATCGTGGCCTTCTCGCCCTTCCCGAAATCGCATGACCCCGCCTCCGCCCGATCGCGCGAAACGATGCGGCCGCGGCGCCGCAGGCGGGCCCCGGCGGCGATCGACTCGATCATGGTCTTGGCCGTCCCGCGCGACATGTTCGCGCCATGCGAGAAATAGAGCTTGAGGTCGTTCGCGTCCGGCAACCGCCGCTTCAGATGCGCCGCGAGGCAGTCGCTGGGCGCGACGTCGAATCCGACGCCTGGCAGCAGCGTCACGCCGACGCTCCTGGCCTCGGCGTCCCGCGCAGCGATGGCCTCGAAGACGTCGATCTCGCCGGTGATGTCGAGGTAGTGAACGCGATTTCGGATGCAGGCGTCGACCAACGACCGGAATGTCGCGGAGAACGGACCGGCCGCCGAGAGCACGACCGAGACTTGCTTGAGCGCTGCGTCCACCGCGGCGGGGTCGCCGAGATCGAACGCCCGTCCCGTCAAGCCGAGCGGCTCGGCGACCGCCTTGACCCTCATGAAACTGCGTCCCGCCAGAACAGGGCGCGCGCCCCGGCCGACCGCCGTTCTGGCGATGAGCTTCCCGGTGTAGCCGGTCACCCCGTAGATCAGGATCGTTCCGTTCAAGAGACGCGCCTCCAAGACACGCTGGCCGTCGGTCAAAGAACGCTTCGTCTGCGGGCGTGGCTCACTGGCTCTGACGGTTGCCCGAACCGTGAGGTGCGCCATCGCCGCGGCGACGCCAATAAACTGCGCGGGCGCGGCAATCGTAAATCTGGGCGGCGTCTGCGCGGCGCCTTTGAACTTTGGCCCTTTAATTCGAGCCCCAAGGCCCGCGAAGGCCGGCGGGAACGGCAGCGGCGTCAACTTGAGGCCTCCCGACCTTTTCCTCGCCGAGTGCGCTTACTCCCCTCCAATGGCGAGCGGCTCATCAGGTCGGGTTCCCCCGCCAACGGGGCTTAGCAGAACAAGCGCCTCATCCGAATAGGCGGCCAGCAGCACAGCAAGGTCATGCCAGCTCGAGGCCATCTCGACGAACAGTCTCTTGTGCCCCGGATCGGCAGCGATCCTGGCTAGCGCCAGGCATTGGGCCGCATGCATTCGGCAGGACGCTACTCTATCCATTGCGACCCGAACACCCGAGGCGCCGCGAAGTTCCCACGAAAAGCTCCCATCGCCTTGCTTGAGTTAACAGCAGGTTTCCGAAAGCCCCGCGGGGGACGTTCCCGGCCTCGCCCTCTCTTTCTCCATTTCAGCGGAGTGGTCCTCAGGGCTTGGCCGGCGACCGCACCGGCGAGTCGTCGGCTCAAAGCCATCGACCAACGGCGGGCGCTCCTTCGAGTTGCGCCCGTTCAACATTGATGAGGTATCCTCCCAGAGCCGCATCGTAGTTTAACATTGACCACGGGAGGGAGTGGTATCGGGCGCCAAAGCCTAGGAAGCCGCCAGACGACATGACGGCGTAACTGACATTGCCCGTCTTCCTGTCGATCACGATGTCATCGATCCATCCCAGATGATCTCCGGTCCGGTCGTAGACCGTCGCCCCCTGAACCTCGTTGGCGGCGACGAGCGTGCGGTTTTTCGCGTGGAAACCCATTTGCGTGACTCGATGACATCAAACCCGGATGACCGTTGACGGGTTCCCGCCGGAGACGCAGGGCCGCCCCTTTCCAGAGGCGCTCAGACTCCTCTGCGGCGCGGGCGGTCGGGCGGCGGAAATTGGACGCGCAGGCTGCGGCCATTCTGAGGGCGGCGCCCGAGCGACACCGGTAGACGGGCTCGCGAGGCGTGGTTCTCCCATTTCCCCTCGCGCTTTCATCCCTGGGCTCGTCGACCTGTTCCCGGCCCATGGGGCGCTCGAGCCGCGGAAGTCTCGCGAGATCTTCGCTATGAGGATAACCTTCCTCCGCTTGTCGCACGATGGCAGCGGAGGGGTCGTCGCAAGCCAACAGTGAAAAGGAGCCGACGCCTTTGTTTTCCGCCGACCTCGTCGCCCGCGCCGCCGCGCTTCTCGAACGCTGCAAGGCCGCCGGTCTCAAGATCGCGACCGCAGAATCCTGCACCGGCGGGCTCGTCGCAGGGCTCTTGACTGAAATCCCGGGCTCCTCAGCCGTCGTCGAACGCGGCTTCGTCGTTTATTCCAACGAGGCCAAGCGGGATCTCCTCGGCGTGCGGAAAGACACGCTGGCCGAGCGGGGAGCGGTCAGCGAGACGACCGCCCGCGCCATGGCGGAGGGGGCGCTCGCAGCCTCGCGGGCCGACCTCGCCGTCGCCGTGACCGGAATCGCCGGTCCCGACGGCGGCACGGCGGAAAAGCCGGTCGGCCTCGTCTGGTTCGCCTGCGCGAGGGCCGGCGGGGCGATAGTCGCGCGCGAAGAACGGCTCGGCGCGATCGGCCGCGCCAACGTCCGCCTCGTCTCGGTGCAGATCGCGATCGAGATGTTGGAGGCGGCCCTTTAGGGCGCGGCCGTCGGTCGCGCCGCCACGCTCGGCTGCAAAGCCGAGCACCGCTCCGAGTTCAACCGGAGGCCTCGCCGTAGACGGCGTCGGCGCGCTTCTCGAAGGCCTGCGCGAATTTGCGGAAGGCGCTGTCGAACATCGAGCCCATCAGCGCGCCGAGGGTCCGGCTGCGGAACTCGTAGTCGATGAAGAAGGTGACGACTGAGAGCGCGCCCTCGGGCTCGTCGCGGAAGGTCCAGATGTTCTCCATGTGGCTGAACGGGCCGTCAATATATTCGACGACAACCCTCAGCCGAGGCTTGTCCAGCACGACCCGGCTCGTGAACCTTTCGCGGATCACCTTGTAGCCGACCGACATGTCGGCGGTCAGCGTCTCGCGCCCCTGCCCGTCCGGTCTCCGGTTGCGCACGCGCAAGCCCGTGCACAGCGGCACGAATTCGGGATAGCGCTCGCAGTCGGCCACGAGGTCGAACATCTGCCCGGCTTTGTGGTGCACGCGGCGCTCGCTGCGGAAAGACGGCACCCCCTCGCCTCCGACGGCCGCCTCGCCGCCCCTCAGAGGTTAAGGCTTCTGCGCCGGGGCGGCCGGAGCGGGCGCTGCCGGCGCCGCCGGCGCGTTCGACTGGCCCTGAAGCTGCTTCAGCTGATCGAGAATGTTGCCGGGGTTGATCGGCTGGGGCGCGCTCTGGCCTGCCGGCGCCGCCGGAGCGTTGCTCAGGATCGAACGCGGCGCCCGGCTCCAGCCGGCGATGATCGACATGAGGAGCGACGTGACGAAGAACATCGCCGCCAGGATGGCGGTGGCGCGCGAAAGGGCGTTCGCCTGCCCGCGCCCAGTCATGAAGCTGCCGGTTCCGCCGCCCGACCCGAGCACGCCGCCTTCGGAACGCTGGAGAAGCACAATCGCGACCAGGGCGATCACGATGAGAATGTGGATGACGATGAGGACCGACTGCATGAAAAGGGCTCAAGGGGCGGGCCGCCGGGCTCTCGAGGCCGGCGTCCTTAAGATGGCGCGCTCCTATCACGGCGCAAGGGGCGCGTCCATCGTATCGGGATTGTTGGAAAATCTAGGCGTAGGCCGCGGCGATCGCCAGAAAATCCGCCGCTTTCAGGCTCGCCCCGCCGACCAGGGCGCCGTCGACATTGTCGAGCCCGAGCAGTTCGCGCGCATTCGCGGGTTTCACCGAGCCGCCGTAGAGAATGCGGATCTTCGCGCCGGCGCTTCCATAGATCTCGCCGAGGAGGCTCCTGACCGCTTGGTGCATTTCGGCGACGTCCTTGGGCGTCGGGGTGAGGCCCGTGCCAATCGCCCAGACCGGCTCGTATGCGACGACCACCGTTTCCGGCGTCCCGTCCGGCGGCATCGAAGCGAGGAGCTGACGAGAGACGACGGCGATCGCCTCGCCCGTCTCGCGCTCGACCCGCGTCTCTCCGACGCAGACGATCGCGGTCAGGCCCGCCTTCAGCGCCGCCTCCGCCTTGGCGCGCACGAGCGCGTCGGTCTCGTGGTGCAAGGTGCGCCGCTCGGAGTGGCCGACGATTACATAAGAGGCGCCGGCGTCTTTCAGCATCGGCGCGGAGATATCGCCGGTGAAGGCGCCGCTCGCCTCGGTGTGGCAATCCTGGGCGCCGAGCGAGACCGCGCAGCCTCTGAGCCTCACGGCGGCCTCGGCGAGGAGCGTCGCGGGCGGACATACCGCGAGTTCCGCGCGCCCAGCCTCGCCGGCGTCGGCGGCGCGGCGCATCGTCTCGATCTCGACGAGCGACGCCGTCAGGCCGTTCATCTTCCAGTTGCCGGCGACGAGCGGGCGCACGTCAGGGGTCATATTGGGGTCGCTGCGGAAATTGGGCCGACGGTTGTTATCATCGCCGCAAAGCCTATGCAAAGCCGGCCGGCGGGGCTAGAAGGCGCGCGTCACGAGGGTGCGGAGAAAGGCTGAAGGACCCGAATGCTCGCATCGATGCGCAACGCGGCTCAAGGAGTCATCGGCAAGGCGGTCATGACCGTTGTCATGGCGCTCATTATCGTCAGCTTCGTGATTTGGGGCGTCGGCGACATGCTGCGCGGCTTCACCGCCTCGACCGTCGCCTCGGTCGGCGGGGCGAAAATCTCCTCCGAGCGGTTTCACGATGCCTACCAGCGGACGCTGCAGCAGTATCAGCGGCAAATGCGCCAGCCGTTCACCAACGAGCAGGCGCGGGCGATCGGCCTCGACAGCCAGGTTTTGCAAAGGCTGATCAGCGAGGCGGCGCTCGACGAGGAGGCGCACAAGCTCGGTCTCAACATCTCGACTGACGCCCTACGCAGCGCGATCACATCGAACCCCGCCTTCCAGAACAAGTCCGGCGTCTTCGATCCGCAGCGCTTCGCCAGCCTCCTGCGCGACAACGATCTGAGCGAGCAGGCCTATGTCTCCGATCTGCGCAAGTCGGCGCTGAGGCAGTTCATCTTCGCCGCGCTGACGACGGGGATCGCCGCGCCGAAGGTCGACACGAAGGCGGAAGCCGACTACGAAGGACAGACGCGTTCCGTCGACTATTTCCTGCTCCCCGCCGCCGCGGCCGGCGACATTCCGGCGCCGTCGGAGGATGCGCTGAAGGCCTTCTTCAACGACCGCAAGTCGAGCTACCGCGCGCCTGAATACCGTTCGATGGACGTCGTCGCCCTCGAGCCGCAGACGCTCGCCAATCCGGCCGAGGTGAGCGATGGGGACGCGGAAACCGCCTACGCCAAGCTGGCCGGCAAGGATCCCCGCTACGGTACGCCGGAGAAGCGCGAACTTCAGCAGATCTTGTTCCCCAACCAGGCGGAGGCGGACGCGGCCGAGGCCAAGATCAAGGGCGGCGCGAGCTTCGACGACATCGTCAAGGAGCGCGGCCTCACGGCCAAAGACACCGATCTCGGCGAGACGACGAAGGACGAGATGATCGACAAGGCGGAAGCGAACGCCGTATTCGCTCTGCCGCAGGGTGGAGTGAGCGGCGTGCTCGCGACGCAGTTCGGGCCGGCCATCGTCCACGTCAAGAGCATCACGCCCTCGACGATCAAGCCCTTCGCCGAGGTCAAAGAGGAGATCAAGCGGCAGGTGTCCGCCGCCCGCTCGGGCGACAAGATCCAGGCGATCCACGACAAGATCGAGGACGCCCGCGTCTCCGGCAAGTCCCTCTCCGAAGCCGCCAAAGCGGCAGGGCTGACCACGCAGACCGTGGCCGGGGTCGACGCGCAGGGCAAGGACAAGAGCGGCAAGCCGCTCAGCCTGCCCGACAAGGGAGACCTGTTGCGCGCGGTTTTCGCCTCCGACGTCGGCCTCGACGAATCGCCGCTGCAGACCGCGGACAACGGCTACGTCTGGTTCGTAGTGACCAAGATCGATCCGGCGCACGACCGCACTTTCGAGGAGGCCAAGCCCGAGGTCGAGGCGCAGTGGCGGGCCGAGCAGGTGGACCGGGCGCTGGCCGCCAAGGCGGACGACCTCGTCAAGCAGATCCGCTCCGGCGGCGGCGTCGCGGAGGTCGCAAAGAGCGCCGGCGCCGAATCGAAGTCCGCCGCCGACATCCATCGGGACGACAAGAGCCTGCCGGAATCGGTTGTGGCCGCGATCTTCCGCGAGCCCGCCGACGGCTCGGGCTCGGCGGCGACGCCGGACGGACGGACCGTGTTCAAGATCACCGCCGACAGGACGCCGCCGGTCGATTTCGCCGACCTCAGGGTGAAGGCGACGGCTGAGAAACTGGACGGGGCGACGCGCGAGAGCCTGCTCGATCAGTACATCGGGGCATTGCGCGGCTCGCTCGGCGTCAGCGTGCACGAGAACGTTCTGCAGTCGGCCGAGGGCGGCTGACCCGTGACAGTCGCGCCCGACTACGAGGCCTTCGCGCGCGCCTACGAGGCCGGCGGCGCGACGGTCGCGGTGACGACGCTGGTTGCCGATCTCGAGACCCCGGTCTCGGCCTACCTGAAGCTCGCGCGCGGCCGAGCCGGCAACATGTTCCTCCTCGAGTCGGTCGAAGGCGGCGCCCAGCGCGGCCGCTATTCGATGATCGGGCTCGACCCCGACCTCGTCTTCCGCTCGACCGGCGATCGGGCCGACATCAACCGGCGCGCGCTCGAGGACCCCGACGCCTTTGTCCCCTGCCCCGGCGATCCGCTCGAGGCGCTTCGGGCGCTGCTCGCCGAGTCGCGCATCAAGCTGCCGCCGGGCTTGCCGCCGATGTCGGCGGGCGTGTTCGGCTATCTCGGCTACGACGTGGTGCGGCGGATGGAGCGCCTGCCGAAGGCGAAGCCCGACTCGGTCGGCGTGCCGGACGCGCTGCTCATCCGCCCGACGGTCATGGTGGTGTTCGACGCCGCTCGCGACGAAATGGCGATCGTGACCCCGGTGCGCCCCACGCCGTGCGTTTCGGCCAGGGCGGCGCATGAAGCGGCGCTGATGCGCCTCGACGCGATCGTCGCCGCGCTCGACGCGCCGCTTGACCATACGGCGGGCGCCGAGGCTGACCCCTTCGTGAGGGCGGGCGAGTCGGTCTCCAACACGACCGAGGCCGAATACAAGGCCATGGTCGCGAAGGCCAAGGACTACATCGTTGCGGGAGACGCGTTCCAGATCGTGCTGTCGCAGCGCTTCGTGAGCCGCTTCGACCTGCCGGCCTTCTCGCTCTATCGGGCGCTGAGGCGGGTCAATCCCTCACCCTATCTCTGCTATCTCGACTTCGGCGGCTTTCAGATCGTCGTGTCGAGCCCGGAAATCCTGGTCAGGGTGCGTGACGGAAAGGTCGTCATCCGGCCGATCGCGGGCACCCGCCCGCGCGGCAAGACTCCCGGCGAGGACGAGGCGCTGGCCGCCGAGCTGCTCGCTGACCCGAAGGAGCGCGCCGAGCACCTGATGCTGCTCGATCTCGGCCGCAACGACGTCGGACGCGTCGCCCGGATCGGCACAGTCAAGGTGACCGACAGTTTTTTCATCGAGCGCTACAGCCACGTTATGCATATCGTGTCCAACGTCGAGGGTGAGCTGCGCGACGATCTCGACGTGGTGGCGGCGCTCGCCGCGGGGTTTCCGGCCGGCACCGTCTCGGGCGCGCCGAAAGTGCGGGCGATGGAGATCATCGACGAGCTCGAGAAGGACAAGCGCGGCATCTACGCCGGCTGCATCGGCTATTTCGGCGCCGGCGGCGAAATGGACACCTGCATCGTGCTGCGGGCCTCGGTCGTCAAAGACGGGCTCATGCACGTGCAGGCGGGGGCGGGAATTGTCTATGACTCCTCGCCGGCCGCCGAACAGGTGGAATGCGTTAACAAGGCGCGCGCGCTGTTCCGCGCCGCGGAGGAGGCGGTGCGCTTCGCCGCGCAGGGAAAGCGGGGGCAGTAGCGGCCCCGCCAATCCTTCCTCCGATTTGGTCAATAGACGCGAATCGAGCAGTCTTCGGAGCGGCCGGGTGAGCCGCCCGAGGGCTGGTTTCTTGCGCTGTTCGCAACGAGGGTCTGGGACGACCCTTTCCATGTGATCTTGCCCGACCGGGTTGAAAACGGGGAGCAGCGCTGGCACGCAATCGGGATGGTAGGCCCGGTGGCGCTCTTGCTTGTCGTACACGCCAATCCGGACCCGCTAGACGAAGGTCGGATTCGAATTATTGGCGCCAGAAAGGCCACTCGCCGTGAAAGGAAGCTCTACGAAGAAGGCGCTTAGCCGCGCCGAGCTGGATCAGCTCGCCAGGATCGCCGCGCTGCCGGACGAGCAAATCGATACGTCTGACATCCCCGAAGCGCCCATCGAAAACTGGGCGCGGGCAAAGCGCGGCGACTTCTATCGTACGGTGAAACGGTCGGTGACAATTCGCTTGGACGCCGACGTCCTCGCTTGGCTCAAAGAGCACGCCGCCGGCGGGCGCTACCAAACCGAAATCAATCGCATTCTCCGGCGCTATGTGATCGATGCCGAGAAACGGCGCGGCATGAGCAGCGGCGATTGAACCCAAATTCGGCAGTTTCTGGTTTCTGGGTATTGAGGCGAATCTCGCATTGTCAGGGGATGCCGCGCGATCCAGCTAGCTTTTCGGCTCACCCACCAGGCGAACAATCTTTGGTTGTGGCGAACGAACGGTCTGGCGTCGTCGATCTCGACAGTTACTTAGGCCTGATCGTAAGGGGATCACGATGGCGTCGTTGGCGCCGCTTGGGCGACTGCCGTTCTTCATCCATTTCCTCGAGACGAGCGGACGGTTCGAGGCCCTGGTCACCGACTGTCCGCCGCGCTACGGCAGTCTCTACGCGCAAAAGAAACGAGACGTTGGCGATGCACGCCATGCTGGCGGGCTGCAAGCGCTACACCCATATCGCCGCGCTGCGCTGCGACGCTGCGCAACGCCGCCTTCAGATCGAGGCTCTCGCCAAAGTCGTCGATTCGGAATGAAGCAGCGCCCGGACGCCGCCGGCTGGGCGGCCGTTTCCGCTCGGGCTAAGCCAATTTCGCAACGCGAGATGCGTCTCCTAACGCGGCGGAGGAAAAAGGGGCAATGACACTCGGGCGCGGCGCCATTTCTGTGCGGCTCACGCCCGGCACGCGCTGATGTAGTCGCGCACCACCGGATAGAGCTCGCTCTCCCAGCGCTGTCCGCTGAACACGCCGAAGTGGCCGACGCCGGGCTGCACGTAATGTCTCTTCATCCGGGAGGAAAGGCCAGAACAGAGCGCTTGCGCCGCCGCAGTCTGCCCGGCCCCGCAGATGTCGTCGTTGCCGCCTTCGACGGTGAGCAGCGGGGTCTTGCGGATGGCGCCCGGATCGATCCTTACGCCTTTGAAGGTCATCTCTCCCGCCGGCAACAGACACCGCTGAAAGACCTGATCGACCGTTTCGAGATAGAAGTCTGCGGTCAGATCCATGACCGCGAAGTACTCCCGGTAGAAATCCCAAATCGCGTCAGCCTGTTCGACGTTGCCGGCGAGGCGCATTCGGAACAATTCGGCGAAGGAACTCGCATGGCGGCCCGGATTCAAGCTCATGAATGCGCAAAGTTGCAGGAAGCCGGGGTAAATCCGCCGACCGCGCCCCTCGTAAATCGGGGGCACGACCCGGATGAGATTGTCGCGAAACCACTCGATCGGTTTTGCTCTAGCGAACGTATTGACAGAGGTTGACGCAGCCCTGACGTCGATCGGACCGGCCATCAGCGTGAGGCTCGCCGGCTGGAACGCATCGCCTCGCTGCGCGATGATTGCGGCCGCGGCCAGCGCCGGAACAGTCGCCTGGCATATCGCCACCACATGGCAATCGTCGCCGACGTGACGGATGAAGTCCAGAATATGCTGCGTGTAGTCCTCCAGGCCGAAGCCGCCCTCCTCGCGCCTGATGTGGCGCGGATTGATCCAATCGGTGACGAAAACCTGGTGGTCGCGCAGCAGGGTTCGGATCGCGCCGCGCAACAGGGTGGCGAAATGCCCCGACATCGGCGCGATGAGCAACACTTTGGGGTCGCCGGCGCCGCCCTCCCGCTCGAAATGCAGCAATTGGCAGAACGGCGTGCTCAGCACGGCGCGCTCGCTGACCGCGCGCCGCTCGCCGCCGATCCGCACGCTGTCGATGGCGTAATCGGGCCGTTGGTCGGACAGCCTGGCAAGCGCCATGAGCTCCCAGGACGCCTCGAACAATCGCCATGGCGGCGCGACGGGCAGCGCCCCCCAGACGCCCACAATCGATCGGGTCCTCGCCGCGGGCCAAGGCGCCGCAGGGGAAGGAATTTCCTCGCCGACGTCCGACTCGTGCTGCCCGACTTGGCGATCGGCATCGCCGCCGGCCGATCCAGCGAACGACGCAGCCAGGCCGCTTTTCCCGCCGTTCTTCGCCGCCGCCGCGCCCGACATCGGGCCGCGAGCGCGAGGAGCGTCCACGCGGCCGGATCGCGCCTGCCGCCGGTGCTGCGCGGGCGAAGGTCGAAACTTCGATGGCCGAGGACGAGGCGGCGACCGTGCGTCAGAAGTCGAGGGTAGAGTGCAGCTTGTCATTTGAATTCCCCAGGACTCCTCCTCGGCCACACAAGCCGGATCGAATAGTTCCGTTGTCACGCGAACGAAGAGTGCGGCGCGCGACTCGCAGAGTCGATCAGCAAACTCTGAGTGAAGACTTTTGTTCCGCGGATTGTTGTTTGACACGCCAAACCGCCTCCTCGGGAGCCAAGGTTAACGAAGGGATATCCCTCGGGTCGCTGGCGGCGTGACTTGCGAATGAGCGAGCTGCAGCCGGCTCCCCGGCGGCCGACAACCTCGCAACAGTCAGTCTCCCGGACATCTGCTGGAGCGTATCCCGATGAGACGGACCCAGCGCCATCCTTGCGTCCGCAGAGCCTTGGAAAAGCTCAAGGCCGAACAACAACCTGTTGACAAAAGCCACTGAGCTACGTACTTGTTATGTTCCAGACATCGCGACGGAGAACGTCGCTTGTCCGCTTACCTTGAACCCGCCCCGGTCTTACGCGGAGACCGCCTCCCTCGCAGCCTTAGGGGTTGCGCACCGGGGGAAGGCCGATGCTGAATTGTTGATCATTTTCCCTTGCCGCGATCAGCCGGCGAATTCGGTCGTAATCCTTTGATAAATTTCGGTTTCTCGGTGAAATTTTCGGAAAGAATCGGAAGGAAACTGAAGTTTTTGGAAGGCCTGACGGAAATCTTCGGAAAGCATTTGGAAGCTTTCCGAAGAGGTAGAAGGGCGCCCGCCGCGCGAGGTTAAGGTCCGAGCGCATGACCGCAGGGAAGCACATTTCCAGATCGCGTGGGATCCCGCCCCGTCGTGGCGAACGATGATTCCAGTCGATCGGAACTCGCTCTAGACTGGCGCCGCAACCTGGAGTGACTGCCGTCAATGCCGTCTTCCCAGCTGCCGGTCCAGCTCCGGCACGTTTTCCGGCTCACCGCAATCAGCGCGGCGATCGGAGCCCTATATTCTCAGACGCACGTTGTCGAGAACGCCCAGCCGCTGTTCGCTGCCTACGGAATGCTGCGCGGCGGCGTCACCGGCCTCGTGATCGGGGGCGCTCTGTCCACGCTGGAAATCTTCGGATTCGCGGGGCCGCTGGGGTCGTCGCTGCGCCGCTCGGCGTTTCCGGCGCATGTGGCGATCAAGACCCTCATTTATCTCGCGGTCATTCTCCTTGGTCTGAAGCTCGGGGCGTGGGCGTTCCCGGCGCCCGGTCAAACCGGGATCGAAACTCGGGACGTGCTGTTCTCGCTCGCAGCGTCGTTCGTCTTCGTCTTCATGCTCGACGTGAACAGCCTCCTCGGGCAGAACGTACTCTTCAACTTCATCACCGGCCGCTACTACAGGCCGCGGCTCGAAGAGCGCATCCTTCTGTTCATCGACCTGGAGGGATCGACGGGATTGGCCGAGCGGCTCGGGCCGCTCGCGTTTCACCGCCTGCTCAATCAATTCATGTTCGACCTCACCGGCCCGATCGTGGCGGCGCGCGGCGAGATTTATAGCTACGTGGGGCGATGAGCTGATCGCCACCTGGAAACTCGCGGACGGGGTCGCGGAGGCACGCTGTGTCGCGGCCTGTTTCGCCGCCCTCGACGAACTGGCGCGCCGGGCGCCCGACTACGTGCGAGAGTTCGGCGCCGCCGTCAATTTCCGCGCCGGTCTGCATTGCGGCCCCGTGGTGACCGGCGAAATGGGCTCGGTGAAGAAGGAGATCGTCTTCCTCGGCGACGCCGTCAACACTGCCGCCCGCATCCAGGAATTCTGCCGGGAGACCGGCGACCGGGTCCTCGCTTCGGCGGACCTGATCGACCGCCTCGAATTGCCGCCCGGCGTCGCCAAACGCTCGCTCGGCGGGCTGCGTCTCCGGGGCAAAGGCGCCGACCTCGCGCTCTACGCGCTGACCAAGGCGCAGGAAACGACCGGTCGAGGCGACGCTCCTGTCGGGCGGGAGTCCAAGCAAAACGAAAAGCCTCTGGCCGTCCGATGACGCAACGGACTGGCCGCTACGCCATCGCCAGCTTCTTCTCAGCCGCGAACGGACTGAGGCCGAGCCAGCTCTGCATGCGGCTCGCGAGAACGCGGTCGCCGGCAAGGGTGAGCTTTCCGCCGTCGGCGGCCTCGCGGACCTTCGTGAGGCCCATCCAGATCGCAGTCATCGTCCGCAAATCGACCGTCACATAAAGATCGACGTCGAAGCCCGGATCGACGGAGCAGAGGTCGACTTTCGCCTCCGGCTCGACCACGAGCCACCAGTGACGGCGCGAAGCGCAAGGCCCTCGCCCCGCTTCTGGAGACCCTGCCTCCGCCTGCGCTCGACTGGACGGGCATGATGCCCTACCCCGCCCTGCAGACGATGTTCGACGGCCTCTATCCGAAGGGCATGCAATGGTACTGGAAGGGCGACTTCGTCAACGAGCTCACGGATGCGGCGATCGAAACTCATATTGCGCACGCGGCCAAGACGCCGACCGAGTTGTCGCTCATGCATCTTTATCCGATCGACGGAGCGGTCCATCGCGTCGGCAAGCATGAGACGGCGTGGAGCACGCGCGACGCCAGATGGTCGATGGTTATCGCCGGAATCGATCCGAACCCTGAAATGGCCGAACCGATCACGCGCTGGGCCAAGGCGTACTGGGACGCGGTTCATCCGTTCAATCCCGGCGGCGGCTACACCAACTTCATGATGGACGACGAGGGCGACGCCCGGCTGAAGGCGGCCTATGGCGACAACTATGGCCGCCTCGCGGCGATCAAGTCGAAATACGACCCGACGAACCTCTTCCGCGTCAACCAGAACATCCGCCCCGGCTGACCCGGCCCTGGCCTGTTTCGCCCGGCGCGGCTCAGCATCGGGCGGCGCGATTGACGCCCCGAGCGCGGCTCCAGTAGGCTTCCTCAAAAACCGGACGTTTCAGGCGAAGCCGACAGCGCTCGGCGGCCGATCGGGAGGAAGCCATGTGCCACGTCTGTGAGGTCGCGGCGTCCGGTGCAGGCGTCGGAGCCGGCGGCGTCCCGGGCTCGACTGTCTCGGCCCCGGCCTCCCCTCCGGCCGGGGCGGGGAAGGCGCAAGCGGCGCACGGCGCCGCTGCAACCGCTATGCCCGAAGGAGTCGGCGCCAAGGGCCGCCGCACACTGATCAAGGGCGGGGTCGTGTTGTCGATGGACGAGCGGGTCGGCAATCACGCGGCCGGCGACGTGCTCATCGACGGGTCGAGCATCGCCGAGGTCGCCCAGTCCATTCATGCGCCGGACGCCGCGGTCATCGACGCGTCGGGACATATCGTGATGCCGGGCTTCATCGACGCGCATCACCATCAGTTCGAGACGGCCCTACGCAGCTTCCTCGCCGACGGCATTCTCATCAACGACGGACGGCCCGAGAGCGC